>JAFCCG010000001.1 GCA_017610335.1 Chloroflexota bacterium | reverse complement strand
TTTTTGCATGAAATGGCAGGGTTAAAACCTTTTTTGCAATCTTTTCAGTAATCGGAAGCATTCCTTTCCTGCAGTCAAATTGCTTTCTGTAAGCTGTTTTCAAATGCACTGGCTCAAAGTAAACCTTTGTCATGATTCCCTTTTCGGCCAAATAATTTTGCAATGCATTCCTTTTGTTTTCTTCAACCTGAATTGTGTACATTTGATAAACATTAAAACTGCCTTTTTGCTCTTTTGGAATAATTATTTCGCTTATTTCTGCAAGCCTTTTGCTAAACTGTTCTGCTTTTTTTCTTCTCATTGCTATAATCTTGTCTGCTTTTTTTAGCTGGCTTGAGCCAAGTCCTGCAAGCATTGATGGCATTCTGTAGTTGTAGCCAATGCAACTATAATCTTCTTGGTAATTGCTTGAAAAGTAACCTTCTTTTGTTTCAACCCTTCCATGTGATCTCAAAAGCTTGAGTTTTTCAAAAACCTTGCTGTTTTCGGTTACAATGGCTCCGCCTTCACCCGTTGTTATGATTTTGTTCTGACAAAAGCTGTACATGCCTGCATTGCCAAAAGTTCCTGCCATTTTTCCGTCTTTTTTGGTCCCAAATGCCTCTGCTGCGTCTTCAACAAGAAGAATTTCTTTGCTTTCAGCCATTTCCTTCAGCTTTTTAATGTCTCTTGCAGGAATTCCGGCATAGTGCATTGGAAGTATTGCAGCTGTTTTGCCTGTTAGCCTTTTTTCAACATCTTCTGCATCAAGGGCATATGTTTCCGGTTCCAGTTCTGCAAAAACAGGTTTTCCTCCTGCAAGCACTACTGCATTTGCTGTTGAAATGAATGTAAAAGACGGCACTATAACTTCCTTTCCTTTAATTTCACTGGCAAGCAGCAAAGCATGCAAGGCGCTTGTCCCGGAGTTGAATGTCAGTACATGTTTTGCTCCAAGATATTGTTCAAGCCCTTTTTCAAATGCCCTGATTTCAAGGCCTTCTGCCCAATGGCTGCCTCTTTTGACAATCTTTTCAACGATTTTGGCATCTTCTTCATCGGTATAAATTTTGAACAATGGCACTTTCCATCCCACTTCAATCACTTTCCAATTTTTTTTGTGGCTTTGCCGGCCTGCCAAATGCTACAACGTTTGCAGGAATGTCTTTATTGACAAAACTGTGCGCTCCAACAACACTATTTTTACCTATTGTTACCCCTGGCATTATAACACTATGCGAACCTATTTTGCAATTTTTTTCAAGGACAACTTTTCCTTTTTTTCCATCAATTGTTGACTCGCTATAAATACTGCAATGTGATCCAATTTGAACGTCTTCCTCAATTTCAACCCTGTTTTTTGCATTAATGTAAGTGAATGCCCCAATGTCTGTCTTAGGCCCTAGTTTAAGGCCGGAGACATTCTGCACCATCCAGTTGTACTTGGTGAGTTTGCCTTCCTTAATCTCTGGCCTCTCCCAATTTTTGAACCTTTTCTCAGCCATCTCTCTTACACCATCCTCTTCTGCAAAAGCCTTTCATCAATCTTTAATCTTTCCAAAATTTCCACAATTTTCCTGCCTGTCCTGCCTTGACCATATGGTGACTGGCTTTTTTCCACTTTTTCTAAAAAATCTTTATCCTTCAAAGCCTTCTTAATGGCTTCTGCAATCTCATCACTTTTGTATCCTGCATCCAAAACATTGTCGGACCTTTCCCTGCCTTTTTGTCTCTCTCCCACATTGACTACAGGCAGCCTGAACAAGGCGCTTTCAATAATAGCGGCACTGCTGTTTCCAACCATTGCACTTGCAAGATTCATCATTCCCAGAAAGTCTTGCCTGCCAAGATTCTTAAATACTTTTATAAATGGAAGCTTTTTATTCTTTTCAATCTCTTCAATGATTGCTCGCCCTCCCTGATCGGAGTTTGGGTAAATCACAACAGTCTGCATTCCAAGTTCCTTAACAGCTTTCATAGTCTCAGCTATCTGTCGGCCGGCGTTCTCCGGCTGGGTGGAAACACTGTGCTGAAGCACAAGTAAAACAGGTTTGCCGCAGTCCAATTCTAATTTTTTACACAGCTCTTTTTTTGCCGTAAACCTTTTTTCTTTGATGTCATCAAGACCTGGTGCTCCCACAACGTGAATGCGCCATTTTTCCTCGCCTATTTTCCCAATTTTGGACGCGCTTTTCTCAGTTGCTGCAAGGTGAAGGTGCGAAAACTTACTTATACAGTGCCTGAAGATTTCATCCAGACCACCTTGTGCAGTATCTCCACCGTGGATGTGTGCAATTGGAATGTTCATAGCCGAAGCGGCTACGGCAGCCGCAAAAGTTTCCATTCTGTCTCCCAATAACATTACAACATCTGGCTTAAGCCTGTCAAAGGCCTCTGCAAAAGTCTTTAAGCCGTTGCCTATTGACTGTGCAGCTGCAAGCCCTGAATCATTGTCAACAAAAATGTCGAGTTTTTCATCAGCCTTAAAGCCGTCTTTTTCAATCTGCTCTATGGAGTTGCCAAATCTTGGCAGCAGATGCATTCCTGAAACCACTAGCTGTAGTTTAAGTTTTTTGCTTTTTTTTATATCAAGCATCACCGGCTTTTGCAGTCCGTACTCTGCCCTTGTACCTGTGCAAACGCAAACTTTTTTCATTCCAAGTCACTCCAGGATATCAATGAATCTTCCTTAAGTTTGTGCCTTGCTTTTTTTCCAATAACTTTTTTCAGGTCCTTTGGTTTAATTCCTGTTCCCGGCCTTTTAATGCAAATCATTTCTGATACAATCTCGCTTCCTTTGGCAATATCTTTTGCAGCCACAATGCTTTTTCTGGCGTGCTTTAGAATATCTTCTTCTGACTTAACAGGCTTTTTTTCCGCAGAGCCCAATGCTTTTTCCGCTTCTTCTGTATTTTCAATTGCACTGCCGAGTTCTTCTGGCTTCAGAGTTTTGCCTTCAAGCTTTTCCTCCAGCTTCCTTATGCTTGCAACCATTTCCGCTAACTCTTCTGGGTCAAACGATGCCTTGTGGTCCGGTCCTATCATGTTCTTGTCAAGAGTAAAATGCTTTTCTATAACAACGGCGCCAAGAGCACAGGCCATTATTGGCACACTCTTGCTCTGGCTATGGTCTGAGTATCCAACAAGGCAGTCGAGCTCTTCCTGCATTGAGATCATTGCTCTGAGATTAATGTCCTCCAACTTGCAGGGATAGCTGCTTGTGCAGTGCAGCATCACAACTCGCCTGTTGCCCTCTTTGTAAAGCAAATTCAGGGCTTCTTTTACCTCTTCCATTGTAGACATTCCTGTTGAAAGAATTATCGGCTTGCCCTTTCCAGCAACCTCTACAAGGAATGGCAAGTTTGTCAGGTCTCCGCTTCCAATTTTGAAAGCAGGAATAAGTCTGTCAACATAGTCCAGCGTTTCCCCGCCGACGTGCGGGGTGGTCAAAAACATTATGCCCTTTTCATTACAGTATACTTTTAACTCTTCAAAGTCTTCTTGCCTTAATTCCAGCCTTTTAAGCATTTCCAGTTGTGACTCCTGCTTCCCAACATTCTGCTGCTGGTATTCTGCCATGCCATCGCCTTTCGTAACCAATTCCTCTGATTTGAAACTTTGAAATTTTACCGCATCAACACCTGCTTCTACGGCGGCGTCAACCATTTTTTTTGCAATTTCTAAATTGCCATTGTGGTTTACGCCAGCTTCTGCAATTATAAAGCAGGGATCTCCTTTTCCGATTTCTTTTTGGCTAATTTTTATTTGTTTCATTTTAATCTTCCTAAAATTTTGAACTGCATTTTGAACAGAATGGAATTTTGTCTCTTTGCCCTTTTCCAAGAGTTTCTCTTAAAGAATTCATTTTTTTTCCGTTCCAGATTTCTTTCAGGCTGTTGTTTTCCAGATTTCCAACTTCTAAATTTCTGTCAAAGTCTCCGCAGCAGGCGGTTACAACGCCGTCCCAGTCAACACTCAGCTTTGTCATTACCTCATTGCATCTCCAGTTTCTACCTGTATTTTTTTCCCATTTGGGAATTGTTTCATTAATCTTTTGCCTTGCAAACAGCTTTTCTGCCCTTTCTATTCCTTTCAATCTTTCAAGGGTTGTATGCCAGTTGTCAACCTTGTCAACTATTTTTTCCCACTTTTCATAAAATATCCTGAGTTGCTTGTCTGTTTCATCCAATATTGTTGTTGTAACCTGAATAAATGGCTTGTTTGAATTTCTTTTCTTTCTTTCTTCGGTGACTTTTTTTATGTTGCTTTCAAGCAGGTCGTATTGTTTATTGTTTCTCATCAATTCATATTCCTGTCTTGTTGTTCCCTGCAATGAAAAAATTATTGAGTCAAGTCCTGTGTCAAAAATTGCTTTTATTTTTTCATCGTTTAACAGCAGGCCGTTTGTTGTCATATGTGCAAGCAGTCCTTTTTTCTTTGTATAAGCAATCATTTCAAAGATTTTTTCATTCAGCAATGGTTCTCCGTATCTTATAAACCTTAATCCTTTGCAGCCTTCTGCAGCTGCTTCATCAGCAATCTTTTTGAACAATTCCATGCTCATTTTGCCTGTTTTCCTTTTCATTATCTGCCTTGCACACATTACACAGTCAAGATTGCAGCAGTTGGTTGCCTCTGCGTCAATTATGATTGGAAAATCCGCTAGTTTATGTTCATATGGCTGCCTATATTGTCCTGAACTATAAACTTCACTAAATGGATTTGTAAAATTCACTAAAATACCTCTAAAAAGCCCTGTATACTAAGAATTTGCTGTTTTTCCTTATAAATCCCTTTTGGTGCAATAAGCGAATCAGCCCTGCTTTTTTGCCTATTTTTTCGCTATTTTTTCTGCCTTTTTGAAGTCTTCTTCTGTGTCAATGTCAATTGATTCTTTTGGAAGCATTTTAAACAAAACACTTTTCTTTCCAATAGCATATTCTTCATTTGCAAAGATTGTTGGCTTGTCATAAATATATATGGCTCCGTTTAATGCAAACAGCTTGCCTTGCCCTTTTCCAAAGCAAAGCTTTCCTTTTTTAAGATAAACCAGGAACTTGTTTCCATCTTTTGCTTTTACAACAGAGAAAAGTGAATTTGCCTTTGATTCAAAAAACTTTTCTAATGCCTTGTCAATATGCCTTGCTTCCCTAAATGGGGAGGTTGGCTGCAATAGCACTATATGGCTTACTTTCTTGCCATAAATTTTTTCAAATTCTTTTATGGCATGCCTTATGGCATCAAAGCTGTTTGCCTTGTCTCCTGACAGCTCTTTTGGCCTCATGAAGGGAACATCTGCCCCAAACTTCCTGCTTATTTTTGCAATCCTTTCGCTATCTGTTGAAACAATTACTTTATCAATCCCTTTTGCATTCAATGCTGCTCGAATGGTGTGCGCAATCAGGGGCTTTCCTGCCAGTGTCCTTAGGTTCTTGCCCTTAATTCTTTTGCTGCCTGCCCTTGCCGTGATAACTGCCAAAACAAATTTTTTCCGCATTTTTGCATCACCTAATTTGGCCTGTCCTGGTCTCCGTCGCCTTTGGTTATATACCAGTTGTTTATATCGTTAATTCTTTCATCGTAAAGGTCTTCGTTAACAAGCTTGAATGCAAAATTGATGTTTTTCCTTTTCCTGTCAATTGGGTTAAACAATATTGGAATCAAAGAATATGGTTTTTTGTTTGCCTCTTTGAAGCCTGTTTTTTTTAGCGATTCAACATGGAAGTCGCCTGTGAAAAAGAAATCAATCAGGTCGGCTTTGTTTTCCTCGCAGTATTTAATCGCTTGTTGCAAACTGTATTGCTCTGCTTCATCTGTTGAAACAAAGTCAATTATTCTGGCAATTTTGAAGCCCTCTGCTTCTTCAAAGTGCAGTACAATGAAGGCCAGTAGTTCTTCTTCTTTTTTTGCTTCAAGGCAATGGTAACTTATTATTGGATGGTTTGCAAACCTCCAGTTCAAATAAGTTTGGCTTCTTTCAATTGTTATAGGGTATCTGTTTTTTACTTTTTTCCAAAATACTTCTGTTTCTTGGCCAAACTGTTTTATTCTTTCAAACGACTTGTTCTTTTCTTCAGTTTTTTCTGGTAAAATGCTTTTTGGAGTAAGCTTTTTGGCAAGCTTGCTTGTCTTTTCCTCATTCAAAATAAAAACAAATCTTTGAAGGGCTAGCATTTTGTTCCAGCCCATATTGTCTATAAAATCATAAACTAGTGGCCCATAGCCAGTGTTTGTACAAACATCGGCAAATTTTTCTACTTCTTTGTAGAGAAAATACCCAGTACCCCTGCCTCTGTATTCTTCCAAGGCCATTAGGTTTACAAGGTTTGTGTTGTTAATTGTTTTTTCAAAAAACTTTAGCTTTGTTGGCACAAAACCCATCTCTGAGATAATTTCTTCACCTTTTTTTATTACCATGAAACTACTTTTTCCTTTTGCAAAAGGGTTGAAGAAAAACCACTCGAAAAATTCTTTGTTGTTCAAAATGTAGTTCTTTCCCCTGGCATAAGTCTTAGCAATAAAGTCAAACTGGGCTTTCCAGTCCATTCTCAAGTCAATTAATTCAATTTTTATAAAGACTCACCCACCTTACCATTCTGTCCAATGCAAAGAAGCCATCCCATGGAATCTCATAAAAGGTCATTTCACCAAACTGAGGGCATCTGTCCACTCCCTTTTTTGTAATAAAGTCAACTATTTCGCCTCTGTTTTGGCATTCGAGAGCCATTCCGATTGTTTGTTTTCTCCTGTCGTTGTATTCGCCAAGCTCTTTTAAGTCTTTTATTGGCTTGACAAAAATAACTCTTGAAAAGCAGGCGTCTGAAAGCCCTTTTTCTTCACTGTAGACAACAGTCCAGTCTGTGTTTTTTGAGGCAAACACTTTTCCAGTCATGCTGCCTTTTGCTCTTGCTGCCAAAATCTCTACTTTTTTTCCCGGATTCTTGTCTTCTTTTGGCAAAAACTTTTTTGTAACAAAGCCAATGCTTTTTGCAAGCTCTTCTGCAAACTTTTCAGCAGAAACTTCATCCGATTCCTGCACAAACACAGTGTGTGGTGAAGAACAGGCATACTGGTCAAAGGTGCAGACGTCAAAAGCAAGCTTGCCGGCAATCTTTTTGTAGTTTTCCAAGGCTTCTTTGCCAATCAAGCCATAAGAATACTTTGGTCCAAAGATTATGTCCTCGCAAAAAATGTTTTTTTTAAGTGAGGTTATTGCATTGATTGCCTTGTGGCTGCCCCAGGCGATTCTTACATCTGCAGCCTGTGACATCTTTTCCTGGTTTTCCTTGTCATTGTTGTCAATCAGCACAACATAAACTGACTTTAACAGCTCGTTTCCTTTTATCTTTTCAGTATTCACTTTGTTTAAGGATTCAAGCAGGAACAAGAGTTCTTTGAATGCTTTTGGGGAAGCCTTTGCAAGCGAAACATTTTTTGTAAGCAGTGCCTGCAGTATTGAGTAAAAGCCCAAAAAAGCAACGTTTCCGGGAAGCCAGTGTGATACCAGGCCTCTGGGCTGGCAATGGTACACATATTTTGCGTTTCCTAAATCAATGAACTTGTCAAGAATTTTATAATTTCCTCTGAGAGAAAAGTTCAGCATTTGCTCTGAGTTTTCTTTTTTCATGTATCCTGCAAGGTGTTTTAGGGTTCCGCCTGCTTTTTTTTCAAGCTCTTTGTTGTTTTCCCAATACTTGGCTGCCTTGTCAATGAATTTTAAAAGATCAGGCATTTCAAGCGATTGTATGAAATTCTGGCTTGCTTTTAGCTCTTCAATCAAGTTGTCAAAGTTTTTGCATTCTTCATCAACAATTTTTCCATTTTTGAAAACCACTTTCATAGAGTGTCACCGCATCCTTTTATTGGCGCCTTTTCAAGCCTTTTTCTAAACACAAAATATTTTCCTTTTCGTCCGCATTTGCAGTCGTCAATGCCTAAAAGCTCTCCAATGTCTTCTGAAAGTATTGAAATGCCGGGATAACTGTTTGGAATAGGGGTCAAAAGCTGTATCAGACCTGGCTGACCAACTCCTGCTGATTCAAATGTTTCCGGATTCCTTATTATGATTTCTGAGTACAGTGGCGCATGCTTATAGCCTTGGCTGCAGTCTGCGTAAACTGTTCCAAGCTGTTCAGTCATTCCATAAAAGTCTATGGTGTCTTCGGCTTTAAAGAACTTGCCTATCTTTGAATTAAATTGCTTTTTTTCAACTGCCATATCCTTCAGCTTTTTCCATCCACCAATGTGCAAAACCTTTCTGCCTTTGCCGAGCTTTTGCAGTACTTTTTCAAATTCCTGCAAATGCCTTTTGTTTTCTTTTATTGCAAGATATGTTTTGTATACAAGCCAGGTGAATCCAAAAAAGCATATTTTCTCATTTTTGCCAATTTCTTCAACCGCTTGTTTAAACAGCTTTGGTTCAAATTCAAGCTTGTCATTCAATACAAAGTGCATTGATTTTGCAAACTGTGCCATTCCCCTGATGGCTGAAGCCCTTGAAGAAATGCTTGAGCCATTTTTTTGCACGGTTTCCTTGGTATCCAAAACAATAAACTGCCTTCTTTCGTTTCCAAGGAATGTTGACAGTATTTTTTTCAATGCAATCTGCTGCCTTTTCATTGTTATTTTATCCAATGCTATTTTGCTTGGCTTTCCAGAGTTTGTTGCAGATGAAAAAATAGTGTTCTTGATTTTTTCTTTTGGTCCAGTAATCAGTTCCATTTCTTTGAATATTGAAACAGGCAGAAAAGGCATGTCTTCAAGCTTGTAGGTTGATTCAATGTTAAAATCTTGTGAGTCAACAAATTTTTTAAATTCAGGGCAATTGCCGTAATGCCATTTCATTGATTCCTGCATAGCTTCAAGGAAAGGCTTTTCTTTTTCCTCTTGCTTTAGCTTGAATGGTTCTTTTTCAAGAAGTTTGTCAACCTTCATTTTTTTCACCAACGGAGGTATTTTGCCTCTTCACTTTTCAACAATGTGTTTTTTGATTATTGCTTCAATCTGTTCCTCGCTTGGCCTGAAAGGGTTTGTCAAAGTGCAAGCATCTTTTTTCACGTGTTCAACACATTTTTTTACATCAAAGCTTTCAACCTCAATTTTGCTTTCCATTATTCCAAACGCCTTGAAAATCCTGTCAATTCCTTGCACAAGCTTTTTTTTTGTCAGCTGCCCTGCTTTTGGAAGTTTTTTTCCTGCATCTGAATTCTCTAGGTTGAGTTCAACAACATCTTTCAGGAAAATTGAAACAGCTTTTGAATGTGGGATGCCATATTTTGGCCCAAAGTAATGTGACAATGCATGGGCTAAGCCTGTTGAAGCCATTCCTTGTGCCAGGCCTCCAAGAAATCCTGCTGTCTGCATTTTTTGAAGCATTTCTTTTTCCTCTTTTTCGGTGTTGAAAACCATTTCAATTGACGCAATTGCTATTGCATCTGAAACAGGGTTTGAGAACTTTGAAAACAGTGCTTCAATACTGTGTCCAAGTATGTCTATTGCAGAGTATCCTAAAAGCTCTTTTGGCAAGCTTTTCAAAAGCGTCGGGTCTAGCACAACCGCATCTGGCAAAAGCATATAACTGCTTAAAACTGTTTTGTTTTTTTGGTTGTCAACGAAGACCGAGTAAGGGCTTGCTTCTGAACCTGTTCCGGGAGTTGTTGGCACAAGCAAAAGTTTTAGGTTTGTTTCTTTTTTTACCGCTTTTGCCAGGTCCATTACTGAGCCGCCTCCAAATCCAAGAATGAATTCATACTGTTTTGCTGTAGCCATTTGCTTGCATTTTTTCAAGGACTCAAGTGTTGGCTCTTCGCTTTGGAAAAATATGTCACGGTCTTCAAATCGCAGTTGGCTTTTCAATGTTTTCCCATAGTTTTTGTAAACTGTTTCTGAAACTATTACAAAGCAGTTTTTGCTTTCAAGCGTTTTAAAATAGTTTTCCAGCTTTCCAAACACAACCATGCTTGGAAAAAACCCTTTTTTGAGGAATGCAAACAATCTATTGTTTTCATTTATCAATTCAGCCATTTTTTTCACCTATACGGTTTCTGAAAACCTTTCTTTTTGTTTTACCTGAATCTGTTTTTGGCACTTCTTTACAATAGATGACTTTTTGCGGAACCTTAAAGCTGTCCAAGTATTTTTTGCAGTGCATTATAATCTCTTTTTCTATTTCTTCCTTTGTTTTCCCTTTTGCCTTGTCTTCCTCTAAAACTACGTGTGCGTTTATATTAAATTCCCTTTTGTCATCTTCTTGTTCCAAGCAAGCTATATCTTTGACAAATGGAAGTTGCTGTATGGCGTTGTCTACTTCTTGAAGGCTTACTTTTTCTCCTCCAATGTTTACTATGTCGTCGTCTCTTCCCACTATATAGAGGAATTCTTCTTCATCAAAGTACCCCACGTCGCCTGTATGAAGCCATTCTTCTTTGAAGGATTTATTTGTTGATTCCTTGTTTTTCCAGTATTCTTCCACTACATTGTTTCCAGTAATACAGATTTCGCCTATTTTGTTCGATTTTGTTTTTTCACCTTTTTCATTAATTGTCTTAATTTTCACTTTTGGCAGAGATTTTCCAACCGACTTAAGCTTGTCTGGATAAGCATTGAAATGCATAAAGCTTGACCTTGATGCCTCTGTAAGGCCATAGTATGTGAAAAACTGCGTATTCTTCATATTTTCCAGTATCTTTTTTGTTATCTCTGTTGGCATCGGTCCGGTATTTGTACAAATTACTCTCAAAAATTTTCCTGTTTTTTTGAAGTCTTCGAAGAAGTTTTCGCACAAAATTTTCAGAGTTAAAGGTACTGCTGCAAAAAAGCTTGTTTTAGATTCAATCATTTCCTTTATTATTTTTTTGTAGTTGATTGTGTTGTCTGCAATTACGACTGTTCCTCCTGCAAGGAATGTAACATGCATGTTTCCAAGGCCAAATGAATGCGGCAATGGCAAAATTTGGTAGTATATATCATCGCTTTTTATTTTCAAGTAGTCAACTATGTTTGTTGTTGCGTTGAAAACCGTTTTATGCTTTAGCCTTACTGCTTTTTGCAAGCCTTTTGTCCCACTTGTATACATTAGGCTGCTGTACTCGTTTTCATTAATTTCTGCCTTTCTCTTCTGTTCTTTGGAGTAACATTCCTTTATTTCTTCAAACGAAATGATTTTTGCAAAATTATCAAGCCTGAGTCTTTTGCATTTTTCTGCAAACTTGCTTGAAATGAGTATGTATTTTGGCTTTGCAAACTGTATTTGGAACAAAATGTTTTTGTCAGAAGTTCTCAGACTTAGTGGGTTGCAGATGCATCCTGCTCCAATGATTCCAAAGTAGGACAAAATCCAGGAATCGCTGTTTTCCATCATTAGGGAAACGATATCTTGCTTTTCACAGTTGTTTTGGAAAAACAGCTTTACTTTGTCAATTTCCTGTTTCATTTCTAAATATGAGTACTTTTTTTTTTTGAAAACGAGAGCTGTGTTTTTTGGATATTTTTCACAGCTTTTTTCAACTATTGAATAAACTGTTGGCATTTTTTATTTACTCCCTTTTTTTCTTCAAAACAATTTCAACAAACTTTTTTGGGGAATCTAGGTCTATTACTTCGTCAACTTCAAGGCTTATTCCAAACTTTTCCTCTATTTTTCCAACAAGTTCCATATGGGCAAAAGAGTCCCAGTTTTCAAAATCGCTTTGCTTTTTTTCCAAATCAAAGTCTTTTCCTTTTAACTCTGCAAATGTTTCCTGGAATATTTCTGTTATGCCTTTTTCAACTTCTTTTTCGTCCAACACAATCCCCTCATTCTGTTAAAATAACAATTGCTGTGGCATAATCTTTGGTATGCGACAATGAAACCAGCGTATTCAGATTATGGCCTTTTACTACAATCTTTGGGTTTTTTCCCTGTTTCAAAACCTCTATTTGGTTTAGAAGCAGGTTTTTCCCGCTTGCTTTGATAACAGCTTCTTTTGCACAAAATCTTGCTGCAAAGTGCCTATAAGGATTTGCCCTTCCGAAACAGTACTTTATTTCCTTTTCTGTGAAAATTTTTTTATAAAATGCCTTGTTTTTACCAAATGGCTTTTTCCTGAACCTGGCTATGTCTTCAATGTCAATGCCTATTCCAGTAATTGCCCCAATTTTATTCCGACGAGATGTCATTTGTATCCAACCTGCTTATTTTGAAAGGGCTTACTATTCCCACATTAACCAATGCTTCTGTAGTCACACCACAACTGTAGCCAAGCATCTTCAACAGTTTTATTGTTGTATCATTAAAATTACCATAAGGATAAGAAAATAAAGATATCTTTGCCCCAAGCCCTTTTTCCAAAACTGCTTTTGATTCCTGCAATTCTTCAAGCTGCCCTTTTTCGTCCAATTTTCCAAGCATTGGATGGCTTTTAGTGTGGCCTCCAAACTCCATTCCCTCTTCACTCATCTCCTTCATCTCATCCCAGCTCATGTAAAGCTGTTTGCAGAACATTTTTTCGTCTTCGAAGTGTTTTGAAAAAACTTGGTTTAAGATTTCGACCTTGGGCTTGGTTGGCATTGTTGCAATATCGTACTTCAGGTTGGCTGTCAGGGCATCATCCCACCTGTACTTTCTCTCCTGTTTTTGCTTTCCATCTACAAAAAAATCTTCAAGCATTTCAGGAAACATTTCTTTTAAAGCTAAATTGAATTCTTTTGAAAATTGTTCCGAACCAATTTTGGCAAGCAAAAAGTGGGTCTTGTGCACTGCAGGCCCCTTTTCTTCTGCAAGTGGCTGGGTTAGGGGAAAAAAGCACCCTTTTATTCCTTTTTCTTTCAACACTGGAAAAACATTAAGATAGTGGTCCTTAAAGCCGTCGTCAAAGGAAAGGATTGCCGAATTTTGCGGAATCTTTTCCTCTTTGTTCAAAAACCTGATATAATCCTCAAGGCTAATGATTGAGTAGCTTTTCTTAAGGAAATCAACCTGCTTTCTGAATTTTTCCACCAGAAGACCTTTTATGCCGGGATAATCTGTTTCATGCATGTTTCTGACATAGTGGTACATTACAACAGTGCATTTTTCTTTAGTCATGGCTTAATCCCTGCATTGCTTTCCATCATTTTCTTCATTAAGGCTATCGCCCTTTCGGTTGCCTTTCCATCCTGTTTGTAAGCGATTTTGTAAACAAATTTTTCCATTTCCTTCTCAAACCTTTTTCTGTTTTTTCCGCTCAAGGCAATACCGGTTGCTTTTATAAGTTCTTTCCTGTTTTTTACCCTAATCACACCCTTGCCTTTATAGTTATTGTTTGGTGGCATATGCACTCCAAAAGAAATAAACGGCTTTCCCAAAATCATTCCTTCTAAACCAAGGGTTGAAACCTTTCCTATTATTACATCGCAGGCATTGAGCAGTTCATACAAGTCAATGTCGCTGACAACTTTTGCATTGCTGCCAAGCCTTTTCTGCCATTTTTTCTTGTCTTCAAATCCTTTCTTTACTTTTGTCACGAAATGTTTTTTTGGCGTTTTTCCTAAATCTTTTCTAATCCATTCAATGATTTGGTTCATAATGTCTGTGTCAAAAGTAATGCCTTCTGCTGAAAGCACAATCATTTTTTCCCCTTTTTTGACACCAAACTGTTTTCTTAAAAGCTCTGGATTGAATTTCCTGTTGTGTAAAGCATCAAGCCTTAAGCCCCCTGTTACAACAATCCTTTCAGCTTCAACCTGGTGGCTTACCAAATCGTTTTTTGCCTGGTTTCCCCAGACCGCTATCTTGTCAGCTATAAGCGGGGCATAGCCGCTAATCCAGTCGCCTTTTTTTTCGTTTGGCCCAAATAGGCCGTGCTGTGCAACAAGACTTTTTGTTCCGGTTTTTTTTGCAATAAGTGTGCAGATTCTTTCAAATGGCACAAGGTCTTCCCATAACAGAATTCCGGAAGGCTTTTTCTTTTCAAACTCTTTTAGTAGATTGTCAATAAGGAATGTAAACTCTGGCCAAGCTCTTTCGCTAAAAATTGGCATGTATTGATCTAATGCTTTTGCAAAATTCATTTCCTCAAAAACCAGTTTTTCCCTAAAGCTTGGGCTTGACTGGTATTTTTCAAAGGCCTTCATAAAGAAAGCCCTTTTTTCTGCCCTTGCCTTCATATAGGCAAGAAAATTTACCGGGTTCAAAAGCTTTTTTACAAGAAAGTTGTCAAGCGAGACAACATTAAGGCTTTTGTCAAGCTGCATTTTTTTATGTATTTTTCCCAAATAACACCTGCTTCTTACAAAAACTGTTTTGGCACCTGGCTTTTTTCTGACAAAAAATGCATCTTCTGCAATTTCGCTGGCTTTTTTCAAGGACTCTTTAAGCTTTTTAACGTTAAACTCCTGCCATAAAGCAACCTTTTTTTCAGGGGGCAAATTAAGCGGAACAAAGTTGGTTTTTAATGAGCCTGAAGCAATCTTTGCGCATTTTCCCATAAAGGAGGCTTCTGTTGCAAGAATGCCTTTAAGCCTTTTTCTCCTGTCAAGCTTTTGCAAGGCCTTAAGCATTGCAAAAATATCCTTGAAACCGGAAAAGAATGCGTGTTCTGAAACAAAGGCAAGCTGGATTCCCTTATAGTTGATTTTCTGCTCAAAGCCTTTGCCAAGCTTGTGCCAGTTTCTTGTAAAAAACAAGGCCTGTTTATCTATTCCTTCTGCCTCTTGCTTGGAAATTATTTCGGGAAAATACCTTTCAATACTCAAAATCAGGTTTTTTGCAACATGCTTTGGCTCGGGCCTGAATTCATAGCAAAGGCATTCTATAATTGCATTCCTGTTCTGCTTTGCAACTGCAAGAATTTCTTCAAATTCTCTTTCATTGGCTGCAATAGCTGCATAGTAATTCATTTTTCATCAACCTAAAACATTTTCATATGCCAATACATTTTTATGTGCCAATACATTTTCGTGTGCCAATACATTTTCGTGTGCCAATACATTTTCGTGTGCCTAAAACAATTTCGTATGCTTCGGCAGTTTTCTTTGCCGTGTTTTCCCATAGGAAATTTTTCAAAACATGCTTTGATAAATTTCCTGTCTTTTCTTTTTTTATTGCCATTGAAACCTTTTCTTTTATGCTTGCCTGGCTTGCCGGATTAATGTAAAGTGCATGTTCCCCAAAATATTCTTTTGTGCAGCCTTCTTTTGTGACAACGATGTTTGCGCCTGCAAGCCCTGCTTCAAGCGCTGCAAGTCCAGGCGTTTCATACCAGCTTGGCAGTGCAAAAACCCTGCAGGCGGCGTAAGCTGATGCAAGCAATTCATCGTTATGTAGCATAGGTTTTAGGAACAGAACCTTTTTTCCGGCTGACTCAATGCATTTTTTGTAGTATGCGCTGCTCTTGGATGTTGGCCCTCCAACAATTACCAGTTTTTCATTCAATCCTTCCATTGCTTTAATCAATGAAAGAACATTCTTTCTTTCCTCTATCCTTCCGACATATAGTACAAAATTTCGCAGTCCGAATCTTTTTTCAAAAAGATTGGGTGTTGCCTTTGCAAATCTTGCATCAACACCGTTTTGTACAATATGGATTTTTTTTCCATCGGCGCTGAAAATTCTTTTCAAAACGTTTGCTTCTGCTTCACTGCTTGGCAGCAAAACATCAGCTGCCTTTACAATTTTCTTTGCTTTTGAAATTCCAATCCTTTTTGCAAGCTCGGCTGCAACAGCCTTTCCTTTTCCTTTTATCCCTTTGTTCCATTTCACCGCGCTTTTAAGCGAGGGCCAGTAAATTGTGCTCACAGCAATTGGAATTCCTGCCTTCTTTGCCTGCATTACAAAGCCGTAATTGTCACTGTGAATGTTGAAGTTGTGAAACAGGTCAAATTCAGAAAAATCAATGCCATAGCCTTGCTTTTCAAGAATTTTTACTTCAAAGCCAAGCTTTTTCAGGCCTTTTTTTGTTTTAAGCAATAGTATTTCCCCTCCACCCGGGCTTTTAAAAGAGCCTGGTGAAGTGTTGAACAAAATTTTCTTCATTGCTTTTGCTCCGCTGCCTTTTTTGCTGTGTATTTTATTTCTATTTTTTTTCAAAATTAAATCCTTCCCAGAATCTTTTTTCCTGTCCCCTTTGCCTTGACTTTAATACTGTGAACCAATGCTTCTGCAGGTGTTCCAAAGACTTCAAATTGCATTCCGCCTTTTTTCCTGGTTCCAATCATACTTTTGTACTTAGGGCTTCCCGGAAGCAGGTCGTATGTTTTAATGCCTTTTTCACAGCATGGCTTTATTGCCTTAAGCAAAAGAATCTTGCCAAGACTGTGTCCTTTTGCAAGCTTTGCGTCAAAGCCCATATTCAATGCGTTGAATGTTTTTCCGAATACTATCCCATAAAGGATTGCGGCTTCTTTTCCGTCAATTATTAGTCCCATTAGCCAGAGCCTTTTTTTTCCCAATGCTTTTTCTGCAGCCTTTTTGTAAAAGCATTGAAACCACGGTTCCTGCAGAATGCTTTTTGTCTGCCTTAAATCCATGTTTTTTCCATGAAGTTCAAAAAACTTGTCCCATGCCTTTTCAAACTCTTCTTTTTCCCAGAATTTTGTTTCAACATTCAGTGTTTTTCCAAACTTGTTGAGCTGGTTCCGCAAATGCTTTCTTTTTGTTCTCTTCAATGATGCAAAAAAGTCATTTTCTGTTCCAAGAAGGCTTATTACATTTGTCGGCTCTCCCATACTTTTTCTTACAACAAAGCTGTCTTTCTTTGCCTCTTTTTCCATTGCTTCAACGAAAATTGGGTTGTTTGCAAGGTGCAAAAACCTGATTGTTTTCCATTTCCTGTTTTTAAAAATTTCTTTAGCAATTGCCTTGCTTGCTTCTTGTTCCAGGCCTTTTCTTGCAACAAAGTCAAGATTTGCCGAGTAAGTCTGTGCTGCAAAGCAGAGGCGGTTTTCTTCAAGGCAAAGTGTGGCGATTCCGCTCAATTTTTCTTTGTTCCATGCTGTCAGAATAAATGGCTTGCTGTTTTTGTTGCATTCAAACCATGAAACAACCCAGTCAAAGGAGGCGAACATTGTTTTTTGCCCACTTTCCTTAATCAGTTCATTCCAGGGGTTTTCAAGACTTTTTATTTCTTCAATTGTTTTGGCATATTTTACCTGCATTAGTCTGCCCCCATCCACACGTTGCCTTTTTTGTAGTCAACTCTTTTTTTGACAATTTCTGGAAAATGGTACAGGTTGATTAGCCAGCTTTCAATAAGCCAGTGGCCCCTCATTTTTGAGAGGTCTTTTCCAAACCTAAGCATTTCCCAGACAAATCCCTTTAGCAGCCTGCCTTTTTGAAAATGTATAAGCATATAACGCTGCCTGTTCTTGTTTATTGTCACAAACCTCCATTTGCTTGTCTGCTTTTTTGTTGAAGCGCTTTCATTGTGAAGGATTTTGCTTTTTGGCGTGAAAAGAATTTTAAACCCGGCTTTTCTTGCCCTTCCGCAGTAATCTGTTTCCTCAAAGTAGATTGGCGCAAAGCCCTTGTCAAAGAATCCAATCTTGTCAATTACTTCCCTTTTTATCAGAAAGGCTCCTCCGCTTATCTGTTCTGTGTAGCTATCGTTTATGTTGAACAAATTGTAGGCTCTTCCTGCGTCGTCAATATATCCTGCGCCGTAGATTATGTCTGGGGTATCAATTGTTGGAAAATGCGGTCCTACAATTCCAACTTCCGGATAGCTTTCTGCAACCTTAACTATTTTTTTGAGCCAGTTTTTTGTGACAAATGTGTCATTATTAAGGAGAAAAACGTATTCGCCAGAAGCAATTGCTATTCCCTGGTTGTTGCCTGGTCCAAAGCCAACATTTTTCTTGTTGATCACAAGCTTGTTGATTATCCCTTTTTTTTCCATTTTTTTAAGCCATGGAACGCTGCCGTCCTTGCTTCCATTGTCAACAACAATCATTTCATAAGGCTTGTAGGCTGTTTTTTCCTGAATTGACTTGATGCAGCCCTTTATGTCGTTTAGGCCATCCCAATTTAGGATAACAATTGAAACAAGCCCTTTTTTTACAGGCTTCATTTATGCAGCCTCTTTGAAATCTTTTTCTTTTCAACGCGCATCAACTGCCCCTTGTAAAATGCCTTTATTTTCTTGCGTTTGCTTTTTTTGTCTTCTACAAAAACATTGTGTTCGTCCCATCCTGTTTCCCTTTGCTTAAACTTTTTCTTTTTCCAAAAGCCTGCATAATCTGTCAGGTTTGTGAACCAAATGTCATCAAGTTCATTAACTTTTTCAAAAATCTTTTCAAGCACTTTTGGATATGCTCCCAATCTTCCTGTCGGATGCCCATATAAAAATATTGGAACTTGTTTTTCGTAAAGCAGTTTAATTATTTTGCCAAAATATTCAATTGCCTCTTTTTCATTGTAGCCTGATTCAAAAAGATTGCCAAGGCAGATTGGATGAATCGGAACTTGAAGAACCCTTGCCTTTTTTTCCCCGGTATTTGGGTAAAAGGGGAATATGCTTTTTCCTTCCCTGAATTCGCTGCTGTATTCATAGCCTGTTTTTTCCAATGCTTTGCCAAGTTCTTTGTTCCAAAAGCCAAACGGTGCTGCAAAGCTACTGCATTTAATATCCATTTCCTGCAGCAATTTGTCCGCTTTCATTATGTTTTCCAAATTTTTTTCGCTGTTTTTGAATGTTTCGTGCAAAAAGCCGTGATTTTGCACATCCTGCGTTTTTGCAATTCTTTTTATTTCGCGTTCGTGAAATTGGCCTGTTTCCATGTTCACAAACCAGGTCATTTTAATCCAGTGCTTTTCTGCAGCCTCCAAGGTTTTTTCAACATGTTTTGGGTGAAAAAAATCAAGGTCTATTCTGAATGCAAAAATTCCTTTGTGTCCATTGAATTGTTTCAGCCCTTTCATTTCAATCATTTTCCTTTTCAATTTTTTAATTTTTCTTTTTTTATTTTGATTATTTTCCCTTAATCAATATTTTTACAATTTTTTCGCCTGCTTTCCCGTCTCCAAAAGGCTGCTTCCATTCGGTCTTTCCTTCAAGCATTTCTGTTGCCTTTTCCACAATTCCATTCTCTTGCCATCCTGCAACAACGTTTGCCCCTATAGCAACTGTTTCAGGCCTTTCTGTGTTTTCCCTGAGTGTTACGCACTTTGTTCCAAAAATGCAGCTTTCCTCCTGCACCCCTCCGCTGTCAGTTAATGCAATGGCAGCATTTTTTTCAAGCGACAAAAATTCAAAAAATCCAAGAGGCTTTACCACTCTGATTTTTTCAGGAACTGTAATGTTATACTGTTCAAGCATTTTTTTTGCTCTTGGATGCATTGGCCAAATTGCTTCAATCCCTGCTTTTTTACAAAAGCCCGAAACGCCTTTTATTATTGACTGCAATTTTTCCTTGACGTCAACATTTTCCTGCCTATGCAAAGTAAGTAATGCATAATTTTTTTCTTCAAGTTCCATTTTCTTCAAAGAATTTACATCCTCAATTTTGCCTTCAACCATCTTCAAGGCATCAACAATAGTATTTCCTGTAACAAAAATCTTTTCTTCACTTAATCCTTCCTTTAATGCATTTTGCTTTGCGTCCTTTGTTGGCGCAAAAAGGTAATCTGAAATGTGGTCTGCAATAATTCGGTTCATTTCCTCAGGCATTGTTTTGTCATAAGAGCGAAGGCATGCTTCCACATGGCCGAATTTTGTAGAAAAGTCAACAAGCTGTTTTACTGTTGCAATTTTTGCGGTTACCAGCGCGGTTGCAAGAACAGTGTTTGTGTCGCCTTCAGCAAGAACATTAGTTGGCTTTTCTTTTAGTAATATTTTTTCTATTGCTTCCATCATCTTACCTGTATGCTGGCCCTGCATATAGGGCGCTTTGCTTTTGACAGAAAGCTGGTAATCAGGTCTTTTAAGACCAAGCTGTTCAAAGAAAATCCTGTCCATTTCATAGGAATAATGCTGGCCGCTGTGCACGGTAAAAAAAGGGATTCCTTCATTTCGACAGTGTTTAATCACTGGGGTCAGTTTTATTATTTCAGGTCTTGTTCCAAAAACTATTGCAATCTTTTCTTCCAAAAAAAACACCTATATGATCTGTTCAAAATTCATTTTCCCTGCATTTTGCCCCTTACTTATATTATGCCATTGCAATGCCTGCAGTGCAAACATTGTACACCATGCATTAACGCAGTTTTTTTTTAAAAGGTCCAATTCTGTCCCGTACAAAAAACCTCCGCTTTCATGCTGGAATTCCAAAATTCTTTCCCTAAGCCTTGAAAGCTTTTCTTCCGGAACCTCTTTGAGCTTTCCCATTGCTTTTAGGGCTGATGCAAGCCTTAGCACTTGTGCAAGTACATCACTTCTCTGGCTCTGGTTCCATTTCCCGTTATAAAACGCATTTATTCCGCCGTTTTCCTGCTGGTTTGCCATTGCCCACGCAGTTGCTTTTTCAGCTGCGTCAACAAACCTGTCCTCTTTCAAGAATTTTCCCGCAAACAAAAGCCCTTCAGCCGAATAGCAGTGCGGATGCAGATGCGTGCTTTTGCTTATTGAATTTGTCTCAAAGTTTCCTTCAGGCAATTGTTTTTCCAAAGCAAATTCGCACAATTCTCTTGCAGCATTTTCAAATTTTTGTTCGCCTGTTATTTTTTTAAGACCAAACAATCCTATTGCGACTTTTGCATGATAGCTTCCAGGCTGTGCACTCCATTTGTCTTCCTGCCCAAGCACTTTTCCTGTGTTGGCATTGTAAACCGCGTTCATTTTTCCGCTTTCCATCATCGTTTCGGCCAAAAAGCCGCCAATTTTTAAGGCAAGGTCTAAAATTTCCTTTTTTTTCACAGCGTTGTATTGATTTACAAGTCCGTTTAATACCATTCCTGCATCAAAGGCAAAGCAGTTTCCGCCATGGAATGAAAAATTTTCATTTGCCTGCTCCCATTTCCTGTAATTTCTTGCAAGAACAGCGCCTTTCTTTGTAATGGCTTTTGTCTCAAGCCATTTCCTTGCCTTTTCAGCCTTTTCAAAAAGTCCTTCGTCCAATTTTCCAACCTTTTCAAAAACTCTTTCATCCTTTTTTACACTGTCCAAAAAAACAAATGCGGTAATTCCATAACCTGTAATTTCACTGTATTCAAAAGAATTTTTGTCCTTGTCCAAATCATGCCATGCGCAGATTGCTCCATTGCTTTCCTGAATGCCTGAATCCAAAATCCATTCCTTTGCCTTGTCAAAGCTATTCTTTTCCTGCATAAAAATCGCCTTTATTCTGTTGCTTGCCTGAATGTTTTCATTGGCATTGAAAGCATTTCACCACATTTTTTACATTCAAGCACTGCCTTTTCCTGCCCCTCTTGCATTAACTGCATTCTTTTTCCGCACTTGCATGCAAAACCACATAACTTTGCAGGATTTCCATAAACAAGACCATGCTTGGGAACATCTTTTGTGACAACACTTCCTGCGCCAACAACTGCAAATTCTCCAATGTTTACATCTGGTAAAATTACGCTGTTTGCCCCAATTGAAACATTGTTTCCGATTTTCCATTCATAACCTTTGAATTTTCTTTCAGCATTGGATTTTGGATTTTTGTCATTTGCAAGAACTGCTCCCGGACCAATAAAAACATTGTTTCCAACCTCGCATCCCCTGAAAACCTGAGCTTTGTTCATAAGCTTTACATTGTCTCCAATTTTTGCTGCTCTGTCTACAAAGCTTCCGTTGCCCAAAACACAGTTTTTGCCCACAATTGCCTCTTTTCCAACCTGGACAAAGGCCCATATTTTTGTGCCTTCACCTATCTGGCAGCCCTCATCAACTATTGCTGTTTTGTCAACCTTTGCTTTTCCCATTCAATATTCCTTCTCAATCCTTCTTCAAGGCTTATTTTGGGTTCCCATCCAAATAGTTTTTTTGCAAGCCCATAATCGCAGATAAGTCTGTTTACTTCGGCAGGTCTTTCCTTTTCGTGTATTATTTCAGAAGTGCTTTCGCTTAATTTCTTAATCAGTTTGCTTGTTTCGTTGATTGTGTAATCTTTTCCGCTTCCAAAATTAACCGCTTTGCCAATTGCCTCTTTTCTGCTGCCCATTGTAAGAAAACCTTCAACAGTGTCAATTACATAAGTAAAGTCACGGCTTTGGTTTCCATCTCCGTAAATTGTCAAAGGCTTGTTTTCCAACGCAAGCTGTATAAACTTTGGAATCACGTCATAAGTGTGCCTTGGGCCATATGTGTTAAACGGCCTGATGATTGCTATTGGCAATCCATAAGTTTTCCAATAACTGTAACAGTATCTGTCTGCTGCCGCCTTTGAAGCTGCATAAGGTGAAGTTGGATTAAGCGGATGCTCTTCATCAATTTTGTCTTTCATTGCAGTTCCATAAACTTCACTGCTGCTTGTGCAAACAATTTGTTTTATATTTTTCAAATCGCGTGCTGCGTGCAAAACATTCAATGTTCCAATAAGGTTGGTTTTAAGTGTTTCAAGAGGGTGGTCAAAAGAAAATGGGACATAGGCTTCTGCAGCCAAATGAAATATTATTTCCGGGTCATTATCTTTAATTTGTTGTTGGCAGTCTTCGCTTCCAATGTTTCCTTTTATTACCTTTGAAAGCTTGTCTTGCACTGCGTCAAGGTTTCCAAGCCTGTTTTTCTTAAATGTGTTTTGACTGTCTCCTTTGATAAAAATGCTTGTTTCTGCTCCCTTATCCAAAAGGGCTTCGGTCAAATGCGAGCCAATAAAGCCGTCTGCGCCTGTAACCAGCACCTTTTTTTCCTTCCAAAAAGTTTCATTCTCTGCCATTTTTAGCAACCTCTTTCTTTCAATAAATTGATTTTCTAACTGTTTTTAAGCTTCACCAATTAAGCTTTGTACCAATTACTCACTGTAAGTTTTTTCAAACTTTTTTAATGCAGTTTTCCAACAAAATTTCTGTGAAAAAGCCCTTACATTCCTGCCCATTTCCTGCCTTTCAGATTTTTTTAATCCGATTGCCTTTCCGATTGCCTTTCCTGCCCTTTCCTTGCTTGAAAAGTCAACAATAAAACCCGTTTTTCCCTCTTTTACAAATGCCTTGAAAGGCGGAATAGCATTCAGTATTGGAACAAGACCTGCAGCAATTGCTTCAACAGCGCTTATTCCAAAGCCCTCATATTCTGAAGCGCTTGCAAAGAATTCATTTTTAGAATAAAGCTCTAATAATTCCTTTTCCGAAACCATTCCAAGAACTTTTACCTTTTCATTCAAGCCCTTTGCCAAAATCATTTTTTCCACTTGCTTTTTACTCAAATCAAACGGTTTTCCTGCAATCTTCAAAGAAAAATCCTGCCTTTTTTTCTTCAATTCAGCAAATGCATTTAAAAGATTTTTAAGTCCTTTGTTTTTGCTTAGCCTTCCGACAAAAAGAAAACTGTTTGGTACTGGCTTTCTTGGAATTTTTGAAAGTACTTCAACAGGAACAGGATTCTCAATCAAAACAAGCCTGCTTTCAGGCACTATTTTTTTGAATGTTTCAAAATCCTGCGCACTTACTGCAATAACTTTGTCAAAAGCTGTTAAAGTTAATCTGCACCATAGGTTGAAATAAATTTTTTTAAGCAATGAATGATTTTTTGTGTGAAAAATTCCACCATGTGTTGAAAGCACCAGTTTTTTTTTGTGAAACAATTTAAACAATGCAAAATAATCAGAAAAAAATCCAAGGCCATGTATGTGAACAGTGTCAAAGCCCTTTACTTTTCCAATTGCACCAAAAGCAATTCTGTAAATTCTCAAATTGAGAAATCTAAGTCTTTCAATTGCTATTCCGTTCTTCTCATCTTTCGCAGGAAGCACTTTGTTACTGTTTGGACACTTGTTTAAGCACACAACCTTTGTTTCATCACCTTTTGCATTAAGTTCTTCGCACAATTGCATGATGTGGGTTTCAATTCCGCCTGTGCACGGCCAAAACCTGTGGCTTAAATGCGCTACCTTCATTTGCCAAGTGCCTCTCTTGCAATTCCAGTGGCAAGGCCACCTGCAAACATTGCAGTTCTTAACAAAATCACAAACGGTGAAATAACTGCAACTGTTTTGTCTTTTGAAAAGGCCCAAAAGGCAAACGGAAATCCTGTTAAGAAAAGCAGCAAAGCATTTAAGGTAAACAAGAATGCAAGTTCCGGCCAAACAATTGCGACAATTGCTACCGGAAATAAAAGATAAAACAATCCTGTCTGAACTTTTATCAGCTGGCTTGTGTAACTGTCCTTAACCATTTTGCCCTTGTGCCTTTTGTAAACTTTGGTTCTCCAAAATGCCCTAAAAAACTTGATTTTCAAATATTTCCAAAAGCTTGTAGGGTGTGTATGGAAAATTATTGCCTTTTGGTTAAATACCATTTTGTAGCCTGCTCTGCTTACCCTAAAACTAAAATCAGTATCTTCGCCTGAGGCAATCGGAAAGCTTGTGTCAAAGCCTTTAAGCCTTTCAAAAACACTGCGTCTGTATGCAGCGCTGTAAGTTCCAATAAAATCAATAAACTTATGTTTCACCATTTTAGCATATCTTTTTTCAATTTCAAGCTGAATAAGCCTTGCAATCAATTCCTTTTGCCTGCACTTATACCTTCCCTGCACTCCTGCAATTTCCTTATCGCAAAAAGGTTCTGTCATTTCAGTAAGCCAGTTTTTTTCAGCAATGCAATCAGAATCGGTAAAAACTATTATTTCGCCTTTTGACTCCTTTGCTCCCCTGTTTCTTGCAACAGCAGGGCCTGCATTTTCCTGCTTTACAATTCTTGCTTTTGAAAATTTTTTGGCAATTTTGCCTGTTCTGTCCATGCTTCCGTCATCAACAATAATTATCTCAAAATTACTAAAAGACTGCTTTTCCATTGATTCAAGGCATTTTCCAATAGTTTTCTCTGCATTGAAAGCTGGAATAATTACACTTGCTTTTAGTCTTTGCATTCAACAACCACTTTTCAAATTGATTTTTTCAAAAGCATCATACCATTTTTTTCTGCAAACAAATAGTAAAGGCCATAATGGAATTTTTTCTCCGAAATTATTTCACCAATGGTTTTGTTAAACTCGCCTTCCTCTGGAAAAATTTCTTTTGAAAGAATTTTTTCCGAAAATTTAAGGATATCGGAAGATTCCCTTATAATTTTGCAGTGTGTAATTCCGTTTTGTTTCAAAATCTTCAGAAAACGCACTGTTTTTTCTTCGCCCATAAAATCAGCATGTACTTCAATAAAAAACTGCAAATTTTTACATTCCTTCATTGTTTTTTTCATTCCCTGCAAAATTTCATACTCATAGCCTTCAACATCCATTCTTACAATCTGTGGTTTTTCCCTGTTTTTAAAAAAACTATCCAATGTAAAAACATCCACATCAATAGTTTCACCACTTTGATCAAGTTCAACATTTTCACAAAAAGTTGAAAGATTTGACTGTTTTGAAATGAAAATTTTCTTTTTGCAATTTTTGTCACCTGCTGCTTTGTTAAAAACCTCAATATTTTTGTAATCGTTTGCAGCAATATTTTTTTTCAAAAGTACAATATTTTCTGGAATTGGCTCAATTGCATATACCTTTCCTTTTGGACCAACAGCTTTTGCTTCCATTAACGCATAATATCCAATATTTGCACCAACATCTGCGATTACCATGCCTGGTTTGACTCTTTTCATTAACTCATCAGTTGCTTTGTCTTCTCTTTTGCCTCTAAGGTAGAGGTCTGAACAAATTCCTTTGTCTTTTATATTAAGATACATATTGCTTCCCTGAACATTTCTTAAAACAAATTTTTTTCTGTGTTTGAGTCTTGCTATGGCCATTTTTGTTCTTGTTGCGGCTTTGTCAGATCTTATCAATGCAATTTTTGCCAAGCGCTGCATAGTAATTGAAGGTTTGTCTTGTGAAAGCCTTGCCCAATTCATTTTTTTTCCATTTTCAATCGGTTTTTTTTCATTTTCAACAGATTTTTCATTTATGGCTGTTTTTTTCCCAGTTTCTTTTTTTGATTTTGCAATATACTTAATAAATGTCTTTCCGCCCTTCCAAAGTCTTGGAAATTCAGAAGGCTGTGTAATAACCTGTAAAGCCTTTTTACCAATATACTTTGGTCTGAAATAAAATTCCTTTCTTGCCCTGTCACACCATTCAACCATTTCTTTATTTGATAACCCAGGCATTGAAACCATGCAATTATGCCAGCCGTTTTCGTCAACCCATTGTCTGAAATCAGTTGAAACAAGCTGTCCGCTTTTCTTAAAATGCTCGTAAGATTGTGTGCCTGGATAAACCATTATTGGAAAAAATTGTGCCGAATCAGGATTAAGCTTTTTTGCAAGTTCAATTGTTGCCTTAATTGTTTCCTCATTATCCTCTGGATTTCCAACCATAAAACAGCCGTGAACCAAAATTCCTGCCTTTTTTGAATCATCCATAAATTCTTTCATTTTTCCCAAAGTTGTTCCCTTTCTTACATCATTTAATACATGCTGACTTCCTGACTCAAAACCAACACACAAAAGACGACAGCCTGCTTTTTTCATCAATTGTAATGTTTCAAGTGGAACATCTGCTCTCGCATTACAACTCCACTTGATTTTAATTTTTTCCTTAATCTTTGATTTGCAGAAATCGTTTACCCACCTGTGGTCTGCAGTAAAAGTGTCGTCTTCCAGAAAAACTTCTTTTGCATCAGGAAAATTCTTTTCAATAAATTTAAATTCTTCTATTACGTTTACAACACTTCTTTTTCTGTAAGGTCCTGGATTCAAATTTTGCACCCAATTGCAGAACTTGCAGTTAAAAGGACAGCCTCTGCCTGTCAAAATTGCAATTTCAGGATACAAATTTGCACTATAAAAATAATTCTTGTAATTCAAATGTTTTTTGTAAACTGCGCTTACAAAAGGTAGTTTATTTAAATCTTGAATCTTTTCTCTCAACTTGTTTTTTACAACCTTTTTGCCTTTCCTGAAAACAATTCCATTAACTTTTGCAAGAGCTGGCTTTTTCTTTCCAAGTTCTTTTGCCAAATCCCTCAAAGTATAATCATATTCCTGAATGCAAACAGCATCAATTGCATTGCTCATCTCCATTGTTTCCAAAGGAAGTGCACTCACATGTGTTCCTACAAGAACACCAAAACATTTGTGGGCTTTTTTTACCTTTCTTAAAACTTCCACATCATTGTGAATACTTGCTGTGCTTGTATCAAGTACAACCATTTCCGGTTTGAACCGCCTTATAATTGCAAGTACTTTTTTTTCAGAAATTGGAACTGCCGGAGCGTCAACAAGTTTTACTTCATGCCCTGCTTTTTCCAAAACACCTGTTGCATAGGCAAGCCAAATACAATAATAAATGGTACCTCCTTTGGTAACAGCTGGTGAACGAGATGATCTGGAGAACTTAGGAAAAAATGGGGGGTTTAACATCAAAATTCGCATGAAATTCACTTTTCTTTTTTGCTTAGCTTTTTTGTTTCGAGATTTGCGTTAAGCAGGTCTTCAAAGTCGCCTGCGTCCAGCCAATTGCCTTTAAGATTTGCTGCAGAAAGTTTTCTTTGTTCTAAATAATGTCTTTGTACCTCAGTTATTTCTGTTTCACCTCTTCCACTTGGTTTTAGTTTTTTGATGACTTCAAAAACATTCGAATTCATAAAATAAATTCCAATAATTATATTATTGCTTGGAGGCTCTGCAGGCTTTTCAATCACCTGCATAACTTTTTCACCTTCAACAACGGCAACACCGCTTTTCTTTGCCTCTTCTTTCGTTCCCTTATAGAGCAAAATCTGCATTTCTGCATTTCCTTTTTCAAATTTGTCTGCAAAAGGTTTTAATGTTTCAAAAATAATGTTATCTCCGTTGATTGAAATGAATTTGTTTTCGCCCACAAAGTCTTCTGCCAAAGAAATAGCGCTTGGAATGCCCCCGGCCTCGTCTTGTACTCTGTAGGTAAACTTTACGCCGAAATCCTTTCCTGAGCCAAGCAGCTGGAATATTGCTCCTGCATGGTGTGTTCCGGTAATTACAAGAATGTTCTTTATGCCTGCCGATTTCAGCATTTCAATCGGATAATAAATCATCGGCTTGTTGTATATTGGAAGCAAGTGCTTGTTTATAGAATTTGTCAAGGGCTTTAGCCTTGATCCTGTTCCGCCCGCCAAAATAACTCCTTTCAAAACCATTTTTAAATCCTCTTTTCAAAATATGCCTTCAAAAAATTTTCTAATTTCATTTCTTTTGCCTCTTCTTTTATTGCCCATTTAAATCCAGAATGCTCTTTGCTTAACTGAATTTCCTTTTTACCGGCAATATCTGCTTTAAACACAACCACATATGTAAAATGGTCCTTAACCTTTTCCGAAAAAACAAATTCCGGATTTTTTATCTCAACTTCCAAACCAGTTTCCTCTTTGACTTCCCTTTTTAGCCCTTTTTTTGGGTCTTCTCCGCATTCAAGTTTCCCGCCTGGAAAATCCCAATAATCTGGGTAAATCTTTGCATCGGCAGAACGTTTAAGTATAAGGAACTTTTCTCCGTTTTTTATCGCCGCTTTTTGTGGCGCTTTAAAATACTCTTTTTCCATTTTCATCCAACCAGCGGCTTCCACCACTTTTCATTTTCCTTATACCATTGCACTGTTTCGTGCAGTCCTTCATCAAACTTTGTCTTTGGTTCCCATCCAAGTTCATTTTTGATTTTACTGCAGTCAAGGCTATAGCGAAGATCGTGTCCTAATCTGTCCTCAACCTTTTGAATCATTTCTTCGCCTTTGCCTAATTCGGCAAGAATCTTTTTTGTTAATTCAATGTTTTGTAATTCCTGATTTCCGCCAATGTTGTAAACTTCTCCAAACTTTCCTTTTTTTAGCACTATTTCGATTGCTTCACAGTTGTCTAAAACAAAAAGCCAGTCTCTTACATTTTTTCCTTCGCCGTATAATGGAACTTTTTTATCCTGTAAAAGGTTTGTGATAAATAACGGAACAACTTTTTCAGGAAATTGGAAAGGACCGTAATTGTTGCTGCTTCTTGTAACCGTTACATTAAGGTCAAATGTTTCAAAATAGCTCATTGCCAAAAGTTCTCCGCCGGCTTTTGCAGCACTGTAAGGATTTCTTGGATTAAGCATGTCTGTTTCCTTAAAGCTTCCGTTTTTAATCTGTCCATAAACCTCGTCTGTTGAAATTTGCACAAACTTTTCAACGCCTTGTTTTTTTGCCTGGTCACATAATACTTTTACGCCTAAAAAGTTTGTTTTTGCAAATTCGTCAGAATTTTCTATGCTTTTGTCAACATGGCTTTCTGCAGCAAAATTTATTACAGAATCACAGTCCTGCATTGCCTTTTCCACATCCTTTGGATTGCAAATATCTCCTTTTACAAATTCGTAATTTTCCTCACCTTCTAAATCCTGCAGGCTTTCTTTCCTGCCGGCATAGGTTAATTTGTCAAGGTTTACTATCCTGTCTTCCGAGTGTTTTTCAAGATGTTGTCTTATGAAATTGCTTCCAATAAAACCGGCTCCTCCAGTAATTAATACTTGTTTCATGTAAATCATTTAGGGTTAAAAATCTTTAAATAAAACTCTGGTACAAGAATCGAAAAAGACCATTAATTTGTCTTTATTTGGTTTTTTTTCCGACAATTGAAAAATGTGCAGTTCCCAAATGCTTTGGGAAAAGAAAATCAATTGACTGCCTCCAAAAAAGCTCTTTTTTAACAATTTTGAGACCGAGCATTTTGAACATTGTTTCAACATGCCCTGGCTGGAACATCATCTTGTGTTGCACTTCCAGTTCCTTGGTGTGCTTGAACCAAAGTTTTGAATGATAGTTTCCAAAAGGCTTGCCTTTTTTGTGGTAACGCCAGTAATCTGCGTTGTCTACTGCAATTTGCACAAAGCCATTTGGTTTTGCATACAAAACACAATTTTTCAAAAACTGCAAAGGGTTTCCCATATGGTCTAAAACGCTTGAACTGTAAACCAAATCATAAGAGTTCCAAAATTTTTTTGGCAAAGGCTTTTCAAGATTCCATTCAAGGTCGATGCAATCTGTTTTAAAATAGTCAACTCCAAATGCTCCCTCAATCTTCTTGTTTCCGCATCCAAGATCCAGTTTTTTTCCCTTAACTTCAAAGACAACAGGGTCTATTTTCTGGATTTGCGACTTTGCCTTCAATTCTTTTTTGGAGTTCATGTTTTTCTCCAACACTTTACTTTTGCTCATTTCCAACCAAATCCTTTTCAGGTTTCATCCCTTTTTTTGCTTTACTTTTTTTACATTTTTTGCAAAAATTATCATGCCCTCGCTTAAGTTTGTTGGCAAAAAATTCCTGCCATGGTATGAAAAGCCAATTTTTTTAAATACTTTAAAACCATAATTTTCCAAAAAGCCAACCATTGCAGGAATGGTAAAAACAGACTTATGCCATGAAGAGTGCTTTACGCCAAACAAGGAACCATACCTCCATTCGGATGGATGGTAATTGGTTGGAGCAAAACCAAACAACAGTGAAAAACGGTTTGCCAGGCTTGCAAGATTTGGAGTGGTAATAATAAAAATGCCTCCGTCTTTCAAAACACGGCGCAGTTCAATAACTATTTTGTCTGGTTCAATTAAGTGTTCAATTACATCACCCAAAAAAACAACGTCAAAATAATTTGAAGCAAAGCCTGTTTTTTCAGCAAAATTTTCACATACTTCAATATCACAGCCCTTGATTTGGTTGGCAATCATATTTACTGAAACTATTTCAATGTTCGGAAAAGCTTTTTTAAACAGTTTAAAACTTTTAGTTGTGCCACCAAAATCGCCCAGTCTTGAATTCTTTTTCAAAAACTTTGCCATCAAAGGCAGGGTCTTTTTCATTTTTGGCATTCCTGTAAGACCACCTTCACAAAAATAGTCATTATACCAAAAATCCTTGTCCTTATACTCTCTAATTTCAACCATTTAAATCACTTTACAAATTACTCAAACCTATTTAAATCATACAAACCTAAAGAGATTTAAATGCTATTCTCTTTTGTCTAAACTGGTATCGCCCATACTATATCAGGCAAAATAGTGTTGTGGAATACTAATACAATTATGTCCAATACAAGCATTGTGAAAAGAACAAACCAGATTAGGTAAGGTGTCTTGTTTTCATGCTTAATTATTTTCATGAATTTTTGTAGGCCAAAGGTAAAGAAAATTACTATTATGCTCAAAGTAGGGTAGATCCATCTGCCCTCGGGCCACCAACCAAAAAGGTTTACATAAGTGATTCCTGCAAGGTTTAGTAAAACTCCAAGAAGCAAAATGCTCATTACAAGTTTTCTTTTAATGTTCCAATCCCTGTCAAGCAAAAGTTTTACAAAACCGATTACTGCTGCAAGGGAAACAGCTGAATAAAATATAAAAAACAAATATCTAATGTCAGGAATTGTTGCAACAGCATATTCCTGCAGCCAAAAGCTTGGAAAAAGATGAGTTACATAATAAACAAACCACTCCCAGTTAATTAGCATCATCTCCCTTAAATGGCTTGGAATAATGTTTCCGCTTAATGCAAGATTTCTGAAGATAATTGGAATTGCAAGCAAAGGAGTTGCGCATGCAACAATTCTTTTTGTAATGTTTTCCTTTCCTTTAAGAAGCAAAATTATTGCTGTTGGAATAAAAATTGCAAGAAGGCTTAATGCATTGAATTTTGTAAGAATTGCAGCTGCAATAAGTAAACCTGCAAGGGCCAAATCAATTGCTTTTTTTTCCTGAAGTGCAACAATGCAGAAATATATTGCAGCAGTGCAAAAAACCCATGATAAAGCATCGTTTCCCAAAACACTGGTTGCGATTATGTTTGTCGGAAGTAAAGCAATAAACATTGCGCTTGCAATTGCAATATTTTTTCCAAAAGAAAGCCTTTTTGCAACAAGATATGTTAATGGAATGCAAAGTGTTCCAAGCAAAACCGAGAACAATCTGAGGAAATGAATAATTGTTTCATAACCTTGTCCTGCAACAAGCATGTAAAATGGCGACATTGTCATATAATACAACGGTGGCTGGTGAATGCTTTCAACATAAATTCCTTTGAGGGTTTCCTCAGTAAGCGGAATCATTGGAAGCTTGCCATTTTCTCCAATGTACTGAATAAAGAAAAAATGCGAACCTTCTTCTGCTCCGGACCAAAGCGGAAACAATGCGCTGCCAGCAATTCTTAATCCAAGTCCTAATAGGATGATTACTACAAGAATTTTAAATTCTTTTTTTTCGAATTCCATAAAAAAATACCTTTACACAAATGTTTAATACTTATTGCAAGTCTTTCAGTTCCTTAATTGGCTCGTTGCTAAAGAACACAAAGCCAATTGCTGCATTCAAAAGGTATCCTGTTGCAAATAATAATACTGAAAAGGCAACTGCTTCCGGTGCACTAACTCCAAAAATTCCCAAAAGCACGATGCAAACTGCATCCCTTGTTCCAATTCCTGAAAAAGAAATTGGAAGCAGTTCAATTATAATAATTGCAGGAAGCAGGACAATCATAAAATAAAACGGAACTGTAAAAATGTTTAAGGAAAGCAGATAAAACCAAAATGCAAAAACTGTAATAACCCAAATAATGATTCCGTAAAAGACTGCGATTGCAAGTTCTTTTTTGTTTTTTACTGCTTTGCCAATAGCTGCATAAAAGTCGTTAAAGCCAATTCTTGCTTTGTGTTTCATTTTTTCAGGAATGATTGCTTTAAAGATTGGCTTTAGGAGTTTTTTTGCAAGATTTTTTCTTGAAGCAAGAACTGCAAGCAGGACAAACAACACAATTACTATTACAATTGCTTCAATTGGCAAAATATTGGTTTCCATTGTAAGAGAAAGGAATATTGCTGCAGCAAATCCTGTCGAAAGTAAAATTACAAGGTCTATTGCTCTGTCAACAACAACTGTTGAAAGACTTTTTCCAAGTGAATGAATTTTTTTGTTGATATAAAATGCTCTTGCAAGCTCTCCAATTTTTCCGGGAGTAACCATACTTAGAAAAAAGCCAATGCGTGTATACTTTATGCTGTTGGAAAGCGAAATGCTTTCATGGTGTGCCTTTACTACAAATACGTATTTGATTCCTTTAATAATAATTGAAAGAATTTCTAGCAAGAGGGCAATTGCAAAAATTGCAAGGTTGATTTTAAGAATGGTTTGAAAAAGTTCTCCAAGATTAATTGAACTAAGAATAAATGCAAGAAGTATCAGTCCGATAATTCCCATGTGCCATTTTTTTATTTTCATTTTTGATTCTCCGTTGATTGTTTTTTGTTTTTTTTCCTAAGCTTGTTTTTAAGCCATGCAATGTCACTAATTGTTTCAAAAACAAGTTTTGATGTAGCCTTTGAGCTTCCTAAAGGTCTTTTAAAATGGCTTACTGGCACTTCTCCAATCAAAAAACCTTTCTTTTTTGCTTTTGCAAGAATTTCAAGATCAACAATGAATCCAGTTGATTCAATTTCTATTTCGTTAAGAGTTTTTTTGCTGAAAAGTTTAAATGCGCAGTCAATGTCTTTAAGATTTAGACTAAATAGCATATTTACAAATCTGTTATAAGCCCATGATACAAGCAGTCTGTGTGGAGCATCATGTCTTTTTGCACGATAACCTACTACAATGTTAAAATCTTTTGCTTTGTCAAGTAATAGTGGAAGCTCACTTATGTCAAATTGCAAATCTGCATCTGTGTAAAAAACAAGCGGGTATTTTGCAGCTTTAAATCCTGTTTTAAGTGCTTTGGCATAACAGAGATTTTTTTTATGAGTTATTACTTTTAAAAGTTCCTTGTGTTTTTTTACAAGTTCGCTGAGTATTTTTGGTGTTTTGTCTCTGCTGCCGTCGTCAACCACTATTATTTCAAATTTTTTTAAACCCATTTTTTTTACAGCCTTAAACGTAATTTCGACAGTTTTTTCAATAATTTCTTCTTCATTGTATGCTGGAAAAACAATTGAAACAGAATAATTTCTTTTCATTAAAAACACGCTTTACTTGATTATTACTCTTGTTTTGAATCAAAAACTCTTAATAAGGATAACGTTAAATGAGAAGCTTTCTGAATTTAATGCTTCCAATTAACCTGAAAAACTTTATTGCAAAAACGTAAATCATACCGCAAAAAATTATTGCAAGAGCATGCAAAGGGCTTTTGTTTTCAATCAAAATAAGTCCTCTTGGCGAACAAAGTTTTAGCTTTTTGCTGCTTCCTGCCCATCTGTTAACAACTACGTTAAAATCTGATTTTGGACTTACAATAAATCCAAGTTTTACATTCAAAAATTTTCTTGCAAGCTTTGGATGCTTTTTGTAAAGTAGTACATCATTTTCGTGGTAATGCAGTCTTTTCCAGACATATTTCATCCATTGCTTTTTTCCCTTTGGAGCAGCTTCTTTGTGATCATGAACATAATCTGCTTTTATAATTTTATATTGCCAGCCTAAATCCATTATTTTGAAAGTTAAATCAGTGTCTTCCCTGTAATAAAAATAGCGCTTGTCATAGCCTCCAACCTTATCTAAAATCTCTTTTCTAAATGCTGTCGAGGTTCCGCCAAAGCTTCCAAAACTGCTTACAACTCCGACTTTTGAATCTTCAAAACCTTTTATTAAATCGCTCAGCCATTCCTTGCTTGGAATGCAGTCATGGTCTATGTTCACAACAATTGGAAATTTTGCTGCTTTAATGCCCTCATTTCTTGCATTGCAAACACCCTTATTGTCTCCATATCTTATAACCTTTATCTTTTTATTTTTTTCAAATCTTTTGTGAAGCATTTTAATTGTGCCGTCCCTGCTTCCATCATCTACTACAATTACTTCATAATCATTCGGATAATCAAGCTTGAGCATTGCATTCAAAACCTTTTCAAGAACAACCCTGTTGTTAAAAGATGCAATTACAATGCTTGCTTTTGGAAATTGAAACGTCATAATAATGCCTTCATTTTGTTTCCGCTGTTTTTTTTGCCAGTTCCTCTTTGTAAATTCTTTCCAGTATGTTGGCGCTTGCCTTAATGCTATAAAGGTCTTCAACTCTTTTTCTTGCTTTTTTTTCAAGGCTTTTTCTCAACTTTGGATTTTCTATAAGTTTAATGATTCCTTCAGCCATTGCTTTTTCAGTATTTGATTTTACCACTAATGCCGCATCTCCAACAAATGGCTTGACATTGCCTATGTCGTTTATTACGCATGCTTTTCCCATTGCCATATATTCAAGTAAGGAAATTGATGTTGAAAACTCGTAAACAAATCCATGCGGTGCTATTTCTGTTGCAGCCCAAACCTTTTTGCACTCTGTTGGTTTTATTGGTCCTGCAACAATAACTTTTTCTTCCAAATCCTGCTTTTTGATAAATTTTTCAAACTCAAGTCTTTCAGTTCCCTCTCCAAAAATAACATACTTGTATTCAGGGTGCTTTTTTCCAACGATTTTCATTGCTTTAACAATTGGCTTAAGTCCTTTGACATTTGTTCCCCACAAAGTTTTGATTGAAGTGATTAAACATTTTCCATATTTTTTTGTTATCTCTTTCCCATTTGCATTAAGCGGGTAATTTTCAAGATTTATTGCAGCAGGCATTACTTCTATTCTGTTTTTTTCAATTCCCCATGGTAAAAGGAATTTTTCTTTCATTTGTTCTGTCCAGACAATTAGTCTGTCATAATTAAGTCTTGGAAGAAAAATTTTTTCAGTGGAATGAATGAGTTTTGTGTGAATGTTGGCATTTTTTGAACTCAAAAGCTCTATAAGAAGTATGTGGGGTACATCAAGTTTTTTTTTCAGTTTGTGGCCTATTAATCCCATCATGCTGTTGCTATGGCTTTGAATAATATCTGGCTGAAATTCTCTTGCGGCTTTCAGTGCTTTCTTGTATGAAAGCGGTGCTTCGAATTTCCAAAGGCCATGATGTCCTGCTTTGGGTAAAAAAACCATTTTTGCACTCTTTACCTTGTAAGGGTTTGGTGTGCAGACCATTATCTCATGGCCTCTTTTAATTAGTTCTCTTATAAGATCCCTTGTGTAAATTTCGCTTCCACCGGAATCTCCGAGAACGCTTGTAATGTAAAATATTTTCATGAATGTACAGCTTCGATTTACAGCTTCAAATAAGGCCTTTTTTCTTTAATTCTTCTGCAGCCTGTTCAAATTTATCTTCTGCCTTTATGTTTTGGCTCCATTCGATTATTTCTTTCATTCCTTCTTCAAAAGAAATACTTGGAGCAAAAGCAAGCTTGTTTTTAATTTTTGAAATGTCAGCAAAGCAATGTCTTACATCTCCTTTTCTGAATTTGTTTGTTATTTCAGGCTTTAGGTCTGAACCATAAAGTTTTGCAATTGTTTCGGCAATTCCTTTTATTGAAATAGGGTTTCCACTTCCAACATTTAAAATTTCATAGTTTGCGGAATTGCTTTCCATTGCAAGAAGATTTGCCTTTGCAATATCATGCACTGAAACAAAATCTCTTGTTTGCAATCCATCTTCATAAATTACAGGTGCGTTGTTGTTTTTTATTCTACTCATAAAAATTGCTGCAACACCTGTGTAAGGATTGCTTAGGCTTTGCCTTGGTCCAAACACATTAAAGTAACGCAAAGTAACAGTTTTTATCCCATAAGCTTTGCCCATCATTAACACAAGCTCTTCCTGATCTTTTTTTGTTAAAGCATAAACACTGTTGCAGTCCAACTTCTTTGTTTCAGGTGTCGGCATAGGCTTTAATTCCTGCCCGCATTTTGGGCAAAATTGTTCAAACTTTCCTTCTGTCATTTGTGCTTCTGACCTAAGAGATGGTTCAACCAAACCACCTTTTTCACATTTGTAAAGTCCTTCTCCATATTCGCTCATTGAAGCAGCAACCATCATCTTTTTTACATCGTGCTCTTCATTTGCAAGAAATTCAAGAATATTTGCGGTTCCTCTAGTGTTTACATCAACATAATAGTTCAGTTCATACATGCTTTGGCCAACGCCAACAGCAGCGGCCTCGTGGAACAATACTTCGATTCCTTCCATTGCCTTTCTTACATCATCCTTGTTCCTCACGTCGCCTTTTATAAATTCTGCTTTTGAATTAAGCCATTTTGGCTTTTCACCTGTTGGATGAACTTGTTTGTCAAGATTATCCAAAATTACTACTTCATGGCCTTTTTCTACAAGCTCGTCAACAATAAACGAACCGATAAATCCTGCTCCGCCTGTTACCAAAACCTTTGTCATTTTATCACCTATAAGTCCTCAAACATTTTTTCATTTTCTTTAACCCACCTGTAAAGTTTTTGTACTCCATCCTTTACTCCAATCTTTGGGCTCCATCCTAAAACACTTTCTGCTTTTGAAATGTCTGAAACATAAACAGGCTGGTCTCCTGTACGCCAGTCACTGTATTTTATATCAATTTTTTTTACAAAAAATTCTTCAAGATATGCAAGTAACTCAAGCAATGACATTGTATTTTTAGAGCCGCCTCCTATATTGAATATTTGTCCTTTTGCCTTTCCAATTTTTTCTGTAGCAATCCAATATGCTTCTGCAAGGTCATCAATATGAAGCACGTCCCTTACCTGCTTTCCGTCTCCATAAATTGTAAGCTTTTTCCCAAGTGCTGATGCAATAGTAAACCATGCAACCCATCCCTGAGCTTCTATTCCAAATTGTCTTTGACCATAAATACAGCTTTGTCTAAATACAACTGTGTTCATTCCATAAATTCTTGCATAATCTCTAGTATACTGGTCAGCACATCCTTTACTGCATCCATAAGGACTGTGAAAATCTAAATTCATTGTTTCAGGAATTCCTTTTGCAAATTTTTCATACTCATACCTGTTGTTTCTTTCAACAACCTTTATTTCTTCCATTCCGCCGTAAACTTTGTTTGTACTACTGTAAAAAAAGGCAGCATTATCAGCATTCTTTCTTACTGCTTCAAGAACATTAAATGTTCCAATTGCATTTTCTTCAAAATCTTTCCTTGGCTTGCTAACACTTGTTGTAACAGCAACCTGTGCTGCAAAATGATAAACTGCATTGCTTCCTTTTACAGTTTCTTCAAGCTGTTTTTGATTTTTTACAATGTCGGCTTTAATAACTTCTATGTTTTCATTCCTTTGTTTAAGCCATTCAACATTTTCTTTACATCCACGTCTTGAAAAATTATCCAGCAAAACCACTTTTTTGCAGCTTTTTGCAAACTTATCTGCAAGATTGCAGCCAATAAATCCTGCGCCTCCTGTAATAACAATTTTTTCCATCAATTCACCAATTATTTTATTCAATTACTATCAATCTATTGGAAAATTCATCTTAAATACCATTTTGGTGCATTGATTAAATTGTCATTGCATTTTTTTAATGAATTTTTTTCCAACAGCCTTGACTTGCTTTGGCATTCCAAACCTGATATTTGCCTTACTTACGGTTGTAAAAAAATTCTTAAGAAGCAAAACACGCCTGTTTGCAATCCTTTCCCTCACGCTGTTTTTTTCAACCTTTTTTGGTCCGTCCACAAGCATTGTGTCATGAAAAGCCATAATGCCATGCGCTCTGACTTTTGGAAACCATAATTCAAAATCCTGCTTTGCATGCTTGTAAGAATGGTCGCCGTCAATAAATACAAGTGCAATTTCTTTGTCAAATTCTTTTACAGCATTTTTAGATGTTTTAACAATTGGATTTATCAAATCAAATAATTTTGCTGCAGCTTCTTTTAACGACATATTATCACATTTTTTTTAATTTTTTTATTCTTTTCCTTTTCTTTATTTTTTTCCTTCCTGTTCTTTTATTTAGAACAGTTTTGCTTTTCTTTTTTTCCTTTGCTTTAAAACTTCAGGAAAGTTTGCAATGTTTTCTGCGTAGGTTTCAAGCAATTGTATTGTTGTTCCCTGTCCAAAACTGTTTACAAAAATCAATCCGATTCCTGGTATATGTTTTGCCATATCGGCAAGGGTTAAATTGTAAAGCATTGCCCTAATCCTGTTCCTTTCAAGCAGTTTATATCTTGCCATTGTTTTAATGCTTTTAGTTGTATCCTGTCCTCCAATATGGTATACTCTGCTTGCATTTGTTTCAACAACTTTAAAGCCAGCGTTTCTTGCTCTGTAACACCAATCTTGTTCTTCTCCATAGATTGGAGACCAGAGTTTTGCATCAAGGTTTCCAACCTTTTTCAATGCAGTTTTTGAATATATCATTGCTGCACCGCAAACCGCAAGCTTTTCGCTCACAATTTCCTTTCCTTTAAGTCCTTTGCCATAATTTACTTTGTCAACAAGCAAACTTCCAACCGCTCCTGGATTTTCAATGGCTTCAGCTACTTCAACAGCTTTTGAAAGCCATTTTTTTTCAACAAGTGTATCATTATCCAGGTGATAAATATATTTTCCCCTGCTTTCCTTAAATCCCTGGTTTACTCCATTGCTGTAGCCGACATTTTTTTTGTTTAAAACAAGTTTTGTTACAATTTTCTTGTGTTTCATTTCTTTTAACATCTTAACGCTTCCGTCAGTGCTTCCATTATCAATAACAATAATTTCATAATTTGCGTAGTTTGTGTTTTTTTGAATTGATTTAATACAATCAGAGGTTAGCTTTTCGCCATTCATGTTAAGTAGCATTATGCTAACTAATGGTTTCTTTGAAGTCGGTTGTTTCTTTGATGTCATTTTGATTCCTTTAAAAAAAGAGAAATTCTTTTTATCAACCTTTCTTTGTCTGATGAAAGATTTGGTTTAAATGAAATTGCTTTCAAAATCTTTTCTTCCAATTCATTCATATCAAAAACTGCTATTACCTTGCGTTCTCTTTCAAGCGCATTTGCAAGGTCAAGCTGGTGGTCGTTTGTGTGTTCTCCAAATTTTTTCAAACGAGGTAATACAATCAATGGTTTTTTGTTTAACAATGCGTTTATTATTGTTCCTGCTCCACCATGGCTTAACACAATGTCTGCCCATTGCATTCTTTCATCAAATTGTTTTCCTTTGAGGAATTTTTCAAAAGCAAATTTTTTTGGTTTATACTTTGAATTACCTGCTTGTGCAAAAATTTCAAATTCCGGGTGCTTTGCAGCAATGCTGTCAAGCTCTTTTAGCAAGCGGTCAAAGGCCTGTGGATGTGTTCCAACACTAACAAATATTTTTTTCGCGTCCGGCATCAAAACACACTTCCTGCGTATTCTGCTTTTGGAAAAAACTTTTTGTTCTCAGGCCATTGTGCAAGAAACAGGTTTGCTTTTTTGTACATTATTTTTCCGCTTAGGCTTGGTTCTTTTATTCTGCAAAAGGATTCAATAAATATAATTTTTTTTCCGAAGAATTTTGCAATAAGACAGGTTGGAATTGCAGTGTCTGCTCCTGTGCTTATTACAACTGAGGGTCTTTGCCAAAGAAAAAGCCATAATGATTGCACAAAGTTGATGGTAAGATTGATTGGATTTCTTCTCGGGCATGAAACAAAAAATACTTTTTCTTTTTTTGCCAAATCAATTGCATTAAGCCTTTTGTCGGATACAAAATAATGTGATTTGCCTTGCCATGCTTTTTCAAGCTGTAACAGCTCGGTCAAATGTCCTCCTGCACTGCAGGCGAGACAGATTTTTTCCTGCATTAAAACACCTAGAAAAGTCTAAAGTATGAAACTGAAAATATTATTATGCTTAACACTGCTTGTGCCAGTAAAATTATTTCAACAATTTTTTTTTCAGTAAAGCGCCCCATTTTCATAACAACATGTGTTACGCTTGCGGTATAATTTGGTGCTTTTAAAATTCCTGATTTTGTTGGAATTCCAAATCCCTGTTTTTGCATTCTATATCTTGCTTTAAGTACAAGTTCTACAAAGTATATTGACAAAAGCAATATTCCTATTTTTTCCATGTCTCCAAGAATTGCAGCTGTTGCAATGCTTGCTCCAATCATTAAAGTAAGTGAGTCGCCTCCAAAGACCTTTGCAGGGTTCCAGTTAAAGCGAAGGAATGCTATTAGTGCTCCAAGCATTGCAATCGAAATAATTGCTGCTTCCATTTGTTCCTGTGTTAGTGCAACTGCAAGCATTGTTGCAGAAATTATTGCTCCAAGACCTGCTTCAAGTCCGTTTAAACCTGCAAGCATGTTTGTTGCATTGCTTGCTCCTGTAATTCCAATCGGAACAAAAATAAGGCTGTAAATTATTCCAAAGCTTACTACTCCAATAAAAGGTATTACAATTTCTGCAGGGGCAAAGCCAAAAAATGGAATTGATATTGGAGGATTGCTTATTTCAATTGCCATAAGTGGTAATGCTGCAAAAGCAGGTATGAGTGCATGTTGCCATTGTCTTATGCCATTTCTCCATCCTATAAGGTCGTCTATTACGCCCAAAAAACCCACCATTAAAATTGTGCTTAGTCCTGCAAGCAAAAAAGTTAGGTTTATTTCAATCCATTCAAGGTATGAAAATAGAAAAATGCTTGTAATAATTCCTGCACTAAAGCCAAGCCAGACACATATTCCACCCATTTCTGGAATTTTTGGTTTGTTAAATTTGTTCATGTCAGTGCCGATAATGTGTCGTTTTTTCATTCTTGCAATTAAAAATGGCAAAAATTTGTTTGTCACGACAAATGCAAAGAAAAAGCATAAAAGTAAGGTTGCAATAACAGCAGGCATAGGCATATTTAATCAACTTTAAGGATTTAAAAAGAAACCATTTTATTTTTGTAACAATTAGTTTGTGTAAAGAGCATCTTTGTTGACTTTGAATATTCGCATTCCTAATGAATTGTAAACTTCGTCAAAGTATTTCATTACTTCATCTTCGTGAAACCAAAGTCTTGAAAGCATGCTTTCGTTTATTGCTGGATTTGTAATATACAATTCTGAATTGTCTTCGGCTCTGTAAATATATAACGGAACACTATTTTCATACAACTGGTTTGAAACAGTGGTCCACTTTGCAGGGATGCTTCCCATTTGTGCTATTGGAATACGGTTTGATCCACATACGTATTCCGTATCTGTACTATGACATACCATTGCAGCATGCGGTGCAATAAGGAATTTTACTATACGTGGATCATTGCTATTCATGGTATTATATCCATAATTTCCATAAGAGCCGATTTTTAAAAAGCTGTCGCTGTCAAGTATAACATAATCAAAATCGTATTCTCTTGCAATTCTTAAAGCCTCATTAAGGTCGTCTTCAATAACAAACAATGAAAAGTCACGATTTCCTTCAAAACTCATGTTCCTATTATCTGCCGAAACAGCTCTTTCTCCAATAAAACTAATCCAGTGCCCTTCGTCCCACCAGTTGAATATTTTTGCATCTTCGGGAGTGTTTGCAGGATCCTGCATCCATTCCAATGTTCCTTTCCAATCAGGATAAGGGTTTGCAATATGCGGAATCTTGTCCGGCACAAAAATTGTTGCAGACGCAATTCCAACCAAAAGCATAAAACCAAGGCAAAGTGCGATGATTTTTTGTTCAAGCTCTGTTCTTCCTTTAAGATAATAAAACATCTCTGCAGTAATTACTCCTGCTGCCGCCGCAATTGGCAAACCCAACGTGTAAGTAAATTTGAGTTTGTACCATGCCATAAAAAAAGTAATTAATATCCAAAAGAAAAGTATTATGCTAAGATGCCCTTTTTTCTCCCTGTAAAAAATTATTGGAATCAAAAGCATTGCAAGCCATGGGAAAACAATTAATGCGTTATATTTTACTCCAAAAAACTGATAACCTGTATTTTCTTCCCCAACAGTCATTCCAAGCACCGAAGTTTCCTCAAACAATTTTGGAGTTGTCATAAAAGTAAGTACCAGTGAAACAATTGCAATGTAAAGCAAAAGCATTGCAATAATGTTAATTGTTTTTACTCCAGATTTTTTTTTCTCAGTTGATTTGTTTGAATATGCAAGATAAACAACAAACGCTAAAAATAACACTGCTACAATTGCAATAAGTGGAATTGCCATTGCTTCAGGAAGACCAAAAGCTCCTGCTGCTTTTGAAATAGACTGTGATGCATAACTCCATGCGCCTCCATACCATGTTGTTCCATAATTTATTGTAGCTATAATAACAAAAATAACAACCGAAATTACATAAAGTTTTACAAACTCAATCAATTTTTTGAAACCGCTTTTTGTGTAAACTCCTACTAATCCAAAGAAAGTGTAAAGTCCAAATACTAATGGAATTAACAGGAACATATCCCAGGTTATTGCCATTAATCCAAAGAAAATTCCTGAAAGAGCTGCATTAATGATTCCCTTTTTGTTAAACACCGGGTCTTTGATAGCTCTTACTAAGAAAACCAATCCAATTACAAGCCATAAAAATCCAAGACTGTCTTCTTCAAAAAATCCAGCTAACGTTCTGTAAACAAAACTTGGAACAACTGCCGCAACCAAAGCCATTACATAACCTGCTGATTTGCCGTAAATTTCCTTTCCAAGGAAAAACATTGCAACAACAGTCAGGGCACCAAAAAGTGCTGGCAAAATTTTTACAAACAATATCCACGTGTCCTTATCATAAGGTGCATCCAGGGTTGCAACTCTATAAATTCCCGCAGTAAAATACCAAAAGAACTGATTTCTTGGAGGCGCAACTCCGCCTTCCCTAAAATAATAAGCAGTTGGATCAACAGTCGGAACAACACCTGTTTTCAAAAGCTCTCCAGTCATTCTTGCATGGTAATAAGAATCAAAACCAAACATATAATCATACTTTAGAAGATGGCCTCTTATACCAAAAGCAAGTGTGAAAATTAAAAAAAGCAGAAAAAGCTGTTTTCTATCAACATGCTTTACTTTGTTAGAAATGTCAGATACAATGCCAGGCATTTAAGTTCTCCCCAAGAAAAAAGAAGAGCAATAACTTTAAATAAGAAACTAAAAAGACAGTTTGGCTTTAAACACAGTTAATTATTTTTTCTTTGCTTCTTTTTTGCCTGCATTCTTTTCTTCAGGCTTTTTTGCATTCTTTTCTTCAGGTTTTTTCGCATCCTTTCCTGCGTCTTTTCCTTTCTTTTCTGCTTCCTTTCCAGCTTCTTCGCCTTCCTTTCCTTCTTCAACAGTCTTCTTTTCTTCCTTAAGCATATCTCTTGTTTTCTTTGGCTTTGTTCCAATGCTTTCAACATCTGTGCCAACCCTAATGCTTATAGGAATACCAAGCTTTGATTTTGCCCTGCCTAAAGCAGTTCTTGCAAATTCAATATGTTCTTCGTCAACCAAAACAGAAATAATCTTTTGACCAGGTCTTACTCTAATAGCACGACCAATATTTTTTCCAAAAGCATGACTCATTCCCTGTGAAACACGATCTGCACCTGCTCCCTGTGCAAGTTTGTTTTCTCTCAAAATCTGAAAAGGATAAACCCTAATTTTTACAAAATAGCCGTCTTTTCCAATATTATTGTTCAAGACCCTGTTAATTGCCATTCTAATACTTTCCATTGCATTGTCCCTAATTTGGCCATGGTCTTCTACCTTAAGGTCTAAAATGTGTGAAAACTCTTTGATACCATTTCCCATATTAAACTGTCTGGTTCTAAGCCCAGGAATTGCTCCAACATAGCTCTTTCTATGTACCTTAACCGCGTAACGCGTAAATGCTCTTTTATCTTTGTTACTATAGCAGTGCCCTGGCCTCAAACCCATTCAAAATCACTTTAAAAAAAATTTACAAAATCCGCAAAAATAGGATTTCAATACAAATAATACCCCGAGAAAAGCTTTAAAAAGCTTGACAGCTGACCAATTTCTGTTGCATATCTCTTATATAACATTTATTAAACAATTAAAAGAATAAAGACTATTATGCAATACCTTTTTGTAACAGGCAGGAATCCAGAACTGGCTCTGGCAGAAGCACTTTCGTTGTTTGAAAAAATGGATATTGATGTAACTCTTTCTGCTTCAAAAACAAACGCGTTTATTTTTAACACTCGCAAGGGAATTGACACAAAAAAAATTCTGACATTGCTCGGCGGAACAATCGCAATTGGAAAAATCTTATGTACCGGCGACCTTTCAGAAATAGAAAATTTTATTGAAACAGAAGAAGTGTACTTTGGACAAAAAAACAACTTCCTCTATTCTTGCCTAGACTTTGCCGATGAAGGCGGACTTAACACAGTACTCGATGCGCTCAAGCAAAAATTCAGGGCAGAAAAAACCAAGGCAAGATTCAAATCCATCAGAGGCACAATCTTAATGCAAACAGGCGATGTTGTAGAAGGAACGCCTTCAAAAATTTCTGCAACAGACATAACCTATTTTCTCTTCAAAGACAAAAATTATTCTCTTGGTTTTATTGAAGCATTTTCTGATTCAAAAGAAATGGAAGCAAGAGACATGGGCAAGCCTGTAAGAAGAGAACATCTTGCAATTTCTCCAAGACTTTCAAAAATTCTTGTAAATCTTTCCCAGACAAAACAAGGACAAACATTGCTTGATCCATTCTGTGGAATCGGAGTAATACTCCAAGAGGCAATAGCGCAAGGGATTAATGTTGTTGGAGTTGACATAAATTCAACAGCAACAGACGGTGCTAAAAAAAACATTGAATGGACAAAGAACAAATATCGTGCAAAAGCAACTTTCAAAATCTTGGTTGCCGATTCGCGAAAAGTTTCATTACAAAACATTGATGGAATTGCAACAGAACCATCTCTTGGAACACTGCTTAAAAAAAATCCTCACAAAAAAGTAGCAATACAAATGCAGGAACGTTTTGAAAATTTAATGATTCAAGTGCTTAACAATCTGAAAAATTCTCTTACCCCCCAGGCAAAAATTGCTTTTACCGCGCCATATATTAATACCGGCAAAAGCAGGCTTGGTTGTAACATTCAAAAAATCTGCAATGCCACCGGACTTCAGGTTCATACTTTAAAAAGTAAAACGCCAAAATTTCCTGTTTGTGATTTTAGACCAAACCAAATAGTTGGCAGAGATATATTTGTACTGAAAAAAAATAAAAGAAATTGAAAACGATTAGCAGCGTCAAGGGCCCTCCAAACAAAAAAGGTAAAATCAACCAAACATATACTTTTATATAATTTTGGTTGATTGTATATATTATGCGTATTCCTTTGTTTAATAGGCTGAAGAAGAGGCTTCATGTTGATACTGCTTTGCTGCAGGATGAGTTAGTGGATATTGTTTACAAGGTTTCGCCTAAAGCGGTTTTGCATGGTGGTACTGCGGTTTGGCGTTGTTATGCTGGGAACCGGTTTTCAGAGGACTTGGATTTTTACCTTGGTTCCGGCAAGGGCTTTGAGGAAGGGTTTCGCAAGGCTCTTAACTCAAGGGGCCTTTCTTTGTTGAAGTTTAAGAAAACTGCAAATTCCATTTTTTCAAAGATTTCCAACGGTGTTGTTGAAGTCAGGTTTGAGGCTGCTTTTAGGAAACCGAAGGCTTTTGAGCCAGTGCCTTTTGAGAGAGTTGATGGCTCCTTTATGAATGTTTTAACGCTTTCCCTGGAAAACCTTTTGCTGGAAAAGCTTTCTGCCTACAGGAATCGGCTTTTGGTTCGTGATTTATATGATGTCTTCATGTTAAGCAGCATGGTTTCGCCAAACAAGAAGCTTTACAGTGAGGTTTCCTCTTTTCTCAAAACCCCCAAAAAGCCTGTTGATGAAAACAATCTCAAGGCAATTGTTTTTTCCGGGGCAGTGCCTTCCTTTGAGCAAATGCTGCTTGCCTTGAAGAGAGGGTTTAAAAAATGAAACATATTGGCCTTGTCAGGAAAGCATTCAAAGGGCAGCCTGTTTTTTCAATTAAAGACTTGAGAGTTTTATTGGCTAAAAACCACATTAGCAAAGCTTACAGCAATCTCTTGGTTCACAATATGCTGGAATCCGGTGAATTGCACAGGATTGCAAAGGGGTTTTATTCTTTTCAAAGCGATTCAATGGTTTCAGGCTTTGCCTTTTCGCCTTTTTACTATGGCTTGCAGGAAGCCCTTTCTTTGAGAAATTTGTGGGAGCAGGAAACAAATCCTGTTATTTTAACCCCAAAAATGGTCAGGCCTGGACTAAGGCAAATAATGGATTCAAATGTTTTGGTTAGGCACATTTCCAGAAAAATGTTTTTTGGCTTTAACTTGGTTAAATATTACGATTTTTGGCTTCCTGTTTCCGATGCAGAAAAAACTTTGATTGACTTTGTTTACTTCAGGGAACACCTGCCTAAAGAAACAGTAAAGGAATTGAAGGCAAAAATTGATAAAAAAAAGCTTAACCAATACCTGAAAAAATGCTCTCCTTTTCTTGGAAAAAAAGTTAAAAAATTATTAAAATGATTAGCAGCATCTAGAACGCTCCAAGCAAAAACTCAGCGCATACCTATTCCCTACAGGTCTTAACTTCCGGGTTCGAGATGGGACCGGGTGTTTCCCCTGTGGCATGACCGCTAATCAATAATACTTTGGTCTGGCAGTGTTTAAAAAGCTTGGCTTTTTGGCTAAAATTTTCTAAATCTAACGTTTCCAGGGTGTCCAAAAACATCAAGCAACAGGCTTTTGTGCGAGCCAAAATGAGCTCTTTTAACAATTATTTTTTTTGCTTTGAGTTTTGATTCCACTAACTTCAATGTGGAAAGTCCCTTTTCGCTATCGGCAATTTTGCTTGACAAGTGGGCAAATGGAACAACCACTGCTCTTTGCTTTCCAACTTCCTTGCACATTTTGGAAATTTCCTCTGCAAGGCCTTTTGCAACAAGAACTGGATTGTCCTTTTTTTCAACTGTTACAAATGCCACAACGCAGTCAAGACATTCCTGTCTTGCTTCCTTCAATTCCTCTGGCCTTATTTTGCCGGGTCTGTTAGAAAAGCTGTCAAATTTAGTCAAATACTTTTTGCAATGGAAAAGTAATGCTTTCAACAAATTCACCAATTACTTTTTTTTCGTTGCAGTTTTCTTCACTGTTTTTTTTCCATGTTTTTTTTTCTTTTTGCCTATAACTAATTCTTCTGCAACCTTTAGGCCTTTTCTCAAAAGACTTTCCTTTTTTGCTCCGGCACAAATCATTTTACCGTTTTTGAACAAAAGTAAGGTAAGTTTTGGATCGGCAATTCTTAGGATTGCTCCAGGAAACTGTTCTGGTTCATATTCTACGTTGTCTAAATCCATTGCGATTTGAAATAAGTCAAGGTTTTGGTTCAGGGCTGCTGTTGCAACCAAATTCACAACATTGTAATTTACAGTCTTTTGAATTTTTACCTGTTTTTGAATTCCGTGAATAAGCTTGCTTGCTTTTCTAATAGCTTGCGCAATTTGCAGTTCACTGCTGGCGCCACTACAAATAACTTTTCCGTTTTTGAATAAAAGCATTGAAACCTTTGGTTCTTTTAGTTTCAAAATTGCTCCTGGAAATTGTTCTGGTTCATATTCAATGTTTGGAATGCTCACTGCTAAATTATATAAGTCCAGTGTGGCATTCAAATTAGACGAGGCAACTAAATTTACAATAGTATACTTCACAAGGCATCAACTCCATAGTCAAAAAGACCTTTATAAATAAAAGATCCTTTATAAACCAATAATAAAAGGGTTTCGGAAGGTTTAAAAAGACATTAAAAAGCCGGCTGGGGGGGGGTGGCCTTGTAGATTAATGTAAAGGGCGGTTAGTCTGTAAATTAATAAACTTTTCAAACAAAAGAAAATTTAAGTTTTTTGTATGTGAATTATTTAGAATAAAACATGTGGAGTTCTGGCTAGTCAGAATTTTCACTATGGTGGCATTTGGAACAAGATATATGCAATGTTTTGCTTAGAGCCTGAGAGGTTTCTAAAGCATTATCACAAGCGCTCCAATGTTGAGTCAACTTTCAATATGGTAAAGTCCAAGTTTGGCTCGCTGCTAAGAAGCAAGTCAGCAATCGGACAAGAAAATGAAATTCTGGCAAAGCTCTTATGCTACAATATTTGTTGTCTTATCCAGGAAATGTATGAGACCGGAATCTCAAACAAAATAGTTCCAACCAAATTGGCTCCTGCTATCCAAGTGAGGCGGTCCTAATGCCGTCCGACATGTTCTATCTCCTCCTTATCGTTTCTTGGACTCTTGTTGGCTACATTTTTATCATGTGGGACTATGGCTACCCTGAGGCAGCCTACAAGTACGGGAAACTGGTTGTAGTATTCTTGATAGGAGTGACGTTAGGGGTGGCAGTCGCATAATTTGCTTAACCAAAAAGAATATTAGTACAAAAAGGTAAGTGATTATTATGGTTGATACTGAGACATATTTAAGGCAAAGTCAAAAGAGAGAACGTAGAAGGCAGCAGAAGCAAGACCGATTTAGAGGTTACAATGATGCACAGTTGGAGTCGTACTTTGATGCAGTTCATAAAGTCTATGAAGCAGTAATGCGAACTAATGTTGATGCAATTCTTATTCCTTTGAGAGGCGCGGAGCCTTTTATGAGGGCAATTAGACTTTTTGCCAGCCTTGAGAAAAAATCTTCACAACTTCCAAGATTTTATACTATAAAAATTGGCGCCAGGGTTGAATCAGGAAAAAAATCATTATTTGCAAAAGGGATTCCAAGAGATTCTGGAAAATATCTTCCATCTATTAGTTATGCTGAGCAGGCCAAAATAATAAAAGCGACTTTAGCCAGAATTACGAAAAAATCTGGAAAAGGTAACTTGCGGTTGTTACTACTTGATGAAGTGCAAATGGGTGGTTCAATAACAAAACAACAAGATCTTATTACCCGGGCTGCAAGAGAGCTTGATTTAAAACTCGATTTGAAAACATTTGCAGTTGCAGAGTGCGGAAAACAAAAATCAGCGAGTTTCAAAGAAAGGGTCTCACAAGGCAGAATAAAAGTTTTTGCTGCGAGCAGGCTAATTCCCTGCGACAGCTTTAAGTTTTTAATACAGCAAATTCAAACCGCGCATGGTGAGCGCTTGGGAATCTCAAAATATGCAACGGCACATAGGCTTAACTTGCTTACAAATTTGCAAAAGCGTTTCGAAAGGAGAAGAAGAATATAAGTTATACTTGCACAAATATTCCTGTTTCTGCACAAAAACTGTTTTCTTATTGGCATTATTTGTGCAAAGCCGGGGGGCTTTGCCGAAATAACGAGGGGCGAAAACGGTGTCGAATGCGGTGGGTTCTATTTTTTTCTTTTTCTTGGGTATGTTACGTTTCCTGTTTTTGGCTCTAATTTAAAGCCTCGTAGGCTAAATAATTTTCTGTCTCTTTTTAGGCTGGCAAGTATTCTGACTGAGTAATTTCCTCCAGTGCCAAGCTTTGCTGACCTGAATCCCTCTGCCTGCGCTCTTTTTGCAAGCTCGGCGCTCAGTGCCTTTGCGTATCCTTTTCTTCTGAAGGCAGGGTCGGTGTAAATAAGCCATCTTCTCAACACGTTTTTTTCTTTTTTGTCCCTGTTTACTGCACAACAGGCAACGAATTTTTTTCCCTCGAAGCAAAGTAAGGCATCAAAGTTCTCTTTTATCAAATAGCCGAGTATTTGTTCTTTGCCATAATTGGTTGTGGTTCCTATGTCGTCCAACTTTTCAAAGAATTTTTCGCGTAAGGCGGACTTTGGGCCCAGTTCAGATAACCACTTAAATTTCATAATGCAAACGCCTTCGAAATTTTATGTGCAAAACTATTAAAAGTTGAAATCTTGCACACAAATTTGTCGCTTTATGCGCAATCCAAAAAGGATTGGGTCTGCTATTTTTTTCTTGCAACCAAAATTATGCCCTCGCTTAGTCTGCGTGGCATTGGAATGTTTTTGCTGATTTCTCTTGTATTGTAGCCTGCGACAAGTTCTATTTTAAAATCTGATTGTTCAATTTCTTTGGCAATTGTTTTAGGGTTGAAAAAGCGAATGTGTGCTTTGTCTCCGCTGATAAAAATGTCGTTTCCAATTAAAAGACGAATTCTATTTGAATAATTTATTACATTGGGTGTTGTGATAAATAAAATTCCGTTTTTGTTTAATGCCTTGGAACAGTTTTCAAGAAATGTTTGAGTGTCAAAAACATGTTCAATTACTTCTGTTGCAAAAATTGAATCATATTTTTTTTTGATTTCTAGTTTTTTTTCTCCAAAATCACATTGGAAAAAATTTAGTTTTGGATTGTTTCTTTTTGCTTTTGAAAGAGCTGTTTTGCTTATGTCACATCCGTCAACTTTGTCAAAATGTTCCGCCAACCATTTTGTTTTATGACCATAGTAACATCCAAGATCTAGAACAGGGCTTTTAAGAAATTTCAATGCAATTTTGTTTACTTTTTTTGAATTAACTTGCACAAAGCCTTTTTTTGCATAATCTTCATAAAAATCAAAAAAGCTCATAGACTGTGTTCACCTTATTCAAAATTATATCAAAAGTATACTATTTAAAGCTTTCTTTGCTTATTTTATTTTAGTTCTCTTAAGTTGATTTAAGTAGTTACATGTTTAAAAAAAGGTGATTTTATGGTAAATAAAAAAGCACGTGGAAAAAGAGGCAAAACAAGGTCAAAGCTCAAAAACAAGGCAGGTAAAGCTTCTGTTAATCAAATTTTAAAACCTTTTGTTGATGGCACAAAGATACAGGTAAATATAAGGTCGGACATGCACGGCGGAATGCCTGCTGCAATTTACCACGGTAGTTTTGGTATTGTAAAAGGAAAGCAGGGTAGTACTTACAAGGTTTCGGTTAAAAAAGGAAATCTTGAAAATACTCTTATAGTTCACGGAATTCATTTGAAGGAGCAAGGAGGCAAAACAAAATGATTGGAGAAAAATTCATTAACCAAAAACCTGTTAACTTGGCTGAAGTAAAGCAATTGCTTGCTGACAGAAAAAAAGAAAAAGATTTAACCTACGAACAGGATATTACTTTAAAATTTGCAAAAAAGTTTTCAAAACTTAGTTTAATAAATGCCAAAAAGTTGCAAACAGATCTTGAAAAAATTGAAGGGCTTAATCCGGAAACAGTAACAAAAATCATTGACATTTTGCCGGAGAAAAAGGAAAAGCTACAGCTTCTAATTATCAAGGAAACTGTGTTAAACGAGGTTGACTTGCAAAAAATACTTTCTCTGTGCAAAAAGTACAGGAAATAACTATTTTTTTCAAAAGCGGTGATATACTATGCCAAACGAAGAAGAAGCACTTGTTTTGGATTACATGCCAAAAGGAAAACCAAACAGCTTTAAGCCGGAACCAATTGCACAAATTTTGGGAAAACAATTTTTTTCATTGCTTGAAGTAGTTCCAAAAGAAGATCTTAAAGTAATGGAAACTGTTTATGTAGGTAAAGATGAAAGAGCAAAAATTGATTTTATTAAACGAAGAATAAATTTTGACCAGCTTTCAAGCACGGCAGTTGCAGAAATTGAAAAGGCAGTTGAAAAAATCGTAGCCGAAGACCAAAAAAGATTTCTTGACTTTTTTAACAATGCCCGTTCAATTACTCTGCGAAGACACCAGCTTGAGCTCTTGCCAGGAATGGGAAAAAAGCACATGTTTAATATTCTAAAAGAAAGAGAAAAAAAGCCATTTGAGTCATTTGAAGATCTTGCTTCAAGGATACATCTTTTGCCAGATCCTTCAAAAACAATTGTGAAACGAATAATGCTTGAATTAGAAGATGATGCACTTAATCATTATATTTTTGCCAGACCACCTGTAAAAGAAGCAACTTTTGGCAAACGATTCTAAATTTTATGAGCCTTTTTAATGAATTGCAAAATCTGATGGTAAAACATAGGTTTAGAGCAAATAGAAAACTTTCTCAAAATTTTGTAATAAACGAACAGCTGATTGAAAAAATTGTTGAGCTTGCAGACTTAAAAGCAAGTGACGTGGTGCTTGAAATTGGTTCTGGAACGGGTTTTCTTACAAGAGCTCTTTTGAAAAAAAGCAAAGTTATCGCAGTTGAAAAAGATGAAAAACTTTGTACGGTTCTTAAAGAAGAGCTTTCACAAAAAAATCTCACACTTGTATGCGGCGATTTTCTAAACTTCCACCATACTCGCAAAGTTCTGCTATAATTTACAAGCTTTTGGAAAATCAATTTGAATTAGGCGTTCTTGTTTTTCAAAAAGAATTTGCAGAAAAGCTCGTTGCATTTCCTGGCTTTGAAGAATATTGCGCTTTGAGTGTACTAACTCAATACTATTTTGATTCAGAAATTATACAAACTGTCTCAGCAGGTTCGTTTTTTCCAAAGCCAAAAGGTGAAAGTGCAATTATTGTGTTTGAACGATGTAAAGAAATTCAAAAAGTCAAAGACAAAAAAAACTTTGTCTTTTTTGTAAAAACTCTTTTCAGGTTTAGAAACAAAAATCTTTCAAATGCTTTAAATAAAAGTAAACAATTTTTGTTGCCCGTTCTTAGTATCAGTTCGAAAGAGTTTGATAAAAGAGTTTCTTCTATTGAAATGGCTGAAGAAAAAGTTGACTTGTTGCCAGTTGAATGTTTTGTAGAAACATTTAACGAAATAACCTAATGATTTTGTGTTACACTATCAACGCATTGTTTTGATTATATTGTGTTCAAGTTCAACAATTTCGTTCTTTTTTGCATAGTTCAATGCAAGCTTAAGTTTTCTTTTGTTTTTGCTGAATATTTTAAACAAAGGCTGATTTTTTTTAACAATATTACTTTCTTCAACATAAAGATATAACCCAGCTTCTTTGTCAGCCGGAGAACCTGCAATCCTTGCAACAGTATTGCATTTTCTTACATTAATTTTGTCAATTGTTCCGGATTCTTTTGCAAGTACATCTTTGCCAAGCTTTAGCTTTGGCATTTTGCTGCTTTTAATGTACTGTCCGCCCTGTGCTTTTATTATCTGCTGCATTTTTTTCAATGCCTTTCCGCTTTCAAGAATCTCTTTTGCAATAGTATAACCTTTGCCTTTTTTTGCTTTGCCGCATAATTCCAATAGAAGTCCTGCAAGTTCGCAGCTTTTTTGAGCAAGGTCGTCAAAAAATTCTCCTTCCAAAATCTGCATCACGTGTTTTGCTTCAAGCATTGGTCCAAAAACCCTTCCGCATGGGTGTGTTCCATCAGTTAAAACAGCCTGAACTTCCATTCCAAGGTGCTTTCCAACAGCAATAAATTTTCTTGCCATGTCCTCTGCTTTTTCTTTTGTGTGGATTTTTACATCTGGTCCGACTGGTAAATCAATTACCACAAACTTGCTTCCAACACTTGCCTTTTTTGCCATTACTGAAGCAATAACCTGACCAGGCGGATCAAGAGAAAAAGGATGTTCTATTTTGATTATTTCATCATCAACCGGTGCAAGGTCCAGTGCACCACCCCATGCAATTACTGCACCAATTCTTTCAGTAATGTTTTTTATCTGGCTTATTGAAAGCGAAACATTTGCAAGCACTTCCATTACGTCCGCTGTTCCTGCGGCACTGGTAATGCTTCTGCTGCTTGTTTTTGGAACAAAACATCCTGCCGAGGCAACAATTGGAATAATAATCATTGTGGTACGACCATTTGTTCCACCAATACAATGCTTGTCAACAACCGGCTTTTTTGAAATTTTTATTTCCTTGCCATTTTCAGCCAATGCTTTTGTCATAGCAACTGTTTCATCCAACGTATATCCTTGCATAAATACCGCGCTTACAAAAGCACTTGTTTCAATTTCACTTAAAGCATTTTTACTTATGTCGCTGACAATTTCTTTAATTTCGTTTTCTTTCAATTCTTCTCCATTAAGCTTTTTTTTAATGTATTCAAGTGAAACAGGCTTTGGGACTGGTGTAATTTTTACTCTGCTTCCCTTTTTTAGTGACAGTTCTTCTTTCACATCGTTGAAGACCCCTATTTCGTTTGGCTTTACCATTGTTTTGGTTACATCAACAACTGTAACTATTCGCTTCTTGCTTTCAACAACTTTTATTTCAACCCTGTCAAGCGGAAAAATTCCTAATTCCATTACATCCGCATGGTTCATTACACAAATCATTCGTTGAGCTTCAATGTCAAAAGGTCTCACTACCATTATTTGACTATAGGCACTTTCTTTTTTTGTCATAAACAAATCAGTAAAGAATAGGCAAAGCCAGTATTTAATGCTTTCATGGCAAGTCGTAATTTAATGCTTTTCTTGTTTTAGCAATTCCAGCATTTTTTCAACAAGTTTTTTTGGATCTGTTTCTAAAATTATTGGAGTTGGATATTCTCCTTTCATAACATCCCTTTCAAGCTCTTCAATCTTGTCAGCCATTCCGCCACTGCCCTTAAGCAATCCTATTGGAATTTCTGCAGCATAGGCTACTGAAAACTCGTTCATTGTTCCAATCCTGCCGCCAATTACAATAATAGCATTGCAGCTTCTGACAAGGATTGTATTTCTTCCGCCTGCAAGACCCATTCCTGTATAAATTATGGTTGAACAAGCGTCCATTGGGTACTGGTATTTTTCCAAGTGTTCTTTTTCGTTTAAAGCAGGGCTTACTCCTATAACAGTGCCGTCTGCTTCTTTTGCTCCTTTAGCAGCAGCAAGGGGTAAACCGATTGTTGCACCAAAGAAGAAAATTGCTTTGTTTTCAGCAATTGTTTTTCCAACAGCTGTTGCCTTTTCAAGTAGTTCTTTAGAGTGCTGGCCTCATGCTCCACCCATTACTCCAATTTTTAGCTTCATGCTCAATCAGCATCCTTTTAGGCATTTAAAGTATTTTTTTTGCTCCACTCTTCAGGGTCTGCAAAATATTTTTTTATTGAATCAAATTGTTTTTGTGAAATTTTTTCGCTTTCAAGTAATAAATCAAGCATTTCGCTAATTTTCAAAACTGCATGTAGTTTGTATCCTTTTTCTTTTAAAATTTCCGGTCCACCTTGTTCTCTGTCAACTAATACAACAAGGTCTTTTACTTTAAGACCTGCTTCTTCTAATAAAACAGCTGCTTCAAGCATGCTTGTGCCCTTAGTAATCAAATCATCTATTGCTAAAACAGTTTGTCCTTCTTTGAATTTGCCTTCAACTGCTTTTTTTGTTCCATGGCTTTTTGTCGTCATTCTTGGATAAATCATCGGCCAGCCTGATTCAAGTGAAACCGCTGTTGCGATTGCAATTGCTGCATAGGGAATTCCTGCAATCAAATCAAACTGCAGTGGCTTTGCAATTTCAACAAGTTTTGATGCGATTATTTTCAATGCGTTAGGATAAGAAATCAAAATCCTAAGGTCGATATAAATTGGGCTGAGTAGCCCGCTCTTTAAAGTAAAGCAGCCAAATTTGACCGCTCCAATGTCAAACAGCTTATTGCATATCTCTTTTTTTGAATTCAAAACTATTACCTTTACTTTGTTTGTTGTTTAAATCTTGTTATTGCTATAACTTCTTTTCTAATCTGCCTTTGCAAAAATTGCTTTTGAGTTGGGTCTTCTGTCTTTTCCAATTTAATTTTCAGCTTTTCTATTTCCTTATTATGTCCGTCAATAATTTGCTGTCGCACTCTTTTTCCTTCAGATCCAAGCGATTTTTTGTTTACAGTTCTTTTTCTTCTAGGTCCTGCCATTTTTTTTTCCCTCCAAAAAATTCAATTGATATAATTCTCTTTTCCTTTCAATAAAAGCTTTTCTTTTTAATGGTACTTTGGCTTTACTCATTAACCCATGAGACTTTCCCTTTTCCTTTTTTCTGTTTGCCTGTCTCTTCCGCTTTTTGGCCTGTTGCCTCATTTTTTTTTGCAAGGGTACTGCCTGTTTTTCTGGTTCTTCCGCCTCCCATAAAACCCTCTTAAAAAATTTTTGTAGTTACCCTGTCGAGTCTCTTTTCTTTTGGGTAATAAGCAAATCTTTCATTGTAATTCCTTCTTGCACCTTTTGCTTTAGGGTCTAGTGAAACATCGAAATAAATGCAGTTTTTGCTTGAGTTCCCTCTGTCCACTTTGTAGGGGTGTATTCCAAAGGATGTATCTTTTAAACTACACAGATCCCTTGAGACTTTTGCAGTAATTATTGGAAACCATCCGCTGTCAGATTTCTTCAACATTATAAACTCGTTTTTGGGTTTTCCTTTCTCTTGTTCCTGTTTTTTCCGTTTTCTTTTATTTTTGGTCATTTGCCTTTTTTGCTTTTCAGGAGTTGAACCAGGTCTCTTTTTTTTGTAGTGAATTCTCATAATTTATAACCTGTTTTCTATCACTCAAGTTTTCCCTGCCGCATTACAACTTTTCCGGAAACAATCGTATAAAGGGCTTTTCCTTTTAACTTCATTCCGGCAAAAGGCGTGTTCCTTCCCTTGCTTTCAAATTTTTCCGGGTCAACGGTTTCTTTTGCTTCCAAATCAATGATTGTAATGTCTGCATCCTTTCCTTTTCCCAAAGTTCCCTTGTCAATTCCAAGAATTTTTGCCGGGTTGCATGAAAGCTTTGCAATTGCATCTTCTAAAGACAGAATGTTTGCATGAACAAGCTTGTCTAATACTAGTGGCAGAATTGTTTCAAGTCCAACTATTCCATTTTCACAGTATTCAAATTCTTTGAATTTTTCCACAAGCAAATGTGGTGCATGATCTGAAGCAATAACATCAATTGTGCCGTCCTTTAATCCTTCCAAAACTGCTTTCATATGTTCATTGCTTCTTAAAGGCGGATTAACTTTTGCATTTGCATTATAACCTTTAACATTTTCATCTGTTAGTGTAAAATAATGCGGACAGGTTTCTGCAGAAATTTTTAATTTTTTCTTTTTTGCAAGTTTTATCAAGTCAATGCTTCCTTTTGTTGAAATATGGCAAAAGTGAATTTGTGCATCTGCAAGTTCGCTTAGAATTATTTCTCTTGCAACCATTACTTCTTCTGCTGCAGCAGGTTTTGCAGGCAAACCAAGTTCTGTTGAAACAAGTCCTTCATGCATTACTCCTTCGCCAGCAAGTTTTGTATCCTCTGAATGTGAAAGTAATGGCATGTTCCACATTGTGCAGTATTCCAATGCCTTTCTCATTACATTTGCGTCCTGAATATCGCTTCCGTCGTCGCTTACTGCAATAGCGCCTGTTTTTTTAAGCTCTCCAATTTCAGCAAGTTCTTTTCCTTTTCTTCCCTTTGTAATTGTTCCAATTGGCAAAATATTTACTATTGAATCTTTTTTTGCCATGCTTAAAATAAATTCAATTACTGTTTGATTGTCTGCATCAGGTGTTGTGTTTGGCATTCCTGCAATTGTTGTAAAACCGCCTTTTGCTGCTGCCTTGCTTGCAGTTGCAAGTGTTTCCTTATCTTCTCTTCCTGGTTCTCTTAAATGAACATGCATGTCAATCAGGCCGGGGCATACAATTAGTCCTTTTGCATCAATTGTTTCATCAGCTTTTTCTTTTATGTTTGCTCCAAGTGCTGCAATTTTTCCATTCTTTACCAAAATATCCATTTTTTTATTTATTTTGTTTAAAGGGTCAATTACTTTTCCATTTTTGATTAAGATTGATGTCATCTTCTTTCACCGCCCATTAGCAGGTATAATAATGCAAGCCTTACTGCATAGCCATTTTCAACCTGGTCTTCTACAACACTTCTGTCTGACTCCATTACTTCTGTTTTTAGGTCAACTTCTCTGTTAATTGGCCCTGCATGCATTACTATTGCATCAAACTTTGCAAGTGCAAGCCTTTCATGATTTATGCAATAGCATTTGCTATATTCTCTAACACTTGGAATGTCTCCGCCTGCAGTTCTTTCAAGCTGTATTCTTAAAGCATAAATTACATCAACCCCTTTGGCTGCTTCATCAAGGTCATGGTAAATTTTGCATTTGAAAACTTTATCTAAACCATATGGAATTAATGTTGGAGGTCCAACAATTCTTGGTTCAACTCCAAATTTGTTCAATGCCCTAATCAAAGAGCCTGCTACTCTGCTGTGTTTTATGTCGCCGACAATTGTGACTTTTAATCCTGAAATCTGGCCTCTTTTTTCAAGCATTGTATAAAGGTCAAGCAATGCCTGTGTAGGATGCTCATGCCATCCGTCTCCGCCACTTATAACAGGTGCTTTTATTTTATCTGCAATCATTTGAGGGCTTCCTGCCTTGCCATGCCTTAAAATTACCATATCGGCATGCATTGCATTTAAAGTTCTTGCAGTGTCATTTAATGTTTCGCCCTTTTTTTGCATACTGCTTCCGGAAGCTGAAACATTAATTGTGTCAACGCTCAAATTTTTGCCTGCAAGCTCAAAAGAAATTCTTGTTCTGGTACTTTCTTCAAAGAAAAAGTTAATTTGGCTCATTCCCTTCAATAGATTTATTTTTTTGTCAGGCTTTATAATAAATTCTTTAAAGAGTTTTGCACAATCAAAAATTAGTTTCATATTGGCTGTGCTTAAATCGTCAATACTTACAATATTTTTGCTAGGAAGTTTTCTTTTGCCAATAGTCTTAATTAAGCGGTCTTCAAAGTCTTCCTGCCACTCGCCAATTTCTTGCCAAAGTTTTTGTCTTCTCGGATGCAACTACAGCCCACCTAAAATTATTTCTTCAATTATTCTTTTAAAACATTGCAAAGTTTTAGTCAAAGCATTCTATTTTTATTTGTTTTTAATCATAATTTTTTTTTGTTCATTGCTTATTTTCTGTTTTTTTTATTCAAAGTTTTCTCCTTTTTGGATTTTTTGGCCTTGGTTTCCTTTGTCTTGTTTTTTGTTTCAAGCTGTTTTTGCAGCTCGGTCACAGGCAATCATTCGCCTCTTAATTGCTTCAATTTCTTTCGCTTTTGTCATTGCCTTCACTATAAAATTTTAGTCAATTCTTTTTCTTTTTGGCTCTTTGGACTGTTTCTAAGGCAAGCCCTAAATCAAGAATAAATACTTTTACTTTTTTTGTTTTGCGGTTATAAACATACTCCCATGCATCTATTAGGTCAATGCCCTCTTCCAATGCCTTTTTGTTTTCCTTTTCAACATATTTGTCTACTTTCTCCAAAGCCTTTTCTCCTGCAAGCTTTCCAATGCGATATCTGCTGTCTGTTAAAACATTTCCAATCTTTCTCAAATCAGTTAATGCAACATATTTTTGGTCATTTACTTCAACAAGCCTTGTGGTTGGCGGAACCCGGTATCCTTTCCTTCTCAGTTTTTGAAATATTTCAAATTCTTTAATTGCAATGCTGCTTTGAGTGCTTCCTGCAGAAAAATCTGCTAAAAATGACTTATGGTATTCTTTTACAACGAGCTTTATCTTACGCTTGCCTTTGAATACGTGTAAATTATAAGCCGTGCCATGGCTTCCACTGGCTTTTGCTCTGGCTTTTTTAACATCAAAATTTTGCTTGCCTTGAATAGGCGCCAGCTTAAGGCCGAGAATGCTTTTCACAGTATTAGACTTTCTAACCTTGTCTGCTATAAAGTCTCTTTTTCCTCCTTTCAAAACAACTTTTTGGTTTTTTCGCTTCATTCCTGCCTCCACTCCGCAAACTCTTTTGTTGAAACACTTTTTCCTGACTTAAGCATTGCCCTTTTGCCAAATTCTTTGGTTTCCTTAAGCTGTTTTTCTGAAAACACCGGCCCGTCCTTGCAAACAAGCCATTTGCCCAAAGCACATGCTCCGCATACTCCAAACCCGCATCTCATATATCTTTCCAAATTAAGCTGGCATTCAACACCGGCCTTTTTACAGATTTCAAAAACGGCTTTCATCATTGGCTCCGGGCCGCAGCCGAAAACACCGTCAAATTTTTCTTTTGCAATAAGTTTTTCCAGTGCATTTGTAGCATATCCTTTTTCTCCCAAAGAGCCATCATCAGTTGTTATGTATAATTCTTTTGTGGTTTTTTCAAGTCTTTCCTTGAAAAGGCATTCATTGCTTGTTTTTGCCCCTAAAATAATTGGTGTTTCAATTCCTTTTGCTTTCATTTCTTCCGCAAGCAATAGAATGGGCGCTGCTCCGCATCCTCCTGCAACAATGCATGCTTTCTTAATTTTGTCAAACGAGAAGCCGTTTCCGTAAGACCCGCGAATTCCAATTTTGTTCCCTTCCTTTAGCCTGAACATTGCTTCTGTAAACTTTCCCTTGCATTGCACTGTAATTGCACATTCTTTTCCTGCTGCTGTTAGTGTGAATGGCTTTTCATCAAGGCCTGGAAGCCATGCCATTGCAAACTGCCCTGGTTTTGCATCTATTGCAAAGTCAAGATAGTATGTTTTAATGCTAGGAGTTTCCTGCACGATTTTTTTGATTGTTGTCATTGTTGGCTTTTCAGTCATTTTGAATCACTTTCCAGCTTTTCAATAAGCCCTGGCAGTTCTCCTAAGTCATTCAGGATAAAATCAGGTTTTGCCCTTTCAAGCTTTTCCTTTAAATCATATCCTGAGAGGACTGCAACGCTTTTTACTCCGGCACCGTTTGCGGTTTCAACATCGTGAACCATGTCTCCCACATATAGCGTGTTTTTCCTTTCCGCCTTGCGGGTTTCAAGCAATGAATCTATCTTTTCCCTTTTGTCTTCATTGCTGGCGTCAACATAATCAATCAAGTCCTTAAAGCCGTAATCAATTATTTCTTTTTCCAAAAGGCTTTGGTTGTGGCTGCTAAGCACTAATACATTTTTTTTGTGCTCTTTTAGCCATTCAAGCGCCTTCTTTGCAAAGGGAAATGCCTTTACATAGTGGTAATGTTTTGGAAAAAGCCTTTCCCACTTGTTGTATTCTTCAAGGGAGTTAACCTGCATTCCAAGCTTTTTGTAAAAACGTTTCCAGGGCATTTCGTACAATTCCTTGAATTTTTCCATGTTTATTCTTTCATGGCCGTATTCTTCAAGAACGTCGTTTGAAGTAGCAAAGGTCGCTTTCCAATCGTCACTTATCACGCCTGACCAATCAAGTATTACGGTGTCAATCATTGCCCTTTCACCCAAACGCTTCATTTACAGTCCTGTCAATCATCTGAAAGCCAACCTGTGAGAATTCCGGAAAATCCTCATACAGCCAGTCTACAAGGCTTTCTCCAAGCTCTGCGATTTTGCCAAGCTCTTCTCTGTTGCCTGGATTAATGCTTCCGTTGATTTTTCTGCCAAGATCTATCCTAAGCTGTTCTGCTGTGCTGTCAAGGTTTCTTCCTTCTCTGCCAAAACCTATTTTAAGCTCAGGGTCTCCTTTGACTTCTAGCCCTGCCTTTTTCATGATTTCTCCAGCTGCCTTGTACATTTCATAGGCTTCCTTTAATGGAATGCTTTTGTTTCTGTATTTCCACAGTGTTGTGTAGACCGTGGCTGAATCTTTTGCAAGCTTTAATGCAATTTTTTCCTTTAGCTTTAGCCTTGTACCGCTTCTTGCGCCTTTTCTTTCAAAAGCCTTAAGAAAGCCTGTCCTGAGCTCTTGCCTTAGGAGAATTTTGCCGTTTTTGGTTTCCGGCACATTATGCATTTGGATGATTTCTTCTGCAAGTTTTGGAAATTGCAGTTTTGCAATTTCTGCTTCAACTGCCTGCAGCCTTTTGGTTGCCGCTTCTTTTGCAGCAAGCCTTGAACGCATATGCCGGCCCTTTTTTTCGGCCCTTTTGCTTTTAAGCCGGTTTAAGTATCTTTGGTAGTTGAAGCTCTTTCGTTTAGCCATGCGCTATTCCCCTTATTTCTTTCAGGCTCTTTACATTGTTTTCTTTCATCCAGTGCTCCATTTCTTCACAGGCTTTTTTGAATACTTCGATTCCATGGTAGAAAACGCCGCTTCCTATTCCGACAGCTGTTGCCCCTGCCTGAATGTATTCAATTGCATCTTTTCCATTTGAAATTCCTCCCATTCCAAGAATCGGGATTTTTACAGATTCAAAGATTTGGTAAACGCATTTTATGCCAACTGGCTTTATTGCCGGACCGCTTAGGCCGCCAAATTTGTTATGTAAAATTGGCTTTCTTGCATCAATGTCAATGCACATTCCTGCAACTGTGTTGATTGCACAAATAGCATCTGCTCCTGCTTTTTCACAGCCTGCTGCAATGGCTGCGATGTTTGAAGCCTGTGGAGTAAGTTTTGCAATTAGCGGAATTTTTCCAATTTCTTTTTTTACTGCAGAAATTATTGCCTGTGAAGCCTCTTCGCTTGTTCCAAAAATCTGACCGTGTTCTTTGGTATTAGGACAGCTGATGTTTGCTTCTATTGCATCTGGTTTGTGCAATGCAACATTTTTTGCAACTGCTGCAAATTGTTCAATGTTTGCTCCGTAAATGCTTGCAATTAGTGGAAAATTTATTTTCTCCAATTCTTTCCATTCCTCTTCCATGTTTTGAAAGCCTGGTGAAGGCAAGCCAACCGCATTAAGCAAGCCATGTTCCAATTCTATAACGCTTGGGTTTTCATGGCCGTTCCTTTCCTCTGGCCCGATGCTTTTCATAGTTACAGCGCCTGCTCCGCCTTCTTCAAAAACGCGTTTCATTAAGGCAGAATTTGTTCCAAGAATTCCTGAAGCCAAAACAGTTGGGTTTTGCATTTTTAAGCCAATAAAGTTTGTTTTTAGGTCCACTAAAACCCGCTAATATTGGATTTGATTGTTTATTTAAATTTAGCGCATTTCCCATATCTTATATGAAAAAAATTGCTCCATCAATTCTCTCATCTGGCATTATTGATTTGGCAAAGTATTTGCCAGGTATTGAAAAAGAAACTGATTGGCTTCATCTTGACGTAATGGATGGTCATTATGTTCCAAACATTACTTTTGGATTTTCTGTGGTAAAATCTATAAGAAACAAGACAAAAATGTTTTTGGATACCCATTTGATGATTGACAAGCCTGACAGATATTTTGAAAGATTTGCAAAAGCAGGAAGTGACTTAATCTGCTTTCATCCTGAAACAGTACAAAATCCAATGGATGCAGTCAAAAAAATCAAGGCACTTGGATGCGACGTTGGGATGGTATTAAATAATAAAATTTCAGTTGATACTATTCTTCCCTTTTTAAGCGAGCTTGACCTTGCACTGGTTATGAGTATTGAAGCGGGTTTTGGTGGTCAAAGTTTTATTCCAAAAAGTCTTGAAAAGATTAAATTGCTTAGGAAAAAAATTGATGCAGAAAAGCTTGAAACCTTAATTGAAGTTGATGGCGGAATCAATGCTCAAACAGCCGGAAAAGTTCTTGAAGCAGGTGCAGATGTTTTAGTAATGGGCAGTGCTGTTTTTGGATATGGTAATCCTGTGGAAAACATCAAGTGTATAAAAAAAGAATTTGGATTGCATTTTAGTTAAATGTTTTTGTAGAATTTTTTCCTGTGTTCGACCTTAAGCATAAACAGCTTTTTTGTTGCAGGAAATTTTTCTATTAATATTCGGTAACTCCCAACTCTGAATTTTTGGTATTTGGTTCCTTTTACTTTTTCCAAGAATACAATATCTTTCTTTCCAAGTTCATCTACTTTTTGGATTATTCTTAAAGCAGTTTGTTTGTCAATTAATTTGAGGTCTTTTTTAGAGCGGTTGGTCCAAATTACCTGAAAAACCATCTAAAGACCCAATTCTTTCTTTAGCTGTTTGGTGTTGTAAATCCTGCCTTTTCTGATGTCTTCTTTTGCTTCTAGTGCGCTTTTCAATGTTTCTTCGCTCAATTCCAGTTCGGCTTCTTCGCTCTCTTTAGCTTTTTCAACAAGTTTTTTAATTACCTCGGCATAGGTTTCACGTTCATGTTCCTTAAATCCATCAAGCTCTTTTTTGAGTTTGGTGGAAACTTGCACGGTTGTAGTAACAGACACTATAATCACTTATAAAGTATTATAGCAAGTTATATTTAAATGTTTGTTATTTAAATTTAGTGCTTTTTCAATATATCATCGTCAACAACCAATGCTTTTAGCTTCTTTTTTGCCATTTTTTTTCACTTTTTCTTCCTCAATGTGTCAAGTAGCCCAATAAATGGTTCCTGCCTTGTTCCAAGCTCTAAAAGGTTGTACATTTCCAAAGCAAAGTTTTCCGAATCAAAAACGCCTATTTCGGAAACGATTGCATGCACGTAGAATGCATCAACAATGTCAAAAGCAGGATTCTTAATTTTCACCTTTTTTGGCTTTTCTTTCCAGACTTCGTCAATGTCCCTTTCCTCTATTTCTTCTTCAAAGCCAAAATATGTTGCAGGGTCAAAGCAGTGGGATGAGGTGCATGCAAAGAAGGGGTTGTGGTGCTTTTTGGCAGCGTGTGCAATATGGGCTGTGCCAATCTTGTTTACAATGCTGCCGTTGCTTAATACTGCGTCGCATCCGACAAATACCTTGTCAACAGGATGCATATATTTGTCTGCTGCAGAATCAACAATTAGGGTTACTGGAATTCCTGCTTTTGCAAGATTGGTTGCGGTAATGTGACCCTGGAACATAGGTCTTGTTTCTGTACAGTAAACCATCTTGATTTTTTTCTTTGCCTTTTTTAAAATTTCTTCAACTGTGTGGGAATGGCAGTGGGTCATTATTGTATCGTCTTTTTCTATTAGTCTACTTCCATATAATGCGATTTTTTCCATTGCCTCTTTCCTATTTGTTTCATATTGTTCAATGGTTTGAATTGTGTTTTCTTTTACTTCCTGCAAATTTCTGCTGTGTAAAGAAGCTGCTTTGAGAATTATCCTAATCGCGGTTCTTGTCTCGGGTTCTGTTGGTCTTGTTTTTAAAAGGGTAAGGCAGTGTCTTTGAAGTTCGCGCCTAAAAGCAGGAAGTGTTTTTGCTAGGCTTTTTGCAACACTTTGTTTTAGGGCTGCAACAGTGGCTTTTCTTACTTTGCTGCTGCCCTGGATTTTTAAGGTCTTAATGTTTTTTATGGTTTTGTCAAAAGATTTTGATGCCATGTTGTTTCGCTAATGATAAGTTGAAACTCCTTTTTCTATCTTTTGGTTACTTTATTATTCTTAGTTTTCTCCTCATTTGCCTTAGTGCCTTTTCTGCCACATGTTTTTCATATTGCCTGTGCCTTTCCAGAATCTCACTTGTCTTTCTATGCCTTTGCCTTTTTTCCAGGCATTGCAGTGCAAGCATTTTCCTCTCTTTTCTGATTTTTTTGGAATCTTTCTTTCTCCAGTCCAAATATCTTTTTCCGGCATTCCATTCTGATACAAGCTTGATTTGCCTTGCACTCGAGTACCTTTCAGAACCTGCCTTTTGTTCCCTAAAATCTGTTTTGGCATTCTTGGTTCTTCCCTTCATCAAGCGGTTCAGGGCAATTTCCTGAAAGTATCCTGTTTCCTGCTGTGTTCTCCACATTATTGTTTGCCTGAGTAGTCCACCAAGTGCTCTCAGCCTTACTGCTCTCTGCCCGCTTAGTTCAGTCAGGCCGCCTGTGTTGCCTATAACCATATCAATTTTTCTGCTTTTTACAATTGGCTTGGCAAGCTGGATTACCTGCCTTTTTGTTACTTCCTTCAAATCTGCGTCAATGCTTAGCACTATTGTTGAATCCATTTTTTTGAGCCTTGCTTTCTCGCTTTGAAAGCCTTTCCTTGGAGCATATTTATTTTCAACATATTTAAGGCCTTTGGCAAATGCTGCCATTTTACCCCTGTTTTTTTCTAATCTTATGACTTTGTCTGCCCCGGCTTTTTTTGCAATCTCTGCTGTTTTGTCAGTGCTTCCATCGTCTACTACAATAATTTCTTGAATAAGGCCGCCTGATTTTTGTTCTTTTAATTCCCTTACAATGTTTTCAATGAACTTTGTTTCATGGTATGCCGGAACGATTGCCACAACGTTTGTGCCTTTTGGCCATTTGCCTGCCATAAAAGAATTAGGTTGCAGGTTAAATAAAATGGTTTTCTTTTGCCTTTTTGCCCGTTAAAAAGCTTTAAAATATTAGAATTGCTTTGATTTAACCTATATAGAGATGAACAAAAAGTTTTTGGCACTGTGCTGGATTTTTGCCCTTGCAATTGCCGCCTATACTATGATGATTTATGTGATATAAGGCTTGAACAATTCAATCGCTTGATTTTTACTTTCTTCTTGTCTGTTTTCGCACAGCGTTTATTTGTCTTATTGTCCCTTTCCAGTATTTTTTGTCTACTTTCCTGGTAAAATCCAGTGCCTCTCGCCTAAGCTTCTTTTTCCTGGCTTGTGAAAATTCCTCTAACTTCGTCCTTCGGAATCTGAGGAGTTCTGCGTTATCTTTTCGGCTTTTTAGGTAGGTTTCTGTGGCCCATATTTCTGCGTGACCCCGTTTTCCTAAACGCGGGCTTCTGCTGATTTCAAAATTTGTATATACAACATCCTTGTTTTTTATTATATAGTCCAGTGCTTGCTCCAAGCCATAACCTGTTTTCACAAGTCTTTTCCACAGCTTTGTGTTTCTAATCAGGCCGCCCAATGCTTTAAGCCTTATCGCCCTTTGGCCAAGGTACTGTCGGGAAATCACCCCGACTTTGCCACTTATCATGTTGAGTTCTTTGTTTGCTTTTCTCCGCCCCATAAACGGCTCTATCATCATTTCAATTTGGCTTGCCTTGATTTCTTTCAGGTCGGCATCAAGGGTTAGCACAATCGTTTTTTGATGGTTGTAGCGTTTTGCCGTATCTCTCACGCCTGTTGCAAATGCCATTGCCTTTCCCTTGTTTGAGCGCAGGCTTATCACCTTGTCTGCTCCTGCCTTTTTTGCAGTCTCGGCTGTCTTGTCCTTGCTTCCGTCGTCGACAACGATTATTTCTTGAATGAGGCCCTCTTCCTTTCTTTGTCTTAGTTGCCTTACGGCATTTGCAATTCTCCTTGCCTCGTTGTATGCCGGAACGATTGCCACAACGTTTGTGCCTTTTGGCCATTTGCCTGCCATAAAAGAATTAGGTTGCAGGTTAAATAAAATGGTTTTGGTTGGTTTTTTTTTGCCGTTGCAAAGGCTTAAAAGTATTGGGCGTTTTATTATTCCAAATGAAGTTCAAGGATCATATAAGGTCAGGCATTGGGTTTGGATTAACTTCAAGCATTATTACCACTATTGGATTAATGGTTGGATTGTTTTCAGGAACCAATTTGCGGATTGCTGTTATTGGCGGTGTTATCACTATTGCAATTGTTGATGCTTTGTCTGATGCGTTTGCAATGCATATTTCACAGGAATCAACTGGTGGTGAAAGTACAAGGGATATTTGGGCTTCAACTTTTTCAACTTTGGGTGCAAAGTTTTTTTTTGCAATAATTTTTCTTATCCCTGTTTTATTGCTTGATCTTCAAACCGCAATAATTGTAAGTATTATATTTGGTCTTTTACTAATCGCTGTGTTTAGTTTCTGGATTGCCAAATCACAAAATGAAAATCCTGTAAAGGTTGTAGCAGAGCATTTGTTTATTGCAATTGTTGTACTTATTCTTGCTTATTTTGCAGGTGTATGGATTGCCTCTGTTTTCGGATGAATCAAAAAAAGATTTTTTTAGCTGAATCAAAAAAGGCTTTTTTTGGGCTTACAGTAAGTTTTAAATAAAAGAATAAACTATTAGTAGTTTGAGTGACAAAAGAAAAGAAATCTCTTATAAGAATGGACAAAAGGTTTGTTGCATTTTGCTGGATTTTTACCATAATTGTTTCAAGTATTGCAATTTATGAGGTTATTGCAACACCCCCTCCTGTTTTCTATTCAGGGTCTTTTGAACTTCCAATAAAGCAAGAACCTGCTTTGTGTAATCAGCAAGAGTCTGGCATAAATGATTTGATTGAACAGGGCAATTTTTGTGAAACAGATTCTGATTGCATTGCCATATCTTTAGGCTGCCCTTTTGGATGTGAATCCTATGTGAACAAAGGTTTTGACTTAAATCCTTTGAGAGAGTTGGTTGATTTGTTCAATGCAGAGTGTGATTTTTGCGAGTATGAATGCCCTATGCCAAAAGAGCCTGTTTGTGAAAGCGGAAAATGTGTAGAGCCAGTGTAGTAATTGCTTTGTTGGTGTAGTAATTGCTTTGTTGGTGTAGTAATTGCTTTGTTGGTGTAGTAATTGCTTTGTTGGTGTAGTAATTGCTTTGTTGGTGTAGTAATTGCTTTTTTTTCTAATTTTTCTCAAAAAAGCAATTATGTATATTTGCTTTTATTATGTTTAATTCGTAGACAATTGCTTTAAATTTGTTTTCAATAAGAATTATTCTTAGTCTTATAATTCGGGGGTGCCTTATTTGGAAAGTGTGGTAAAGAAAGCTATCAGGCGTGCAAAAAAAGAACCTGTTAAAGGTAAGAGAAAAATTAAAGCAACGCATGATAATGAAGATCTTATTAAATTACTTGAAACTGCTAAAGCAAAAATTCGTGTTGTAGGAGTTGGCGGTGGCGGATGTAATACTATTGAAAGAATGACTGAAGTAGGAATTACCGGTGCTGAAACATTTGCTGTTAATACTGATGCACAGGATTTGTTGAATGCTATTGCTGACAAAAAGCTTTTGATTGGAAGACAGTTGACAAGAGGTCTTGGTTCCGGTTCTGACCCAAGTGTTGGAGAGAGTGCTGCAAGAGAATCTCTTGAAGAGCTTGAAGAAATTTTACATGATTCAGACCTTCTTTTTATTACCTGTGGAATGGGTGGTGGAACAGGAACAGGTGCTGCTCCTTTTATTGCAGAATTAGGCAAGTCAATGAAAGCTTTGACAATTGGTGTGGTAACAATTCCTTTTACTGTTGAAGGAAGAAAGAGGATGGAAAATGCTTTGACTGGATTAGCTGCTTTAAGAAAGCACACTGATACAGTAATTGTAATTCCAAACGATAAAATTTTGGAGATTGCTCCTGATTTGCCTGTGAACGCTGCCTTTAAGGTCGCGGATGAGGTTTTGACCAATGCAGTAAAAGGAATTACTGAAATGGTTACAAAGCCAGGGTTGATTAATTTAGATTATGCTGATCTTAGAACAATTTTAAGCAGGGGCGGCGCAGCAATGATTGGATTGGGTGAATCTCATACTGACGAAAAAGGAGAAGCCCGTGCTTTGGAAGCTGTTGAAAATGCTTTAACAAGTCCTTTGCTTGATGTTGATATTAGTGGAGCCAATAGGGCTTTGGTTAACGTAATCGGCGGAGCAGATATGACTTTGAGAGAAGCTGAAATGATTGTTGAAACAGTTTCAAGCAAGATAAGTGTAGATGCCCATATCATTTGGGGTGCAATGATTGACGATAATTTGCCAAGAAATCAGATTCAGGCAATGGTTGTTATTGCAGGCGGAAAATTCCCATATTTGCAGGATCTTGACAAAATTGACTTGTCAGAGCCGATTGATTTGGGAATAGATTTCACGGGGTAACTTGTTTGGGTGAAAATTTAACCAATTGGTTCTAGCTTTACAAGGCAATGCCTTGAGTTGTTGCCTAAACAATTTGACTTAGGATGACTTCGCTAGCCAAGGGCTTTTTTTTGGTTTTTGGTTCTTAAATTAGTTTCGTTGCTTTAGGCTGGCACTATTTTAGCGGATTTTTGGCCTGTATTTCTTTTATTTTTTCAAAGTGTTTTGTGTTTTCTGTCAGTATTTCAAAGATGTTGTTTTCTTTCATTGTTTCTGCAATTAGTGCATCCCAATAATGTACTCCTGTTTTTTGGCTTGTGGCAATGGCTGATTCTATTGTGTTTGGCTTTATGGTCAAAACTGGAAAAGCTTGAAATTCTATTATTTTTCCAATTATATTTTTTGCAGCTTCCTGGCTTATTGGTTTTTCTATTTTTTTTGTTGTGTTAACAAAGAATTCTGAAAGCACTTGGGTCGAAGTTGCAAGCCTGCTTTTTCCGCCAAAGCATTTTTCAAGCAGTTTTTTTGCTTTCTTGTGTTTAATTGCCTCACTTTTGTCAAACGCATATATAAGAATGTTCGAGTCAATGAAGAGGCTGTCATCATCTTTCATGCAATTCGTCCCTGCTTACATTTTTGAACTTTCCCATTTCAAAGCCTTTATCCAACAGAACCAGCATCTCTTTTGATATCTTTTTTTGCCTTTGTTTTCCAACCCAGTCTTTCATGGCTTCGTTTGTGGCACTTCCCAAGATGCCTTTCCCCTTACCTTTTGTTTCGCTAACGGTTTTTCTGAAATTCTCTTCGACTTTATCCTCAACAGTAACGGTAATTGTACCCATAACAAATCTAATATATTTACATTAGACAAATATTTAAATATATGTTTTTTCTAAATAATTCGTAATTTTTTTTGCCAATTGATTTGGAAATAGATTTCACTGGCTGAATTTGGATTTTACCTGTTGAATTTAAGCCGGTCTTATTTTGCCAGTAAAGGGCACTTTTTCAAAAGCATTAGCTATCAGCAGATAATGCTTTGTGCCCCATTCCGAATGTAGTTCAAGTTGCTTTTCCATTCTTTTTATTTTGGTTTTTATTTCGTTTGTTTCTTTTGAAAAATAGGGCCGTCTACTATATTTTTTCATTTCTTGAATGCTTGGTGGATTGCTTGTCATTCTGCTAAATACCTATTTTTTTCCTTTTTTAAACCTTTTTCTTTCTAATTTTTTTGTTACTGTAATTAAATTGCAGGTGTTTTTTTATGGAATTAAATATCATGGAAAATTTGAGAGCATTTATTTCAAGTAGCAGGCGTGTTTTTGTTATTGCAAAAAAGCCTGACTGGAAAGAGTTTGAAGTAATGGCAAAGGTAACCGGTATTGGCATACTCATAATTGCCTTGATTGGTTATGCAATTTTTCTGTTTTTTGCTTTTGTGCCAGTAGTGTAAATGCAAAGGCTTTACAAAAAGCTTTTTAATTGTTACCAGATTAAAGATATTCGATGAATTAGGGTTATTAGTTTCTAATTTACCCTTTTCAGAATTTATTTGATTGTATTGAAAAATGTAAAAAATTATTGAAAGATGTAAAGAAAAAGGTGAGAAAATGATTTTTCCGGTTAGGACAACAGTTGGGCAGGAAGCATTGGTAGTAGATATAATTACCAACAGGTCAAAGCATGAAGACATTCCTATTTACAGCATTAGCGTAATTCCTGGACTTAAAGGATATGTATTAATTGAAGCACAGGACGAGCTTTCAGTTAGGAGATGCATTACAAATACCCCTCATATTAAGGGGCAGGGAATTGTAAAAGGTGCTGTAAAGATTGAGGAATTAAGCAGCTTGCTTGAATCAAAGCCTTTAATGCAGTCAATTGTTGAAGGTGCAAAAGTTGAATTAATTGCAGGGCCTTTTAAGTCTGAAAAGGCAAAGGTTCTGAGAGTTAATCCAACAAAAGAAGAGGTAACGGTTGAATTACTTGAAGCAGCAGTAAAGATTCCTCTTACAATAAAAGCAGAACATATTAGGATTATTAAAGAATAAAATTGTAGAAATGTATTTGGTTAAGGAGTGAATGGTATGACAGAAATTAAGGTTTTGGTTGAAGGTGGAAAAGCATCTGCCGGAGCACCATTAGGCCCTGCTTTGGGTCCTTTGGGCGTAAACATTGGTGATATTGTTGCCAAGATTAATGAAAAAACAAATAGCTATGCAGGAATGAAGGTTCCTGTAATAGTTGATGTTGATGTCGGTACAAAAACCTTTGAAATTTTTGTTGGAAGTCCTCCGACAAGTGCCCTTATAAAAAAAGAAATTGGAATTGATAAAGGAAGTTCAAATCCAAAGGCTGAAATTAAGGGCAATGTTTCGATGGAACAAATCAAAAACGTTATTGAAATGAAAATTGAAAAGCTTGCATCTTACAAAATGAAAAGTGCAGCAAAAGAAATTATAGGCGTTTGTAATAGCATGGGTCTTACAATTGAAGAGAAGCCTGCAAGAGAAGTAATTAAGGAAATTAATGAAGGCAAGTTTGACGAACTGCTAAAGGATTAAAAAAGCCAAAGAATTGTTTTTGCAAAGCATTTTTTCCCAAGGCTTTTGCTTGCAAAAGGCTTTTTAAAGCTTTCAGTAGAATTTTATTTATAGTATTTCATGGGTTTTAGAGAGTCTAATTAGTGACTCCGTTTGACCACATCCATTTTTTAGGAAATGGCACTGTGGGAGGTTTTAGAAATGCAAAAGAAAGAAATAATTCAAGCTTTAAAGATAATGCGTGAAAAAAGCAAGGAAAGAAAGTTTACACAATCCATTGAGCTAATTATAAATTTCAAAGACCTTGACACAAAAAAGCCAATAAATCAAATTGACGTAAAGGTTACAATGCCAAATCCTACAGGAAAACAAGGTAGTGGAAAAAAACTTCTTTTTGCAAAAACAAAAGACTTTATTGAATCAGTTCAAGGACAATTTGACAGAATCATAGAAGAACCTGAAATTGAAAAACTTAAGAAAAAAGAAATTGCACTTATTTCAACAGAATATGACATACTTTTGGCAGAAGGTTCTGTAATGATTGCCGTTGGAAAATATTTGGGACAACAGCTTGCTCCAAAAGGAAAAATGCCAAAACCTGTTCAGCCAAACAAAGAACTGATTGAACAAATGCTTAAAACATTGGGAAATGTTACCAGAGTTACAAACAAAAAAGGAAAATTTATGCCTTTGGTACAGGTAGTAATTGGAAACGAAAAAATGAAAGATGAGCAGCTTGTTGATAACGCAATGGCTATATCAGAATCTGTTACAAAAGAACTTCCAAGAAAGCACCAAAATATCAAATCCATTTATGTAAAAGAATCAATGGGTCCATGTATAAAGCTTGGAGCTGAAGAAAAGTCTACGGAGGTTAAAAAATAATGACCTCTCATACAAAAAAATGGAAAAATGCCCAGGTTCAGGAATTGCAACAGCTTGCAGACCAATATTCTATAATTTCAATTGCTTCATTGCAGAATTTTCCAGGCGCACTTGCAAAAGAGCTTAGGAAAAAATTGCAGGGACAAGCTGTAATAAAAGTTACAAAAACAAGAATTCTAAAAAAAGCGCTTGAAAATTCAAAACACGATGTTTCTTCACTGAATGAACACATTGTAGGAAGTATTGCGGTAATATTCAGTGAAATAAATCCATTCGAACTATATTCGTTGCTTAAAAAAAACTCCGTAAGCATGTCTGCTAAAGCAGGCTTGATTGCACCAAACGATATACTTATCCCTGCAGGCGACACAGGACTGCCTCCAGGGCCAGCTTTGTCTGACTTAAAGGCAGCAGGACTTAAAACAATAATGCAGGGTCCGACAATTTCAATAGCAGAAGACAAAATTGTAGCCAAAAAAGGAGAAGTCATTACACCAGAAGTTTCAGGAGCTCTTTCAAAGCTTGGAATAAAACCAATCAAAGTAAGACTTTCAATAACAAGCGCGCTTGAAAACGGTCAGCTTTTCCTAGGCAACGTTCTTAATATTGACATTGATACAGTAAGACAAAACTTTGCAGAAGCTGCAAGAAATGCTTTTAATATTGCAATTGAAGCAGTATACTTTACAACAGAAACAATTCCTGTTCTTATAACTAAAGGTTATAAAAATGCAAAAGCTGTTGCACTTGAAGCAAGCATTCTTAATTCAGCAACCATTGGAGACGTGCTTACAAAAGCAAACGCACAAGCATCTGTTCTAAAAGCAAAGATTCCTAATGCTATATCAGAAGAACCGACAGTCAAAGGAGAAAAGTCAGCTGAAGAACCAGTAAAAGAAAAGTCAGCTGAAGAACCAGTAAAAGAAGAAAAGATAGCGGAAAAGAAAGAAGAAGCCAAACTGGCAGAGGAAAAAAAGGAATAGTTATTTTTTTATTAAACAAAAAAATAAAACGGAGGGAATGATATGGAGTATGTCTACACTGCGCTTTTGCTGCATGCTGCTGGAAAAGAAGTTTCTGAAGCAGCCGTATCCAAAGTTTTGGAAGCAGCCGGAGCGAAGCCAGATAGCGCAAGGGTTAAAGCCCTAATTGCTTCATTAAAAGATGTAAACATTGATGAGGCAATAAAGAACGCTGCGGCAGTGCAGGCAGTTGCTGCAGCACCAGCTGCAGCAGGTGAAGCACAGTCAGCAAAAGCAGAAAAGAAAGAAGAAGATAATAAGAAAACAGAGGAAGAAGCAGCAGAAGGCTTAGCTGGCTTGTTTGGCTAATTGCCTTCACTTTTTTCTCTTTTTCTCCATTTTTCAGAGCTGGGGCAACTGTCTAAGACAGTTGTACCCAAACAAAAACCTATTTAAATCACATTATCCCTTACTATTAATTGTTATGAAAAAAATCTTAGTTCTTTTTTTGATACTATTACTGTCAACAGGATGTTTTGCTGTAATTGAAAAAGATTCCCTGCAAGTTTTTGCAGTAACAGATCAAGGAAATGCAATGGCTTCCAAACTTATTCTTACAATAAAACCAGGAAACGGCATGATTTGGACTGATATTGAGCCATTGGTTGGAACAAGCACACAATCAACTGCAAAAATTGCGGTTGAAACAGCACACGATTACAGTAACGAAGTTGAAAAATACGACTATTTTTTTAATATAGAAAGTGATGCATCGCTTGTAGAGGGACCAAGTGCAGGCGCTGCAATGACCTTGCTTGTTATTTCAATGTTACAAAATAAAGAAATTCCTGATGAAGTTGCATTAACAGGAACGATTACTGCTGAAGGCGGAGTTGGTTCTGTTGGAGGCATTTTTGAAAAATCAAAAGAAGCAGCCAAGGTTGGAATAACACTTTTTATGATTCCAACAGGCGATTCAAGACAAACTGTTAAAGAAGACGGCAAAGTAAAATCAATAAACCTTATAGATTATGCGTATAAAAACTGGGGCATTAAAATTATTGAAGTAAACAATATCAACGATGTTTTGTTTTATGCATTTGCAAAAATAGATTCAATCGATATAAACACAGGTGGAATTCCAAGGATTGATTTTATCCCTGAAAAGATTAACTTAAGTGAAAATTTGGCTCCGATGAAAACACTTACTGAAAAATATCTTTCAGACGCAGAAGATTCTGTAAGGTCAGCCAAGACTGCTTTAAGCGGAACAATGCTTAATGATCCGGCACTTGTTGATGTAATGCTTTCATATCTGAACGAAAGTGAAAAAACTCTTGAAAAGGGAAAAATTTTATACGAACAAAACTTTCTTTACAGTGCAGCAAATTTTTCCTTTCTTGCAACGATTAACAGTAATTTTGTAAAAGACATTTCTGAAAATCCTTCCCTTCTTTCAAGAAATTCAACTGCATTCAACGACAAAGTAAAAAAACTTTCAGGTGAAATTGATTCGCTAGCCTATGACTTAAACAGGTTTATTCCTATTGAGGGTTTTGAGTGGCATATTGCCGCCAAAGAAAGGTTGAGTTGGGCAAAACTTAAATTAGATACTCTGGAACTGTCAGATGATATTGTTATAATTGTTGAACAAGACGGTCTTGATTTGGAAAGAGTTTCCAATATAATGGATTATGAATATGCACTTGCATGGTATTCTGTTTCAAAAGACTTTTTTGAATTGACCAAAGGAGCAACATCTGGAGTACTTTCTGATCTAGGTCTTAACAATCTTATCGATTCATATATTACAAATGCAGAAAATGGTCTTGAAGCTTTAGGAGATGTCGAAGCCGAAGATATTGAAAGAAGACTTGATAGTGCAAAAATACTGCGCAAAGAAGGCTGGTTTTATGCAAGTTTATTTGATTCATCTTCAGCACTTGCTCTTGTAAATTCAGAAATATTCTCAAAAGATAAAGATCTTGACCAGCTTCAGTTTGTACTTCTTGAAAGACTTGTAGCTCTCGACCAAAAAATAAACAATAATGAAAATGAATTTGTCTGGGCAAGGCTTTATCTTGACCATGCAAAATACTATTTTGACAGCTCTGAGTTTTATACCCTGCAGGAACAGCCGGCACTTGCTCTTGAAAGTGTAAAAAGCGGACTTGATCTTGTTTTTTTAGCAGAAGGAGTTTTTGATGCAGCAATTGCAAGCTATGATCATCTTAATCAGCTTTCACAGAATAGTTTTATTGAAATTTCACCAGGATGGCAGGATAAACCAGAACTTGAAGATTCATTATACGCACTTGTTCTAGTAGTTATTCTTGTTATAGCTCTAATAATTTTTAGTTTTGTTGCCTCTGAAAAAAAGTTTCATTTCCTAAAGAAATTTTCTTTTGAAGACAGACTTGACGACATTCTCAAACAGCAGAGAAAGTTAAGGCAGAGATTAGAAAAAGGTTACATCAAAAAAGAACAGTTTGAAATATTAAACAAACCAATTCAGAACAAGCTAAATGTTTTGCTTGCAGAAAGAAAGGCAATAAGCGCAAACTATGTTGATTTAGACCTTAATAAAAGCAAAATTGATGCATTTGAAAATGTTTTAAGAGATCTTAGAATACAACTAAGAAAAAGAAAAATTACAGCAGAAGATTATGCTTCCAACATTGCCTTTTACACAAAAAGAGTTGAATTACTTAAACAAATTGTAAAAGAAGACGAAAAAAAAATAAAATCAGGCAAAAAAAATGCCGAAGCAAATTTTTCCAAAGAAAAGATAAAAGCAAAAGACGAAACAAAAAAAGCAAAAGATGAAGATAAAAGAGAAACAAAAAAACCGAAAAAAGAAATAATTTCTTAACTTGCTTCTTACTTATTAATCCTTTTCGGAATTCAATTTGTCTCTAAGTTTTAATCCAATCACGCTGCTTTTTTGTTTGTTAACAGCAACACCAATAATCTGATTAGCTTCCTGTACAAGCGGGTCATTGTGGGTTATTGCAATAAACTGGCTTTGACGGCTTATTTTCTTTATCATAGTTGCCATCTTGATGCTGTTTTCCTTATCAAGAGCCGCATCTGCTTCATCAAATACATAAAAAGGAGCCGGTTCATAAATCTGTATTGCAAAAAGGAATGCAAGTGCGGTCATGGTCTTTTCCCCTCCGCTCATTGAATCAATATTTTTAATATTGTCGCCTTTGTGCTTTGCCTGAATCAAAAGCCCAGACTCCAAAGGATTTTCCCTATTGCTTAATTCAAGATTTCCTTCACCGTTGAATAGTGTATTAAACATTTTTGAAAAGTTTTTGTTCAATTCATCAAAACATTCCATAAAAACACTTGTTCTCTTTACATCAATTTTTTCAATCATTTCAATAACTGCAATTCTTTCCTCGTCAAGCTTTTCAACTTTTTGTCTTACATCTTTTACTTCTGCTTCAAGCTGATTGTATGACTCCAATGCCTTCATATTAATTGCACCGAGTTCTTTGATTCTTTTTTCAATTTCTACAATCCTCTGGTTTAATTTTGAAGGTTCAAATTCCTTAATTACTTCAACTTCTTTGAATTCTTTTGCCTCTTCATTCAAATCAGCAGTTCTTACTTCATGTTTGCTTTTTTCAATAAATAGTGTGTTAACCTGCTGAATAAGACTTTTAAGCCTTGCCTGGATTTTTGCAATGTTTGATTCAAGTTTTACAATTCCATTATCTGTCTTTTCCTTTTCTTCAATCATTTTTTGTCCATGTCTTTCAGACTCATTTATTTTTGCTTCAAGTCCTGAAATCTTTTCCTTCAAAGCCTTCAGTTCTTTTTCACCTGTTCTGGTTTCTAAAGAAATCTTTTCATTTTCTTCATTTAATACAGATACTTCGTTTAAAAATCCATCCTTTTGCTTTTGCAATTGCTTCGAAGAATTATTTTGCAAATTTTCTTTTTCCTGTTTTAATGAATGTTCTTGTTTTTCAAGCACTGAAAGGCTGTCACTTGCAATTCTAAAAGTGTTTAATGCAACTCCTTCACTAAATGCCTTAATTTTTTCCTTTTGTGCAATAAGTCCTGCTTTTTTCTCATTTCCTTTTTGTTCTTCTGATTCAATTTTTTTCAAAAGATCATTGTAGCCATTTTCCATAAGCCATTGTTTTAGCAAAGCAAGTTTTTCTCTCTTTGCTGCAAGCTCTTCTTTCAATTCTTTTAAATCAGCGGTTTCAACAACAAGTGATTGTTCTTTTTCCAAAGCATCTTTTGCCAAAGCAATTCTCGAATCAAAATCTTTTCGTCTTTGTTTTAAAGCCTGTTCTTTAATCAGAAGTTCTTTAAACAATGTCTCCTTTTTTAGCTTCAAGCTTGCTTTTTTTTGTTTCTCAAGTGGTGAATCACAGACTGGGCAGTTTGCAAAGTTTTTTCCAAGAGTTTCAATGCTTTCATTAACATTTTTCTTTTCAGCTTCCACTTCCTTTAAAGTCTCCAATGCACGCTCGCTTTCTTTTTGAATTTTGGAAAGACTTTCAGAAACATTTCCAAACTTTTTTCTCAATTGTGTAAGAAGTCCTATCTTTTTTTCTCTTTCAGAAACTTTTGCTTCTATTGCTTCAATTACCTGCATTGTTTCTCTCATGTCCTGCTTTTTGAATTCTGTTTCCCTTTTTATTCCGCTAAGCAGGGCTTTTTTTTCAAAAAGCTCTTCATTTAAAGAAGCAAGTTCTGAAGTAGTTCTTTCCATTGCTGCATTCATTTCGGCGAGTTTTTTTTCCTTTTGTTCTGCACCGCTTTGAAGCAGATTCTTTTTTTCGGCAGCTTCTTTGATTTTTTTTCCAAGGCCTTCAAGTTCAGTATTTATTTCTCCAATTCTTTTCTTTTGAATTACAGCCTCTTCTTCAAGATTTTTTGCTTTTTTTTCAAGTCCTTCAATAGCTAGTTTATTACGTTCAAGAAATCGATTTTTGTTTTCCAGTTTTTCAACAGCCAGTGCCTTTCCTGTTCTGGCTTCTTCAAGTTGTGCTCCAATAATGGCGTAAGTTTCTTTTCTTTGTGCAAGAATAAGCTTATTTAATCTTTCAGATTCGCTTTTTAACCTGTCTTTTTCCAAATATTCTTTCGTTGTCTGAGATTCAAGTTCTTTTTTCTCTGCTTCAATAATTTCTAGCTTTTTAGAACATTCTTTTTCACTTTTTTCAAGTTTTTCAATTTCGGAAAAAATAATTGTTGCTTTTATTTTTTTATTTTCTCCCTGCAGACCTTCAAATTCTGCGGCGGCATCTTTGTCTTTCCTCATTTGTTCAAGATAATTTTCTCTTTCCTGCAAAACAATGCCTGCATCCCTTAGTTTATTGTCAACCTTTTGCAATTCCTTTAAAGCTTCTTCTTTTTTTGCATCAAATTCCTGAAGACCTGCAAGTTCGTCAATTATTTGTCTTCTTTCAATAGGACTCATTTCAATAACTCTTGTTGTGTCACCCTGCACTACAATATTGTGGCCGTCTGATTTTATGCCAAGTTCTAAAAGCAATGAAACGATTTCATTTCTTGTCTTTCTTTTACCATCAAGCCTGTAAATGCTTTTGCCTTTTTTGTCAATCATTCTTTGCACAAGATAAGTTTTTTCACCTTCCTTAATGGACAGTTCTACTTTGGCATAGTTTTCAACAGCACTGTTGTTAACTAGTTCATCAATTCTGCTTACTCTCAGCATGTTTTGCCTGAACCATTACTTCCAACAATCGCAGTAAAGCCATTGCTTATTGGAATATCAGCTTTCTTAAAAGACTTAAAATTTCTTAAAATAAGTTTTTGTAATTTTACCATTACCATTCACAACCAAAAACAAGGCTATTTAGTTTTTTCATGTCAAATTCCCACCAAAACCAAAAAGACTTTTCAGTAATAAAAAGAGTGCTAATTCATTTAAATGCTTTTTCAAGCCAAAAAAAAACACAATAAAAGCGTTTAAAGCAAAAAAAACACAATGATTGCGGAATGCCTAATAAAAGAAAACCGGTAAACAGTTCTTTCACTGCTTTTGCAAAGAAGAATAAGCCGCTTAAAGAGCGAGTAGATTTCCTCAAAAAATTTGCTGCTGATCGCAGGACGTGGGTTAAATTGCTTGGCCCTGCTTTGCGCGCTGCTCCGCCTATGGGTGTTGAACCAGAGGTAAGAACATGGGCTATTAAATTCAGCCAGCTTCCTTTTGGTTATGTACTTGGAAGCTGCGGCGGCTATTTTTACAATAAAACCCAAAATAAAAGAAAAAAATTGCCTCTTTCTGAGCTGCAAAAATACAGTAAAAACAAAGAGTTTTTTTACACTAGCACGCACTTTGAGTTGATTTTGAATAACTCTCCTGAAGCTAAGAAGTTTAAGTCAGCTGTGGAAAGGCTTAAAGACAAATATAAGTTTTTGAACGTTTCTGGTGAAACAGAACTCATTATCTGGATGGGTTTTCCTTCTAGTCATTCTCTTGTAACAAAACAGGACGGCATGATTTTTAGGCAACAAAACCTTCGTTTCATCAAAGAGTTTGAAAAGCTGGTTGACAGGTTTGTTAAAAAGTACGGCGTTAGAGCAAGGATTTAAACATTTTCTTTCAATGCTGCGGCAATACGTTTAGGCAGACCGGATATTTCTTTGGACATGTTAAATGTTTCGCCCGATAGCTTTTTCATTGTGCTCAAAATGTCCAGTTGGACATCAATGCCTTTGTGCAGTTGTCCAACCATCAAAGCCTGGCTTGACCTCATCAGCTCTCCGCTAAATCACCGTTTTAAAAGCCACAAAACAACTGGCGGAAACAACCTTATCCGGCAGTAATTCCAAGCGTGGCAAAAAACTTCAAAACTTGTTTTTCCTTTGTATCAATGATTACAATAATTCCACTCTGAGTTTGAACGCTGTCCTTCATTTCAACATAGAAAACGTTTCCTGTTTCAACAGGTAAACCTGAAAGTATTCTTTCCACAACAGCCTTTGTTCCAGCCTGGCTTCCCTCAATCATTTCGCTTACCCTTTCCTCTGAAAGCCTTTCCTTTTTTGTTACCTCAAGGCTTGGCTCAGAGCCATGTGCCTTAACAAAGTCACTGCGCCAGTCTCCAAAATCCTCGTTCTCCAAAAGCAATGGTAGTATCTCGCCATCAGCCAGCTCAGACACGTGAAGACCGTTTCCGGCTCTCTGGACATCCTGCCTTGTTCCACCACTGTCAGGCTGCTCAACACATCCTGAGAAAATGATAAACCCTGCAACCAAAATCACAAAAAACAGTTTCACCATTTCAGAGCCCACTCAAAAGGTTAATATATGTCTAAATCCTTAAATACCTGTCTTTTAATTTAATTGACTTGAGAGGTGAAAAAAAGAATGAAAAAAATAGCATTAATTTTGTTAGGGCTTTTGCTGTTATCTGCAACAGTCTCGGCTTATCAAACAGTAGTGACCCTGACAATAAACAACATTGACAACCCAATTCAAGAGATTTTGGATAGTGTGGCATTTCATACTTCTTATACTGTTGAAGTTGACTGTCAAAACCCGGTCCCTGCTAATATAACTTTAAGTAACTGCTCTGGATGTTGTTACTTAAATGTCGGCAATAGCTTTAGCTTTCTCTGTGAGGTAAATTCAGAGCAGGCTTATGCAGTATCAATAACTGGAGAAATTTGCACAAATCCGGAGCACCCCCTGTGCCCGTCCTTTGGAGGCTGTGTCGATAAAACCGTGCTTTTCAATTTTCCTTTTATTGCAAGCTAGTGGGATAACATGAATCGCAAAATAGTTCTCTTGCTACTATTGCTTAATTTGTCGAGTTTGGCTTTTGCCGCTGAAAGTGAAGGCATACTGGTTTCAGGGGAAGTTTTTCAGGGCAGTGGCGGCGTGGTTGCCGCTGAAAGTGAGGGCATATTGGTTTCAGGGAAACTCTTTCCTGAGTGGGATTCAAGCAGCGTAGTGCTAAGCCCTGCATCCTACAGCCTTGAGGCAACAGTTGACAACGGTGCTCTTGAAACATACGAGCTGATAAATTTTAATATGGTCTTTTCTGAAACCCCTCAAATTTCCAGTGAGAAAAGTACGCCGTTTGTTGGCGCTGAAAGTGAGGGCATACTGGTTTCAGCAGAAATTGGTTCTGGAGCAAGCGCCTCAAGTGAGGGAATAATAATTTTCGCAAGCATTTCCCTAAGCCCTGACGGAATCGGCTCTATTGCTTCCGAAAGTGAAGGAATAATTGTAAGCGGGAAAATAGTAGTCGGCGGCAGTGCAGGCGCAGCCAGCGAGGGTATAATTGTTCAGGCAACAATTTCCCAAAACAGTTTAGGAAACGGTTCCTCTGCAGCTGAAAGTGAGGGCATTATAGTTAATGCAGGCATTAACCTAAGTGAGTCAGGAACCATTAACCTTGGCCTAGGAGCCCTGGACCCTAAAGAAAAGTATGCTTGGGATTTTGATGGCGATGGAGTGTTTGATTATCATTCTGATTTAACAGGCGACACAACTTATGCCTTTCCTGTTGCAGGACAGTATCTTGCTTTGGCAAGAGTTATTGCCTCTGACAGCACAGAGGTTTTTGATACTGTGCTTCTTAATGTTTCTGCTTCTTTGAATCCCAAAGAGTGTTCTATTAACTCTGGCCAGATATTCGATATTGGTTTGAATGAAAATGCCGGTCCTGTTAGCGTTACCTATAGCAATTTTTCGTCAAATCCAGTTATTGAAAGCGTTGTTTGTGCTTCTACTCCAAGCAGTGCTTCTTTGCTTGCTGGAAGCAGTTGTGCAGCCGGCACCTGTTCTTTCAGTTGTAGTCCATACGATGTTGAAAGAGTTGAGTTTATATCTGCCCTGAATTTGAATGATTCTGGCGTGGTTATTGCTTGCAGTGATTTTGCCACCGTTAATGTTAGCAACATCGCAAGTATTTGTGGTGACGGCAATCCTGATCCTGGCGAAGTTTGTGGCGAGCCTGGTTTGCCTGTTTGCGCCGGTAGCCAGTCTTGTGTTGATTGTGTTTGTGTTCCTCTTGCCACTGTTGCCACTGAGTTTATGATTGATTCTTTTGTTGTTCCAAAAAGCATTACTGTTAATGCCGTTCCTGTTCCTGTAAATATTGTTGTGGATATTGTTATCTGGAAGGGCAATGCCGCCAATGCAACTGTCGAGGTGTCTGTTTCTGATTTGTCAGGCAGCCAAGTTGTAGAACCTCTTGTTTCTGTGCAGTTGATTAACCCTTTGCCAGCCAATGCTACTGCTTTCAATTTTTCTTTTAATATTGACAGTTCTTGGCCTGAGGCCAATTATTTTGTAAAAGCTGTTGTCAAGGATGACAGTGGCGCAGTACATGATTCTGCTACTGTTGTTTTGGGTGTGAATTCTACTCTACCAATAATTGTTCCAGAGCTTGACTTTTTGCTGCTTCCTTTGATTGTTTTTTCCGTGCTTGCAATTGCGTTTTTTACAGGGAAGGAAATACACTAATTTGAAAAGGAAATGTGTTAGCCAATAATTGGCGTACTAATTAGAAACTTGGCAATGCTAAGCAATAGCTTACCTTATTATTTTTCTTCCTGGCGGAAACACAGACTTTTTGAATATGGCAAGGCATAATAGGCTGAAGTTCAAAAGGATTTCAAAAACAGACGCTGTACAAAGCAACCTGAGAGTTCCCTTGGCAGCAGACAAGGTTCACCTTGAGCCAGCCGTAAAAGCACAAGCTTTTAATGAAAAGGAAGCAACCAAAACCGTTTTAAAAGCATTTTCCTTACAGCGTCAATTTTACTTGGCTTTTTTGGAATAATAACTAGCAAGTGCAAGGCCTGAAAATGCCAAAAATACAGCCCAAAACACTGCAAAAATAATCATCGATTCAATTTCTCCTTCAAAAAGCTCAGATACCATGGTTCCAACACTTGTAATGATACCGTAAATTACAGTAACCACTATTACAAAAAGCAGAACCTGCCAAAATCTTCCCTGTGAAAAATTCCAGGATTGCTCCAATGCCTTTTTTACATTGTTTTTGCCAAAAGCAAGAGCTTGTAAAACAAAAACAAATTTTATTACAACATAAAAGCCGGCAAGTGCAAACAGCACTAAAAGCACAAGTCCCACAAGCTCGAAAAACATGGTTGCCATAAGCGAAAACCAAAGCAAAATTGCAAGCAAAAATGCAAAAATCAGGATAAATAAAGTAAATGAAATGATTTGGCCAATTGCATGAATTGTTTTTCCGCATGCCTTTTCAAGTGACGGTTTTCCATCCAATACAAGTTTTTCATAAGCAGCATACCAATAATTTAATGCCGCAAAAAGAATTCCTGAAAGTATTACAAACACAAGCAATGCTGCCAAATTCAAACCATACAATTCAATCAACTGAAAAGGCAGTGCATTAAGGCTAGTTTCAGGAAAGTTTTCCAAAACCATCATTTCTATTACAAGTTCTATCAAAAAAGGCGAAAAGATATAAACCAGAATAAAAAAGATTGCAATTGACGCAAACGCAGGCAGCAAAACCAGTGGGTTTTTTGCAATTCTTTTTACTGCGCCTAAAAGTGCGTTAATCAATTTAATCCATCCTACTCCATTTTTGAAAGCTAGTATTATTATCTTCTTCTTATTTTTAATTCTTTTCTTTGGCAATTTATACCCTCCCCATAGTAAGACATTTAAAGCTTGCTAAACACAATTAATTCACTGGAAATACCCTTTTTTTCCTATCTTAAGAGGCTGAAATTAATGTATTTTTTTGAATTGAATTAATGTATTTTTGAATTAAAAAGTGTTTTTTATGCATGTTCCAAAGACAACCAAAGATTATTGCAAAAAATGCAATAAGCACACAGAGCACAAATTAAAGATCTTTAAGACAGGCGCGCCCAGAGCTTTGGCTGAAGGAAACAGGAAAAATGCAGAAAAAAAGCGCGGTTATAAAGGAAAATATCAGTTTCCTGCAACCATAAAAAAACAGAATAAAAAGCCAACTTTTATTTCAGAATGCGGCGTTTGCAAGGCAAAACACTATTATGTCATTCCAAAGAGAATGAAAAAGGTTGAAATAGGTGCAAAAGAATCAAAGCAGACAAAACAGGCAAAAAGCAAAGCCAAATAAGGAACTCAAAAATAATGTTTTGAATGCTTCTAATTTTTTAGCATTTTAAAAATAGTCTAAATTTCAATACGAACACCTGTTAACAGAATCCTTTAAAATATGGTTTTGTTAATTCTTTTTTTATGACGGCAAGAAACAGCATTTTGTTAATAGTAAAGCAGCAGCCTGGAATAGAGTATAATTCTCTCTTGAACAAGATTGCAGGAAGTTATGGAAGCATTGAATCTGCAAGAGCTGCTTTAAGCAGAAGCATTCGTTATCTTACTGCATTGGGCTTTGTTGCAAGGCGTGGCAACAAGCTTTTTGCCACAGGAAAAGGCATGGCTCTTTTAAGTAACGAAATGCAAAACAAGCTTCTTTTGAAACTGAATGATTTAATGGGTAAAAAGGATGCTTCAATTCGTTTTGAAAACGTTGTTGAACTTCTTCAAATCCTTATTGAAAGAAGCAAACAGGACAAGGATTTGCTGCTTGCGGCAAAGGGAAGCGTTGATTTTTACATTTCAAACCTTGCTTTTTTGGAAAAAGATGTTGAGAAAAGAATTCATAGCCTGCAATACCTGCACAAGATTTTTGAACAACAGGTTACTGCACTAAAAGAATTGGGTTTTTCCGATTTCAGGGAACTTGTCTGGAATCCTGATTCAAAAAAAACTCTTAAAGCAATTGCAAAAAAAGCCAACTCCAAGGTTTTTACAGTTGAATGCCTTGACAGCAGGTTTAGAAAAAAAGCTGCTGAACATTTTTCGGCAAAAGGAAGGCAAAACGATTTGTTTCTTGAAGCAAAACAGTTTGGTCCTTTCCTAAACTTTGTTGAAAACAATTCAAAAATTGAAAAAAACACCGTAAACCTTTTTCTCGGAGGCATTAAAATTAAAATAGATTTTCCCCATATTTTTGTAACAGCACCATACAATCAATTGCAGGAACTGCTTGAAGAAAAGCAAAAAAATCAAAACGCGTCCGTGGTCTAGTGGTTAGGATTCAAGCTTCCCAAGCTTGCTACCCGGGTTCAAGTCCCGGCGGACGCAATCATTTTCTTTTAAGCCTTTTTGTCTTAGGCACTTTTGATTGCCGCGCTCTTTTTCTTCTGATTCCATTTCTGATTACTTTGGCATATTCTTTTGCTCTTTTCCTTAAGGTTATTCCTTTTGCGGTTTCTAATGCGCCTTGATAAAGTTTTTTTCTCACAGCCTTTCCTGACATCATGGCCATCCTGTTAGCCAGCTGAGAAATATTTCCTGGTTCCACAAGAAGTCCATTTCTGCCGTTTTTAACGATTTCAGGTATCCCGCCCACATTGCTTGCAATTACCGGTTTCCCGCAGGCAAAAGATTCAAGGATGACAAGAGGCATTCCTTCCCTTTGAGAGGGGAGAAGCAATGCATTTGAAGCGTTCAAGTATAAGTTTACCTGCTTTTGGCTTACCATGCCTGTAAAAGTAAACTTTTTGGAAATGCCCAGCTCTTTTAGCCTGTTAATCATGACCGGCTTTAGCGGACCGTCTCCAACTATTAAAAAGTGAAGGTTTGGTGCCTTTTGCAAGGCCATTGCAGCAGCTTCAACTATATCCATTGGCCTTTTTATAGGCCTTAAGGTTGAAACATGGGTAAGCAGAACTGCTTCTTTTGGTATGCCAAGCTTGACTTTTGTTCTTACCCTATGTGAAAGGGAACTTGGCTTAAAAGTGGACATATCTATGGCATTCGGAATCACGGTTACGCCGTTAACTCCCATTGTTTGAAGAGTATTTTTTAAATAATTGGATACAGATATCTTTGCATCAGGCGTATGGTATGACCTGACAATCGTTTTTTTCACTTTTTCAAATTCAGAAGTAATAAGATTGTGGACATCACTGCCATGAAATACTGAGACTAAAGCAATATTATTTTTTTTTGCAATCTTTTGTACAAAAGAAAGGTAAGGTACATTAAAATTCACCATTATTGCATCTGGCTTGCTTTTTTTGAGTTCTCTTAATATGGCATCGGTAAAAGGCTTTCTTGCTATACCTCCGCCAAAACCAACAATCTGCCTAAACGGCTTTGCAAGCTTGTAGGTTTTAAGGTCTGGAACACTCAAAACCCTTTTTACCGGAACTTGAATAACCCTCAAATTCTTTGTCTCTTTCAAAGTTTTTCCAGGAACGGCTTCCGTAAAAATAGTTATTTTGTGGCCAATCCTGGCAAGTTGTTTTGCAATATTCCAACCGGCTTGCTGTCCTCCACCAAATCTTGGGGGGTAAGCGCCAACCGCAAATATATTCATATTTTTCAAGCTTTTTGACATAGACTAAATTAGGTTTAAAGAATAACTTAAACCTTGCTGTTGCAGAAAAATTTAAAGAATCAGTATCCTAAAAAGCTTTCCACTTCAATCATTTCTTCTTTTATTGCAAGCTCTTCTTCAAGCCTTTTTTTGAGGGCTTGATTAAAGGTAGTGGTTCCTGTAATGATAAAAAAGAAGTCCTGTTCGTTGTCTAAATATCTTTTAATCATTTTCCTGTCAATGAAGCCTGTTTCGCCCTGCCATTTTTCCTTTTGCTCTTCGTCAAGGTTTGTGAGTACGTGAATAATTTGCACTGTCTGGTTTTTTTCTGCAAGCAATGCAAGTTCTTCTTTGAATTGAATTTTTTCCTGGTTTTTGCTACAGTAAAAAACCACTATTTCAAGTTCTTTTAGTTTTCCTTCTTTTGCAAGTTCTTCCAAAAGGTCTTTGACTTGTTCAATTGCGTTGTCTTTTACAAATAATGCAATTTTGTTGCTTTCTATTTTTTCAAATTTCTTGCCTAAATCTGTTTCGAACATTAATAAAATAATGAAGCAAACCTTATTTATTAAGGTTTTGACTCTTGTTTTTAAAAGAAAGCAGAGGTTTTTTTTAATGGCAAAAATAAAAGCTGTCTTTTTTGATTTGGATGATACGCTGTTTGATTGCAGCGGTTCACTTATTGACAATGCAAGGAAAAGGGCAGCAGAAGCAATGGTTGAAACAGGCTTGCCTTGTTCTGCAAAAGACGCTTATAAATTGCAGATTAAACTGTTTGAAGAACTTGGCCCCCTGGAAAACATTTTTGACAGAATGTGCGACCAGCTTGGAAACACAAAGGATGAAAGGCGAGAAATTGTAAAAGCTGGTTTTAAAGCTTATAACAGCGATGATGTTGAACACATAAAGCCTTTTCCTGATGCAATTCCTACTTTGAAAAAGCTTAAAAAAAATGGGCTAAAGCTTGTTTTGATTACAAGCGGAATTTATGAAAGACAGGTTAAGAAAATAAAGATTCTTGGCTTGGAAAAAATGTTTGATTTAGTTTTAATTCATGATTTTGAAAAGGATGTTAGTAAGTTTAAGAAATTTGAAAAAGCTATGGAAGAATTTAACCTTCGTCCAAGCAACGTTCTTACTGTTGGAGATAAGATTTCAAGCGAAATAAGAATGGCAAACAGGCTTGGAATAATTAGTATAAGAGTTTTAAGAGGCCGTTTTAGCAAAATGAAGCCAAGGAATGAATTGGAGGAACCAGATTATTCTGTTAAAAATATTGCTTCAGTGCTTCCATTGCTTAAACTGGTTGAAAAAAAGATTCCAAAAGAAACAGGTTTGAAGATTGTTGCAATAGGCGGCGGAACAGGTTTGCCAAGTGTTCTTGAAGCACTTAAACAATATACAAAAAATATTACTGCAATTGTTACAGTAACTGATTCAGGACGAAGCAGTGGTGAGTTAAGAAAAGAATTTGGAATTCCTGCTCCTGGAGATTTAAGAAATTGTCTTATTGCATTAAGTAAATCAGAAAAGTTAATGCTTGATTTGTTCAATTACAGATTTGAAGGGCATTTGCTTAAGGATATGAGTTTTGGAAATCTTTTAATAGTTGCTTTGGCAAAAAGCACTGGTGATTTTATGACTGGTGTAAGAGCTGCAAGCAGAATTCTTGCAATTAAAGGAAAAGTCCTGCCTTCAACTTCTCAAAGTGTGCATGTTTGTACCGAACTGGTGAATGGAACGCTTTTTACAAATGAGGATGCGCTTATTCAACGGGGTGTTTTGCCTGAAAAGATTGCTGAAAGACCTTCGATTAAAAGAGTCTATTTGAAGCCAGAGGCAAAAATTTTACCGGAAGCAAAAAAAGCAATTTTGGAAGCTGACCTGATTGTACTAGGCCCTGGAAGCCTTTACACAAGCGTTATAACCAATTTGCTTGTGAACGGAATGAAAGTGGCTTTGAAGAAAAGCAAAGCAAAAAAGGTTTATGTTGCAAATGTCATGACTCAGGTTAATCAAACACATGGTTTTACTCTTTCAAAACATGTTAAAGAACTTGAAAAATATTTGGGCAAAGGTGTTTTGGATTTTGTTGTATTTAATAACAAAAAACCAAGCAAGAAAATTCTTGACAAATACAAGCAAGAGCAAAGTTTTTTTGTGAAAAATGATTTGGTTAAAAATGGAAAAAAACCAAAGCTTGTTGGAGCAGAAATTGTTGAAAAGCCAAAATTTTTAAAGAAAAAGTCAAGCAAACAACAGTTGTTAAGGCATGATTCAAAAAAGCTTGGAAAAACTTTAATTGGGCTTGTTTCCTAATTTTATCAAATTGCCTGTTACGCCTTCAATAAAAATTTTTCTTACACTGCCGTCTTTTTTGCGCAAAAATGTTTCGTAAACAGGCAAATAAACAAGGTCTGTTTTTTTGATAACAATGTTTTCCCAAAGCTTTTGCATATTCTTTCCAAGGTTTTCCTTGCTAATTCCTTCCCTCATAAGACTCATTGCTTCAATGTTTAGAACAGGAATGTTTTCCAAAGATGAAAGCATTGGATGTGTTGGATTTGGCGGAAGTTCAATAGGTCTTGCAAGGGTGTAAAAGTCTGTTCCTTTTACTTTTTCTGCTAATACAAAACCTTTTTCTTCAAGGCTTTGCAGAATTCTTTTTACAAGCGCTTTGCTTTCTCCGAACTCTTCAACAATTGCTTCAAATTCTTTTTTTCTATCAAGCAACATTAAAAGCTTTAATTCATTCTTGCTAAGCTTGTCAATTAATACAAGACCTTTGCTTTCAATAAATCCGTTTTTCTTCCCATCAAAGTGAATAAATTCTCCTGTAATCGTGTTGACAAAGGCAATTGATTTTCTAAAAGTCTTTTTTGTGTCAAATGCATTATATTCAATTCTGTAAATTGGCATATACCTCAATTGCATATTTTCAATTGCTTCTTCGCTTCCAAAAATTCCCAAAAGCCTTTTTTTTCTTACCTTGTTAAACATTTGCATTGCTTTTTTTTCATTAACTGAAGCAGGAAATGCAAGCAATTCAATAGTTTCTTCCGGAAAAACCGCTTTGGCTTCTTTTTCAACCTCTTTTTCAGCTTCTCCGACAAGTTCTTCTGCAAGCGCTTCATCCTGCAGTTCTCCAGGAATGCTTATGGTACTATTTTCTTCATTAATTACTGCACCTTTTTCTTCAAGCTTTTCAAGAACCTCTCCTAATTCAAGGTCTGATTTGTATTTTGCATTCAAAGTTGCAACAACCTGATTAATTGTTGAAGTTGGCAAACTTCCAATCTGATCAAGTTTATTTTTTGACATTTCAATCGCAAGTACTAAAACTTTATCATTATCAAGCTTTAAATTTCTTTCAGTTGTTTCGGCTTCCCTTCCCTCGTGCTGTGACATTCTTGGACGTATTTTCATAACAAATGCTCTTGTGGTTTCTTCTCTTCGGTCGCCTATTAAAGCAATTCCAACAGGCAATGTTTTGATAAAATTGCTTTTTTTGTAAGCTTTTGGAACCAGTGTAGGAACCCTTTTGTAAACTGCTTTAACATCATCATCAAAAACAAGCTTGTGTGATATCACTATGTCAAGCTGGCTCAAAACCTTTGTATTGATTGCACTTGGTTGCTGTGTTGCAAAAACAAGTGAGCATCCTGGTTGTCTTCCCTGTTTTACATATTCAATAAGGGCATTGCTTGCAGGAGTCATTACATTACCGCTTGGAATAAGGGTGTGTGCTTCGTCAATAAAAAGCCAGGTTGGTGGGACACCAAATTCAAGCAAGTGGTCAACATTTTCTTCTTTTCCAAACCTTCCAGCACTCGCTCTTCTTGTACTAATTTTTCTTGCAGCCAAAATTCTTCTTGAAAGAATTCCAATAACAAGTGCGGAAACATTGTCTTCAAGAAAAGAAGTGTCAATTACAGTTAATTGCCCTTCCCTGCTTAATTCCACAAGCGGTGTTCCAAGGCTGTTAAAAACACCCCAATTTTTTGCAGCATCAAATCTGCTTACAAGTGCTCTAATACTGTCAGCCTTGTAGCCTCTTTCTCCACTGTTAAGTTCTTTATCTGTTTGCAGGCACATAATAAAGTCTTCTATTGAAAACAAATCCTTTTTTCCCTTGATTTTTTTACCGTCTTTATTTGTATATCCTTTTTTAACTTTTTCAAGACCTTTTTCCATTAACAAACCGCTTGGGCTAAATCTTTCAATTCCAAAAGTAAGACACCAGTCCGTTGTTGTCAAAAGTGCAGGGGGCATACTAAAAGTTGCATCATAAGTTGATTTTGGAACCTGGTCTGCAACACCTTCCGGAATAAACACTCTTAAATTTTCAAGACCCTGTGGTAACAAATTCCATTTTGCAAGAGACTCCAATTCTCTTGTTTCCCTGTTTGGATATCGCATTCCCCAAAAAACACCAACAGGATCAACCACAATTACTCCAACATTCTTGTTTTTTACCGCAAGCTCTTCTGCAATGACACCAAGAACGTAAGATTTTCCAGATCCTCTCGCACCGCATACAAACACAACATGGGGGTTAAGGCTGTCAAGGTAAATATCCTTGTCCTGCAAATCTTTTTCCCCAACTCGTCCAACAAAAAGCGTTGCTTCATCTCCATATTTTTGAAACACACTTTTCTTTCTTCCAATAAACGCTTTTCCACTATCATCTTGTAAAAACTTCAATTCAGGCTTTACAAAAGGCCCTTTTGGAAGCTCTTCAATAGCTTCTTCTTCAGACAATTTTTCACCCTCTTTTATTCCAACTTCTTTTATTCCAATCTCTTTTTCAACAAAAACAGCACCATTTTCAGGCGGAACATTATCCTTTTCAGCAGCCTTTATAGCCTTTGCAACCACGATTTTTTTGATTTTTTCCTTCAAAGGCTTTTCATTTTCACTATCTTTAACAACCTTTATTTTTGCCTTTTTTCGACCTTTATGGCTTGTTTTTCCCTTGCCCTGCCCTGTTTTTGCCCCTTTTTTGCCATCTTTTAAGGCATTTTTCTCTTCTTTTGATGTTTCCTCTAATTCTTCAGGCATTTCGGGTGGTGGAGCAGGTTCTAAAGGATCGTCTTCTTCATTTTCCTTTTCTTCTAACTTTTCTTTCACTGTTTCCTCTTCGTTTAACTTTTCTTTCACTGTTTCCTCTTCGTTTAACTTTTCTTTCACTGTTTCCTCTTCGTTTAACTTTTCTTTCACTGTTTCCTCTTCTTCTGATTTATTCCCTGTTTCTTCTGACTCTACTTTGTCAGGATTTCCAAATACCTTTACCGGCTTTTCCTCTTGCTCTGTTTCCTCTTGCTTTGTTTCTTCAGCATTACCTGTTTTTCCAACATTTGTTTTTTCCTTGTCTTCTCCGAAAACATCTTCAAATATGTCTTTTTCTTCAGCCATTTAAAATCACTTAATAAAATAACGCAATTCAAGTATTTTAAGGTAATGTTCTTAAAAATTAATTTCCCAAGCCCCCAAAATCCAGAACAATGTTTTAAATTCTAATCATTCACCTATATTTAAGAGAGCCTTAACAAAATTCTCTTAAAAGGGGTTATAGCATAATCTGGTAGTGCAGTTGGCTCCAGACCTTCTGATCAGGGTTCAAATCCCTGTAACCCCA
>JAFCCG010000090.1 GCA_017610335.1 Chloroflexota bacterium | reverse complement strand
GTTGTTGTTTGTGTTTGTTGGCGGATTTGGGGCTTGTTTTTTTGGCTTTGTTTTTGGCTTTTTTCAGTAGTTGTGTGTTGTTTGTTTGGTAACTGTTTGTTTGGTAACTGTTTGGCTGGATGGTTTTTGTGTATTGTTTGCTGGAAAGCTTGTTCCTGGCTTTTTGTGTATTTCTTTCATTCTTGCCTGGCTTGGTTCGAATGGGCAATAGTTTTTTTGTGGAATCAGGCGCACTGCATTTTGTTTAGGGGAATGCCTGTTTACACTTACTGTGTTTTGGTCTTTCAGCAGGTTTTTTACAAGACCTTCTTTGTAGTATTCCCTACTCCCTTTCAAAGTATTGGGTGCCAAACAGTTTTTCAAAATTTTCAACAAAGTTTTCTTTTTTCATTTTTAGCGTTCTTTTAGTGCAGTTCACTTTATTTCAATTTGTATTTGAATTCTTTTGCTATTGCTTTGATTGCTGTTTTGTAATTTATTGGGTTATTTGTCAAGCTGGTTATTTCTTGTTCCCATTTTGAGTATATTCTGTTCGCGTTCTTGAAGATTTTTTCTGTTTTGTATTGCAGGTCTGCTTCTTTGAGTTTTGTTTTGACCAGTTTTGATTCAATTTTTTGTTTTGATTTGATTATTTGGTATGCGTCAAAGTAGTCTCTGGGTTGGTTTCTTTGGAATAGCGCGCGTATCTTTTCAGCAACTAGTTCTGTTTGGTTCAGCATTGTTACGCTGAATTTTGGAATTTCTTTGTAAAAGTGTTTTGCTTGTTTTTTCTCTGGTTTCAGGTGGATTTTTGCGTGCGCATTCAGATCAACGTTGATGTATTCTTTTTCCCTGAAATAGCTTTTGTAGTAAACCTGTATTCTCACAAATTTGTCTGTTTCCTTGTCTGTTCCAATCTTTGTAAATAACTCCTGATTTTCTTTAACTATTTCTCCGATTTTCTTTTTCACTTCGTTTGTTTTTGCTTTGCAGCTGAAGTCCAAGTCCTCGCTTAACCTTGTGTGGTTTAATACAAGTTTGTTTAATGCTGTGCCACCTTTGAAGTAAATCCCTTCAATGTCTTTGATTAAATAAAGTAGAGCTGTAAGAAAGTAGTCTTTTTCCAGGTAAGTAATGTTGAATCCTTTCTCTCCGGCCAGGTAGCGGAGCTTTGTTTCTGTTATTCTTTTGATTTCAGCCATTCTTTTACCTTCTTTTTTGTTGCAATATTGAACCCGTGGCCCTTGATTTGTTTCCTTTCAAAACCTGTAATTCTATGTTTTCTTAGTGTCTTGAAGACAATTTTGTGGTTGAATATTTCCCTTGCCCCCCTTTTGTTTGTGCAATAGACTTCTGTTTTTGTTGGAATCTGGTCAATAAGTTTCCAGTAGTGCGCTGCAGCGTAACCGTTAATGTAGTAGTTTTTTCCGTTAAATATTTCGTCTACTATGATGAAAGGATGTTCTGACCAATAGCCTTTGAAGGCCTTCACTGGGATAAGGTAGTACTTCGACTTGTTGAGTTTAATTATTCTGCCTTTATTCTTAAGTTTGTGAAGGTAAACCGAAACTTCGTTGTAGTTCTTGAAAAAACGCTTTATGTCTTTTCTTGTAAAAAAGAATTTTTCGTCAAGTTCAAGAAATGAAACAATTTCTATTTCTTTTCCAGAAAGCCCATTCATATTGATGCACCAATATTAACAAATCATTAATATTAATACATCAAGTGTTTTTAAACCTTTGCTCAAACAAAACAATGCGGGCACGCAGTTTGGTTCATTGGCTGGTTTCCTTTGCTGTTTTCTACAGCCGGTTTTTTGCTGCAGGTGCTTTAAAGCTTTGCCTTTAAAGCTTTGCCTTTGTTTCGGCTTTTGTGGATTTCCCTGTTGTGCGCTTGGCTTGGCTCGAATTGAAAGTAGTTTTTTTCGTCGAACCAGGCGCATTGCATTTTGTTTAGGGGGATGCCTGTTCTGAAGCTGAGGGCTAGTGCGTATAGGTAGATTTGGGTTGGTGCTTTTTTTTCTTTTCCTGCGTTTGGCTTGAAGTCTAAAACTTGCACTTTTCCGTTTCTTATTTGAACCAAATCGATGTGACCGCAGTATCCTTTACTCAAATTTCTTTCCCAGTACCATACCGGTATTTCTGAGGCAATGGATGTTGAGTCATGGAGCAGGAATGTTTTTTGGATATTTGTGTGCCTTTCGTTGTTGTTTTCCACTCCTTTGAGCACGTAGCTTGCTATTCTGTTGGCTTGGTTGAAGTCTTTTTTTATGTCTGCAAAAATTTTCATTTTTTGTTGGGATATTCTGTTCGAGGTTTCGAATATTTTGTTTGGCGTGCCTTGGGTAAAGCGGTAGAGGTATTGCTGTAGTGCTGGGAATTTTTTTCCAAGCTGTTTTGTTTTTGGCTGGTGGAGCTGGAAGCAGTATGCCTGTCCTTTGTGGATGTAGGTTTTTTGTATGAGTGTTTTTTCAAGCGGGTCTGCTGGCAATGTATTTTTTACGCCTGTTTGCTGCATGAATTCTTGGCGCCATCTGCTTATTGCTGCTTTGCTTGCTTTTCTTTTTGTTTTTTTGTTCAGCCACAACGTTGTTTGGTGCAGGGTGTGCCCAAGCGCAATGTGGTTGATTGCTTGCAGCCTTGTTGCCTGCCCGAATTTTTGGAATTTGTTTTTTCCTTCTGCGAATAGTTTTCCGCAGCTTTTGCATTGAAGCCTTTGCTTTTCTCCTTCCAGTGTTTTTCTTTTGCCTTTTTTTTCACTTCTTTTGAGTAGCAGTAGGGGCATTGAGTTTTATGGATGCCTTGCTGTGTTTTGGTTTAAAAAGCGGTCTTTTTTTCCGTCTTTTGTGGGAGTTTTGTTCTTTTTTTGCATTAAATAAATTAAAAAAAAGGTTTTGCAAAAATCGGTGACAATTCTTAATAATTTATTAAAACAGGCTTTAAGAAAGTATATAAATATTGAATCAATTAATATAATTTAGTGGTTTTTAATGGACTTGGAGAAAAGAATTGAACTTATCAAAGAAGTTGGCGAAGAAATAATTACAGAGGAAGAGCTTCGCACACTGCTTGAAACAAAAAAGA
>JAFCCG010000015.1 GCA_017610335.1 Chloroflexota bacterium | reverse complement strand
GCAGTGTCCAGGCCATTTTTTGCCATCCGCATCTTTGTATTTCTGTGTTGCTGCAGCTGGCTGTGCATGTTCCTGGTTGGCTGCAGTAATCTCTTGTGCATTGGTCTTGGTCGTTGCATTGTGTGGCTGTTGTGCATGTTGGCGTTGTGCAGGTGTTGTTACAGCATATTTGTTCTGTTATGCATGTTGTTCCGCCGCATGTTAAGGGTTCGTTTTTGCAGTATGATTCGCATGTGTTTGGGTTTTGGCAGGTGTCTGTTGTTTCCGGGTTTTGGTCGTCGCATTGTGTGTCTGTTGTACAAGCAATGTCGCATTCTGTGCAGGCTGCTGTGCAAGTTCCTGGGTTTGTGCAGGGTTGTCCTGTTGGGCATTCTGTGTCTGTATTGGATTGGTGCAGGTTCCAGTACAGCATATTTGTCCTGTTGGGCATTGTATGTCTTGCGGGCAATTGGTGCAAGTTTCTCCGGAATCAACAATGCTGTTGCCGCATGTTGGGGGTTGTGTGCATTCTGTGTCTGCTGTGTCTGTTTGTGAGTCGCAGTCGTTGTCTTTTCCATCTGCGCAGTTGCCGTTTGCTGTTGATTCTGTTGTATTGTATCCTCCGCAGCTGCAGCTGCAGTCTGTGCAGTTGTCTGTTGTGTTGATGCAGCTTGTGCCAGAGCAGCTGTAGTCCATGTAGCTGTTTCCGCTGCAGCCGTCCTGGCTGTTGCAGTTTTGGCAGATTGGCCATGTTCCGCAGCTTGTGTCAGTGCCGTGGCATGCGCTTGCGCCGCAGCCCATGCTTAATTTTATTTCGTTTATTAGGTCAGTCTCTTCCTGAATCCTGTATTTTGTTCCTGCATCGTCAATCGAATTGCATATTCCCAAAACCGGTGTTGTGGTGGCCTGATATGCCGGGCTAATGCTAAACGGTGTGCTGGTATTGGCGCAGGCTGTTGAGCTTTCCGGCGGAATGGTATTTCCACTAATATAAATGTTATTATATGGTGGGTCGCCGCATATAATTGCCGAGTCCCTGCTTGCATTTGAATCAAAGAAATTGTTGACAATATTTATCTTGTCGGGCGTTCCATTGACCCCTGTGATCCTCAGGCCATAGCCATAGCCCTCCCAATAACCCCAATTGTAAACAACGTTGTTCACAAAATCAACTTCTTCCGTAAACCCCCTGAGATACGGGCTTCGCTCGTGGTTCCTTGCATACACATTGTGGTGGAAGGATATTCTTTCTCTTTTTTGGGAATTATCTCCATATGCGACTAAGGTCGGATGCCAGTTTTGGTAAAACAGGTTGTTTGACAGTGTTATGTCAGATACCCTTCCCCAAATGTCCGGGCTGGAATCTGTTCCAAGCCTTGTGGTTATGTGGTCGAGCACTATGTTTCTGGCGTGGTGATCGGGGGGTGAATCCCCGTCAATTCCTATCGTCAGCGCATTTTGGGAAACGTGCTGTTCCTTGCCCATCACGCCCTCAAATCTCATATAGTTTACAATAATGTCATGTGTTCCCGTTATGTAAAATGTCTCAACTGTTTGCGTGGGCTTGGTAATCGTGATTCCTGGAGATGGAGCGGACGAGCCGTCAACAGTCATGCCAGGGCCCCTGATGTACATGTCGCTTAGAAGATGGATTTCTCCAGCAACGTCAAATACGACATACCTGTTGTCTTTGCCATAGCCTTCAACACCCTCTCTCAGTGTGCCAGGCCCTGAATCTGCCAGGGAGGTAACGTGGTAGACAGTTCCACTGGCTCCCCCGTGTGTAATTTTGCCAAAGCCCTCATAGCTTACGCAATTGCCTGTATTAATTGTGCAGTCTAGGTTGCATTTCAGGCTCCCTGAGTTAAAGCTGCTGTTAAAAGCATAGCACATTCCAATTCCTGAATCGCTTCCGGTATAGGTTCCAAAGTCGCTTCCATCGCATTCTTCGTCCGTTTCCCTGACGCCGTTGCTGTTGCAGCTTGTTGCCGGCTCAAACTCAAATGCCCCCATGTCAAGAGAACTGCCGTTGGGCCTGTCATTTCCGTCGAAATCAATGGTGACTTCAGGGATGTCCTTTCCCTTGTCTATTGCCGGGCTATTCTGAAGCAGGTGAAAATCGTTTGTGCTTGCGGAAACAAATTTCGGGTCTATTCCAAGCAGGCTGTTAGGGCCTTCTCCCGCCCATGCCACGTCCCCATCCCAGTTATCATAGAAGATGTTGTAATTGGAGACTGCATTTGAATTTTCTCCGAAGGAAATGCTTGGGTAACAGCAGGAGCTGTCCTCTTCGTTATAATAGCCGTTGTGTAGGAATATGTTGTTGTAAATTTCCAGACGGGAATTGATGCCTGCATTAAAATTTCTGGAAACTATTCCCTGTTCGCCGTTATCATAGAATACGGAATTGTAAATGTTGATAAAATAGTCCCCGCTTGTTATGCTTTCAGGTGACGATATTTTTATTCCTGCTTCTTCGTTATTGTAGGACAATATGTTTGTCAGGGTAAATTTGTTGTTCTCATCGCGTCTCTTCCAAAGTTTTATTCCACAGGCATTATGGCCTGTTGCAATAAAATTAGTTACTGTTCCGTTTATTGTTGTGAAGTCCAGACCGTCTTCGTCATTGTCTCTGGCGACACAGTTCAAGATATTGATATGGTCTCCGGATGAAACCGCAAATCCGTCGGCATCTCCACTGGAACCGCAGCCGTCTAAATTGTCGTGACTAACTGTGTTTTGAATTGTTATATAGGTTGAGTCTCTTATTGCAACTCCTGCGTGGCCATCGTTGCTGCTGCCGCACCCTTTTGAAGGCTCGCTTACAGCCGATACGTCTATCCCGTCAACAAGCACGTTGGAGGAATCCCTAATGTCAATGCCGCTTCTGCAGGTATGCACCACTAAATTGGAAAGGGTTATGTCGTCTGAACCGCCTGTAATAGGAATGCAATTGTAATAATTGGAAATTTCCAACCCCTCAATTTTAACATGTGAAATTCCGTTCAATGCAAAACCATCGTCCCTATTGCTGCTGCCTGAAATCCAAGAGCTTTTTAAAACTACTTTTTCATCTTGATAATTTTTAATGGTTATTTTATCACTTGCTGTGCCTGATGGGACTATAATGTTTGCGACGTTGTATGTTCCGCCCATGATATTTAATGTTTGCCCAGGCGCTAACTTTGATATAGCTATTTTGACATCGCACCATGGTTCTGTTTCTGTTCCCGGCTTTGAGTCTGAGCAGTTTGTATTTTCTTTGTCTACATAGAATGTTGCGGCGCTGGCAAATGATGCCAGTACTAGTATGAGTGCCAAAACCAGCAAGGTTTTAGGTTTATTCATTTTTCTATATATTAACTCCTGCTATAATAAATAGCTTTTTGTGAAGAAAAAAGTTGGAGCTTTTACTCTTTCTTTTCCTCTGTTTCCACTTTCCTTTCTGTCTTTATCCTGTCCATTATTTTTGCCATTTCTTCTATATTTTCTTTGAACATTGCCTTTTTTGCGTCCTTTTTTTGCAGGGTAAAGTGCTTTATCTGGTCATTCATTGTACTCGGTATTATTTTCATTAGGTTTTTGGCAGACTCGCTTTTCCCATTTTGTGCTTCCGCAATAAATTGCGTTGCTTCTTTCTCTGAAAAGCCGAGCTTTTGTATATATTCTACAACTTCTTTTTCTGTTTGACCTTCGCTTAAAAGGTTCTGTATATTTTCAACAAATTTTTCTTTGTCAATCATATCTATACAGCATAGTTTTTCCTTATATTTAAATCCTTCTATGTTCGAATTTTCTTTTGCAAATCTGTCAAAGTTTTGCGCCGCATTTGAAGCAGTTTTTTGCCTGCAAATGGTTTTCTGCACCGCATCCATAGCAATACTTGAACTGTTTTTTAGGCTGTTTTATTTTGAATTCCCCTATTCTAATGTCAAAATAGTATACTATGAAAATGGAGAAAATACAAATTCCTGAAAAAATGGCATAATGCAATTCTTTTTCAAGCCAAAAGAGCAGTGCATTGATTACAAAAAGCGATGTAAAAAAGCCTATGAAAAAACTTCCGATAATTTCGCGTGGCAGCATAACAATAAGACTTTGTAAAAAAAGAATTTAAAGGAATATGCTTAGGTGTTTGTCGGGCAGTCTGTCAAGGTATTGGTTTCAGGGCAGCATTTGCCATCTGCATTCATGCACCTTCCCCAACTTCCATCAGAACAGCATCCTTTATCACAAATCGCGCCACAGATAAGCTTATTGTTTTTGATTCCACATTCTTTGCACTCGTAATCAGGCTTGTTGGTTGGGCACTGCAAACCCAAGTCTTCATTATTAATGAAAGTACAGGTTCCATCAGCTGCGCAATAGGTAAGGCACCCATAGCTGTTGCTGCACATATTTACGCCAATGGCTTCGGCATTTACTGCACAGTCCCCCTCGCTTGTGCATTGATAGCAATTCTGATTTCCCCCGCTGGATGATGGTGGCACGCACATTTGCCCTTCTTTCGCATCATCCGAAACACAGAATCCCTCTAAGTTGCATTTCCTGCAGCTGTCGCAGGGAACAGGAGTATCATTAAAAATACAGCCTCTCTTAACTGTGTTATTTTCCACATCACAGCTGTACAACAGGCATTGCTCGCTCTTGCCGGCGTTTATGGTTTCATCAATAAGAATCTGGCAGTCTGTCGTTGTTTCTTCAAATTCTTCCGAAGCCGGACAAGTGAACAGCCCTCCTTTGTTGTGGCACCATGCACACGCTGGGTCCCCGTCGTCATCACAGCTAAAGATTTCGCCTGCTTCATGTCTTGCAAACAAGTCTGCGCCTATAGCGTCAGCCAGTGGATCAATTATTTGCGAACCAATCATGCATTCACAAACTCCGCATGCAACAGCATCCTCTGGGTTCAAAAAGCAGTCATCCCATGGAGTGCACTCTAATCCAATAACATTGGGTGTTACAGCGCTGCCGCCGTACTCACAAACCGGCCCGTCTTCCGTTGTGCAAAAGTCTGGTGGTTCAGCTCCCTTTAGAACGGCAAATCTTATAAGGACCTCGGCGCCGAGGTTTTTAAATTCTTTTTCTGTTTTCACCCTGCTTGCGCTGTCCTCACACTTAAATCTCACCAAAGCAGCAACCCTTCTGGTCATTCCAATTACCTCATTGTCACCTTCAATGAGTAAATAGGCCTGATCTTCATTTGCATAAGCCTGGATACATGCCGTATCCGTGTGGAAGCACATCTGCCCTGCATTGCACAGTCCTTCATCTTCTGGGTTATTGTTGAATTCCGAGCAATTTTTGTATGTAAGCGGGGGTATTTGGTTGGTTCTTTCAACCCTCAAAAAGGATTCCAGAATTGGGAAACCCCTTTTGCTGTTTACATCTTCTCGCATCTCTTCATTTGAATCTATAATGCCATAATATAATTCGGGCTTTCCCACTTCGTCGGTTCGCCAGCTTGATACAGTGGTTCCCAGTATTTCCTCACTATTTTCAAGACCTGTGCCACCAGGGCAGCTGCAACCTGCCTGGCCCCTTTTTATTATATTGGGGATGTTTTCAATAGTCTTGTCTTCAACCACATAGCTGCAGATTACACTTGGCTTGTCAGCAAACCTTGCCTGCAGGTCCTGCAAGGCTGGCTCAATAACAAAGCTTTCCATTCCCTGGATTGTTTCGCCTGTATTGGGGTCTATCCTGTTGTTCCAGGTAATGCTTCCCTTTAGAATAACACTGTCTTCAGTTGTTTTTGTGATTAGTCCGCAATCGCAAAGCTGCAGCTGGTATGGTGCACTGTCAAGCAGCTCCTGCAAATGCAGGGATATTCCTCCTGAATCGTTTTCAGCCCATTCATACATTTCGCTGTAGAGATTCCACACAGCATAGTCAAACTTTTCTTCTGTCTCAAATTCCTTTACCGTTATAACGTTGCCTTTTTCATCTTTGACGCTGAAGCCTCCTACCTTTACTGTGATGCTTTGCTTGTTCAGCTCGTCGGTTGAAACTACATCATCAAAGCCAAATTCAATTATCATGCCCTCAGCAGGGTTATCAAATTCATAGGTATAACCTCTTTGCACCTCCAATTCGTTCAGGACATCGGTTATTTCTTTTCTGACTGCATCCCTTAAAGACTGTTTTGTCTCCTCTAGTGAAGGTGGGAAATTGCCGTTGTTGTACCACACCGCATTTTGCTGGTCAAATCCTGTTTCAGCCCACTCACTTATACCAAGTGCCAATGCCTTGTTGATAGAAATCTTTGTTTCACTCAAAGCAGTGCTTATAGGAACAGTTGGTGCAGGGGTTTGGTAAAAGGTTGCTATAAAAGCAGCTATCCCTATAATAATTATTATTGCAGTTACTGACATTGCAACAACATTGCCTTTTGAATCCATATTTTCTACAAACTTATAGTAATCTATTTTATATAAACTTAACTTTTTTTTATGTTTCTTCCTGATTTTTGTAGTTCCAAAATTTCAGGTCTGCGAACAGCCTGTTGCTTAATGGAACAAGTTTTCTGTAAACAAATCGCTGTTCTTCCTCTTTTTTCACACCTGCCCTAATTTTGTACTTTTCAATTGTGTCCTTTACTGCATTTGAAATCTGGGCATGCAACATGTCTATTTCCGTAAGTTCAATCATTTTACCGCCTGTTTCTGCGGCAAACTGCTGCATCTGCTCGTTAATGAATGGCCTGCATTGCTTTTTGTCGCAGCCTACACCGCCATACACGCCTGCACCTGGGTTTTCCAAAGTCAGGCCAGGGCACTGCATTTCATCCGGCCCAAAGCACTGGCCGCAGATATATCCCTCCAATTCTCCGCAGACTCCATAAGGTGTGAAATAATTGCTGCACACGAGGTTGCTTTCATCTTTATATGGGTTTATTATGTCACAACTGTTTGCAAGAATGGGAAAAACGCTGTAGCCATATGGTTCTATAAGCTTTATTGCCCTGTTCACATCTTCACTGCTTCTTTTGATTGGACAATCAAGGACTGTTATATCATCAGAACTTGCTTTGTTGCATCTTTCGCAAAATACTTTGGAAAAGCCTATGAGGGCTTCACAGCCTTCAGCTTCGCTTCCAAGGCTTAACTCGTCACTTATTGGAATTATCACTGTGAGTGTTGATGGATTCTCTTTTTCTGCAACAACAGCCGCATAAACTGAGGCTGTTGCCCAGTCCTCATAAAATACTCCGCCCATAAAGTCCAGGTTCATGTTCAGTATTTCTTTGGAGAACTCATATTCATTCGGTCTTAACCTAAATGCAAACAACTCGTCAAGGCTAAAATAGCTGGTTCTTTCAACACCATCAACAGGCGTGGCCAAATACTTGTAGGAAATGTCAGACTCCGCCTCACTTGGCCTGTAGCCAATGCAGAGCATTTGCCATTTTGTTTCGGCATTTATATCCTCAAAAAGGCTTGTCTGGTCACCATTTTGAATATTGTGCCATGTTGTATTCATTCTGACGCCTGCACTGTCAGTGTTGTTGGCAAAGTCAAGTTCTATCTTAAAATCTTCTAAAGAGTCTTTTTCAATCTCGATCCAAGTGCAGTAGTATGCTGTTGCGCCCTGAACAACACCTGTTTCATCAAGAAACTCGTCGTTTGACAGAATCCATTTGCTGTCAAAGGATGGCTCGCTCCTGATGTAATATGGTGAATTCCAAAGGCCATTTTCAAGACTGCTGGTTATTTGCTTGCTTGCTCTAAGCCAGCCATTCGAAACCTGGTTGCTGTACATTTCTTCCTTGTGCAGGTATTTGCAGTCTGCATGCTTTTGAATGTCAGCACACGGGTCAAGCTGGTCAAGGCCTCCATCTGCCAGCACAAACACCTTTGCTACAACGTCAAATTCTGAGTTAAAGTCCTGGATAAGGCTTGGAATAACCTCTTTCAGCTGTTCGACCTCATTTTCGAGAGAGCTACTGCCGTCAATTATAAAATAAAGCCTGAGCTTCACAAACAGTGGTGCGATTTCAAGATAGTAATTGTTTTCGCCGTACAGCTTGTTGAAAGTAAGCTGCATCAGCTTGTTCACTTGCAGAGTGTATTCCTCTGGCCATAATTCATCGTTGTAATAATACGCAATGTCATCATTTATTGCAAGGTCTTGTGGCGCGTTGTAGTCAAAATAGCTTTGCCTGTAATAGACTGCATCAGCAAGCAGGTTTGCATAGCTGTCCTTTGACACTGGTTCGGTTATGTTGAGTATAGCGTCCAAATCATTACCATACTTTTCTGCATTGAATTCCTTAACACTTTGGTCAACTACTTCGCCGAAAAATGTCACGTTCATTCCTGTAATTATTGTAAATGCCGCAAGAAACAGGCCCATTAGAACAACCATTGCAATCACGTTTTCAATCGCGCTCATTTTTCTCTCTCCAAAAACATTTTTAGATTATTCTTTCCTCTAGTTTTTTTATTTTCATACACAAAACCATTTTTGCAAGGCATTTTTTGTAGTCCTTTTCAACGTTTATAAAGAAAACAAACTTGTGACTGCAGTCCTGCATGCTGCCCCCTGTATTCCTGTTCATGTCGCAATCAAGGTGCTTTAGTTTTTCAACTGAAAACCCCAAAATCTGGCCATCGCTCAACTCGTTTAGTTTGTTTGCACAATTTTCAAACAGAGCATTATCTGAAAGTTTTTCATCAGTTATCCTGCCGTCAAAACAATATTCGGTCTCAATTATTTTTGTTTTCACGTCTGATGCAACCTCAAACGGTTTGGTGCCTTCAAATACCTGGCTTTCTTGGGCTATAACAAAAAGATTAAGGTAGACAAGGCCAAGGGCAATAAAGACAAGTACGACTGTAAGCAGAAATGCTGAAACCATGCTATAAATGCCACTATTCTGCATAGATTTCCACTGTTTCCCCGCTTTTTTCAACAATCACATTTATAAGGCTTGCAAGGTCAATCTGGATTGTGTTCGGTGGAAGCCTTTCGCACAATACGTTCCTGCATTTTTTCAGGTTTCCTGTTTTTATGCACATTTGGCTGATATCAATCTCAAGCTGGCCGTCTTCGATAAATGGGTTGTAGCTTGCTTTATAATATTTTGTTTCGCATGCATCATCAACCATTGTCCTGATATTTCGTAAGTCGTTTTCCATTCTTTCATGCAGATCCTTTTCGACAAAGAAGTTTGAAAAAAACCAGTAGCCGATTATTAAGGTTATTAGAACAATTCCCAGCCAGCTGAACAGGGGAAAAATGTCACCCTTTGCATTCAATTGCCACACCTTCTTCAGTTCTTTCCATAAAGCATTTGTAGTTGCTGCTTTCAAACAGTCCGATTGCGTTGGTCAGGTCAAGAACAAAAGCAAAGCCGTTTAAGTCAGACACAAGGCAATCACATTCTTTGCAACTGGTTTTTCCCTTATAATCTGTGCAAATCGCTTTGCCGTTTCCATAAAGTTTCATTCCTGCAACAAGCGTAGTGTCAACGCTGAACATTGTTTCTTCATCAGAAGCGCAGACAAGATTGCAGTTTTGTTGCATCTTCCTTATGCTATTTTCAACAGTTTGCTCGTTCATTGTTTCTTTGCCGCTTATAACTATCGAAGCGATAAAGCCAAGCCCAATTAGGGCGGCAATTATTCCAACATATAACCAGACCGCCTGTTCCATTAACAAACACCTCTTTATGGCAATTGTTTGGGCTGTGATTATTCACAGACCATTTCTTCAAGGTAGGTAAATGACCAATGGCTCATCATCTGATCGTCTGTCATGTCACAGTTCGGAGCTGGGAAAAACTTTGCCATCAGCAAAGGGATGTCTGCATTTTGTTTGTCCCAGAAATTGCATATCAACTTGAAGCAGTTTCGCATATCAAGGATTTGATCGCTGCATTTGCAGCTGGCAATCTGGCTACAGTATATTTTGTCCTCGCAGACTCCGTACAGACCGCCTGTTTCCGGTGGCTCGGCATAGTTTGTAGTAAAGCCGTCTCCGTCAAGGTCAAGTTCGCCTTCTGTTGCCTTCCCTTTTCTTATCAGGGTTAGGCAGTAGCCAACCTTTTCGTTTTCGCTGTCGCACTTGCATGAACTCAGGCAATCTGCTTTGATTCTCTTCAGTTCCTGCTGCTTTATTTCCTCACCGATTATCTTTATCTGCTGTTCTGACTGTTCTGTTACAAGCCTTAGGACAAGCATTGCAACGGCAAGTAGCACAAACAAGACAATGAATATCTGGATTGCCATGCTCATTCCCTTTCTATTCAAAAACATCTTGGTTTCACCATTATTTTTTTATCTAATTAAAATAATTTCTTTCTAGTATAAAAACTTAATGTTTTTCATTTTCAACTTTTTGACTATGATTCAATTGCAATTGTTTGGGTTGTTTCCTCAAACATAACGTAAACCGTTTTCTGGCCTGGAATCCAGCCTTCAAAACTTATTGGCTCGCCCATTGTTTCAATTTCATAACCCGGGTTCAATTCTAAAAACTTGTTCAAGACCTCAAACTCGGCAAATCCACTTTCTTCTATGGCATGAACTATGTAACATATTCTGTTCCCTCCATATGTTCCCCTGTTGTTCTTATAGCACTGGTCGGCAAGCCTTGCCATAGTATTGCTTCCGGCATTGTTTGTTTCAACAAAGAAGTCTGCCTTGTCTGATTCAAGGCTGAATTCCTTTAGCTCTGATTCACCGAGTGAGATAATCTGCCCGGCAAAGTTTATTACAATCAGCGCAACAGCAATGCTTACAAAGAATATTATCATTACTGCAATAGGCAGTTCCATTCCTTTTTCATTTGTCATGATTCTACCACTATTTGCCCGTTTTTGCATTCAAGGCCTACAACTGCAGGCAAATCAATTTTCCCTGATTCAATCAGGATATCACAGTTCGTGCAATAATTGTATTTTTCAAAAATTGCCTGCAGTGATTCTGAATCCAAGCTATTTTCTTCCTCTGCAAGGACTTCATCTGTAATATAGAATGTTCCGCAGTTTAAATTCTTTCCCCCAAAGGCACATTGCTCCCAGCATGCCCCTATTTTTCCTGCAAACCCCAGTTTGGTTGTTGTTGTCATAGTGTTTACGTCAATTTGCTGTGGGAAGACAAGGTCCTCGATTGTACCATATAGTTCATCAGGATTAATGCTTCCGATGAACAGCAGGATAAGGCTTGCAATTATGACGCTTGCAATGAAAAAAACCATCATTTCAATTGCCTGCATTTAGTTTCCTCCAAGAGCGCTTGTGACAAACAAAAAGATTGCTGCCAGGAATGCAAGGCCAATCAAAACCTCAATAATTGTCCAAATACTTCTATTCAATTCCTGTCCCTCCTTTTAGTATGCCTTCAAACACGAATTCCTTGAAGACAAAGTAGCCTACAAGCAGTATGACTGTGTACAGGGCAAATGCTATCAGCATGTTTATGTTTATTGTTTCAGCAATTTTAAACTTGTCTGTTCCATACTTGATATTTGATAGGAAGAGAGATAAAATAATGACCATTTCCATAAAGTAAATGCCTATTACAAACTCAAGCATTGTTGGCGGGATGATTTTTTCCATTTTTACAAGCCCGAGTTCCAGGCTGCCTCCAAATAGTTCAAAGATTGATTCCAGCTTGTCCTGGATAAATGTAAGGCTCATGACTATTGCCATTGCCATTATGACCGCTGCCCCGCTGAGCATTGGAGCCATAAATGTTACTGCTGCATAGACAAGGCTTATGGTGTCTGCAAGCAGTGTCTTAATATAATCGTCGAGTTTGAAGATTGAAAGCTGCTGTTTTCTTATCATTTTGGCACTTTTTGCAGCGCTTATCTGGTCTATGTCAGTAAAGCCTATCACTTTCTCAAAGATTGAGGTAACTCTCTTGCTTGGATTCAGCTTTGGCAGTACAGTGTGTACGATTTCGAAAATCGTTTTCTTTGTCCTGATAAGCCTTTCCTGAATCTGTTTGAAGACATGTGTTACTGGGTGGTTTTTGAAGCCGTGCCTTTCATAGTCGTCTATGACGTCTGCCAGAATACTTTCAACGCTTCTGTTTAGGCTGAGGTATACTGCAAAGACCTGCAGCAAATGCGGAAGATCCTGTTCAACCTCATAAATTTCATTCCATAGTTTTTTGTATTTTCGCACATATCCTCCTGTAATTATTTCAACGGCTAAAAAGATACCAAATGTGCTTATCCAGATAATTACTATAGCCTCAATACTGTATTCTCTTTTGATATCCATTCCAAAGCCAAGGCTGTAAAGATGTATTGCTGCCGGAATTGCAAGCATTATCATTATCAGAATCGGGATGAGGTAAAACTTTGCTGACATAGGCTTGAATTTTGGGCTTTGTTCCATCCTGATTGTGTTAACCTGAACCCTGTTTGCGGCAAATTGCATCGCAAGCATCAAAAGCAGGGTTGGAAAGAAAAGGTTGAATCCAAAGATTAGCATTGGCAGACTTATCATGTCCGGCAGAAAAACGCTTACCATTGGAATCATCATTAGCATCATCATTGGAAACAGAACGCCCATTGCAATAAGGCTCTGTGTTTGTGATGACAGTTCTTCCGTGAATCTTTTTCCCTGTTCGTAGTAGCTTTGGATAATGCTTTCAATGACTTCATCTATTATTCGATTTTTGTCTTCAGGAAGGCTGATTGCGGCTGTTTGCAGCAGGCTCAAGGCTTTTACAAAGTCAGGGCTTACCTCAAGCCATTTTGGGATAAAATTGGCAAATCCGTCACCCAAAGTTTTGTACTTTTTTCTATTCAATCTTTCGATTATTATATTGAACTGGTCATGCAACACTCCGTGCAGGTTTTTGTTTGATTCGATTATCGCATATTCAATGCTTGTGTCAAGGGAAATGAAGTTGCCGATTTCAAGCAGGGCAAGCAGCATTTCTTCCCTATAGTCAATCATTCTTTGTGTATAGTTTATGCCTGTTGCGTAAATGTAGGATGCAAATGCTATCACAAATGTGTAAAATAGGACACTCCAGCCAATCAGCGGCAGGAATGGCATAGCTATAAATAGCATTCCGCCTATTGAGCCAAAAATTGCGACAAAAATTGCAACTCCACTTAGCACATCGGTGCTGTTATATGGAAACTGCACTCGTTCAAACTTTTTATCAATGCTTTTAATTTTTGGAATTATTGGGTATTTCCTTCCAATGTCGTAAATGTAACCAAACCACATATAAACCACATTTTTTTTAAGTGAAAAATGTCTGTTTTACACATCTGTCATTATTTTATCGTGCAACAGTTTTTCAAATTCAGCCTTGAATTTCTGTTCGTTTGCCGCACTCTCAAGGGGCTTAAACTTTTCAAACAACTGCACAAACTTGAAGTTCAGGTTAACATTTGTTTCGGCTTCAAGCAATTTTTTGTTCTTGCTAAATATTTGCACCATTTTTTCCTTTGCCCCTCCCCTTAGCTCAATGTCTTTAAGCAATGTCTCATATGAATCATATCCTTTTGTTGTTTCAAGAATGTTTTTGATAAAAATGCTTTTTCCTTTTAACAGCACATTTGTCGGGACAAGGCAGTCCTTTTTTGTATCATAAACCAAAAGGTCCTGGAACGTCGGTTCGTCTTTCCAGTCTTTAAGCACTTCTGTAACGCTTGTTACTCTCCTTACTCTCTTCAGGCCTGTTGGTGTTTTTATCTGCTTGACCATTATTATAAGGTCTGTTACCTTGAAACTGCCTTTTGGAACGCCAAGGTCGTTAACAACCCTGTCATATACTCCGTACGGATTGTCAGCGTGGACTGTTCCTGCAACCACATTGCTCATGGCTCCTATTCTCATTGCCTCATACAACACAATGGCTTCTTTGCTTCTGATTTCCCCGATTATCAGGACACTATCTCCAAGCCTTAGGCTTGTCCTCAGTCCTTTGTCAAACGAAATCTCAAGACCGTGGGACATCAGAGCGCTTCTAACCTTTAGGGCAAGCAGGTCATAGCCAAGGTCCTTGTATGCGTCAATTGGAAGTTCCTGCGTGTCTTCAATTGTTATAATCCTGTACTTTTTTAGAAGTTCCAAAATTAATGAGCCTAAAATGCTTGTTTTTCCGCTTCCCCTAGGGCCTGCAACCATAAATGTCCTGCCATGCGTTATAGCAAGGCTCATAATACCTGCAAACCAAGCGTTTACTGTCTTGTTATCCATAAACAATGGAATAGTCCATGGTTTTTCTCTGTGTACCCTGATGCTGTAGCCAATTCCATATATTGAAAAAGGGCTTCTTACTATGGCAATTCTTGCCTTTCTTTTTTCAACCATCATTTCTCCGTCAAGTTGTGGCTGTGCCTTGTTTAATGGCCTGCCTGTTGTTATTTTCATATAAGTTGAAAGATAGTTCAAAAAGTCAAGCGTTGGATAGATATTTGTCAGGCATTCGTCATGCTTTGCGTGGACTATTCTGATGGGTGTGCTGAATTCCGGCGGATTAATGTTGATTTCCTGAATCATAGGGTCTGAAAGCAGATAGTCAAGAATGCCTTTTTCCTTTATCCAAATTTGTAGCAGCTTGTCGCTAATGTCTTTTGCCTCATACTTTGAGTAAATATTCCAAAGCTCGGAAAAGGACTTGTCCAGGTTTGGTATTTTTATTGTATAAATTGGTTCGACATCTTCTTCTCTTTGAATAATTTTAATCTGGGCATCTTTTATCTTGTATTTTTCAATGGTCTTACCCCTAACAGGTGAAAGCAATACATCCACAAAGAATGGCATTACAATAAATTCGTTTTCCTTTATATACCACAGTTTTGTAAAGGTTTCATTTTTGAATACAATCAATCCTATTTCTTCATTAATTGGCATTAGTTTTGGTTCGCTTGGGCATTGAAGCCCGCTGCATTTTGGAAAATTTGGATCAGAAATCCCTTCACATCCAACACAGTTTATTATCTTGCTTTTCACAGAATCACCCTAAAGCCTTGGAAGCTTTTTTTCTAGCGTCCAAAAATCTTTTTGAAAAATCCCTTGATTTTTCCGCCAATGCTAATGTCGTCTTCCACCTGTTCTGTTTCTTCTTGTGCTGCCGACTCTTTTTGGGAAACCTGCTTGTCTTCCAGCAAAGGCAGATGTTTGCCATCTTTTTCCGCATTGCTTTTAACCTGCTTAATTTCATCAGTGAACATCAGCCTAATATTTCTGTTAGAAATTCCTTCCAGCGTCTTTATCCTGTTTTCCAGATTTTTCATAATTTCGACAATGTTTATGAATATGTCCTTTGTTTTGCTGCCACTTAGTTTTCCATAGATGTTTTCAAGGAATTTTATTCTTTGGCTGATTATTTGCAGCTGGTTTATGCCTGCTTTGCTGTCAAGGCTTTCTTGAATCTTAGCTTGCCCTTCTTTAAGTTCTTTTAGTACAGATGCAAACATGCCGATTTTTGATTCTGTGATTTTTATTCCCTGTTCTATTTTGTCAAGCCTTTCAATTGTTTCCTCGGCATCATTTAAGGGCATTCCCACAGAAAAAATCCTTTCCAATCTTTGCAGTTTTGATTGCAAAAGGTGAAGTTGTGCCTGTAAATACCTGTCTTTTTCCAATTCCTTTTTTTCCTGTGTTTTTTTTCCTAAAAGGTCATCCAACATTTTAAATCATATAGTAAAGGTTATATCTGGTATAAAAATATTCCTATTCTTTTTTTTTTGGGCGTTTTGCTCTGCAAACAAAATTAGTAATTCTTTTATATAAAAAAGGCATTGAATTATAATTATGGATGAGTTTTTTAATGAAAAGGATCTGGAGAAAAATATAAAGATTGAGCCTCATGATTACAGCAAGGACATTGAACGACTTGACCAAAAAATGAGAAAAAACCAGTTTAGCTATATTGATGCAGTGATGAATCAGGTCAAAAACTTGAAGCGGAGGGCAATTACTCTGCTGGTGGTCGGCATTGCAATTGCGATTGCAACAATTTTGCTGTCGGACTTTTTTCCTGCTTATGATATGGAATCCTATATTTTTCTTAACAGCATTCTGGGTGTTGGGTACAATCCTATTCTTAGTATACTAACCATGCTTATTCCAATAGTGATTGTGTTTACCTTTCTGGTCTGGTTGTACAACCGGGAAGTTAAGATGTATCTTTACCTTGCCCAAAAGTCAAAGGTCACCAGCAAGAAAGCAGGGTTTGTCACAATGCTTATTGAGCCATTCCTGCTTCTGGTTTCTGCGATAATTTCTTCAATACTGTTTTTAAGTCTGTTTTCTTTTTTTGGCTGCAATCAGCTGATTTGCAATTTTTTTGGAAACACGGACAAGTTGTCATCAAATCTTTTGTTTAACTTGCTTACCCTTTCCTTCTATTTAATCTTCCTCGGTCTGCTGCAGCTAAAACGCTATCTTGATTTGGCCAAGCTTGGGATAAGGGATTTCTACAAAGACATTAAGCTTTAAATGTTCTTTCTAAAACAGTGCCGTTGTGAACTAGTGCCGTTGTGAATTGGTGCTTTTGAGAACTAGTTGTTGTGAATTGGTGCCGTTGAATCAGTATTGCTATAATGGTTCATGCCCTCAATGCTCGCATTACTATAAGCAGTCCGATTACTCCTGCTGCAATAAAGCCAACTGCTCCAATTTCGGTGGTGTTGCCTATTGTTGTGTTGATATTTGTAAAAAGCAGCAGACCTGAACCAAGAATTAATGCTGCTACAATAAGACTTATGCTTACTGTGTTGCTGCTTTTTATAAGGCTTTTACTAAGGTCATCAATGTTTTTGGCTTCGATTGAAATTTTAAGGTCTTCTTCTTCAAGTTTTCCAAATATTTTAATCAGACTGTCAGGCAGTCTTTTTATAAGTCTGTCAAATTCAAAGTAATTGTCTTTAAATGCTCTAATCAAATATCCTGGTTTCATTTTTTCTTCCATTATTTTTCTGATATATGGTTCGGCTTTTGCCATTAGATTAACTGTCGGGTCAAGTGTTTCAACAGTATTTTGAGCAACACTCATTCCTCTTAAGAATAAAAGATATTCTTGTGGAATCTGAACTTTATGTTTTACCATGGTTCTTATCATGGCGTTACCAAATCCGGTAAAGTCAATTTTGTCATAGCCAATGTCGTAAAAATAATCCATTATTTCTGCAAGGTCAAGCATGAATTTTTTTTCGTCGTCAAGGTGGTCAATTAGTCCCATTGCCTGCATCTGTCTTGTTAATCCTTTTACATTTCTTTCAACCATTAGTACAAGCATTGCGGCAAAGTTGTCTCTTGTGTCTTCCATTAATCTGCCAACCATTCCAAAATCAATCAGGCTTATTACTGGCTTGTTTTTGTGAATGTATACAAAAACATTTCCTGGATGCGGGTCTGCCTGGAAAAAACCATAGACAAATATTTGTTTGAAAAAGCAGTCAATGAAGTTGTTGCCAATTTCTTTTTTTAGTTCTTTTTTTTCGTTGTGGAAAAACTTGCTTATTTTTCTTCCCTTTACTCTTTCAAGCGTTATTACTTTTAGTGTTGTATAATCCCAGAAAATTTTTGGAATTGAAACATTCGGATCATTTTTAAAATTTATTCCAAAGTGTTCTGCATTTGTTGCTTCTCTTTTGTAATCAAGTTCTTTCATTATTGTTTCACCAAACTCTTCTGCAATATTTGTAGGATTATAGTACTTTGTTTCTTTGATGTTTTTTTCAACAAGTTCTGCAATAAATCCCATTATCCTCAGGTCTTCTTCGATTGTGTGCAATATGTTTGGTCTTTGAACTTTAACCGCAACATGTTTTCCATCATGAAGGGTTGCAAGATAGACCTGTCCTATTGATGCTGCGGCAACAGGTTCTTTTTCAAAGTGCTTGAAAATTGTTTTAATGTCTTTTCCAAACTCTGCTTTTATAATTTTTTCAGTTTCAACGTAAGGAAAAGCAGGTGCTTCATCCTGAAGCTTTCTTAATTCAATAATATATTCTTCTTTTATCAGGTCAGGTCTTGTGCTAAGCATCTGTCCAAATTTTATAAAAGTTGGACCTAGTTCTTCAAAGATTCGCTTCAGCTTTACCGGTCCGGGAATTTCTTCTCCGACTCTTTGTGTGTCCTTAAGTTTGTTTAAGAAAGGATACTCTCCTTTCATTTGCTTTATGTCTTTTGAAGTTTTCCATCCATATTTAAGGAAAATCCTCATTATTTCAAGAAATCTTTTTATGTCTCCCGGTGTCTCAAGAAAGCTGAGCATTTATCTTACCTTTTTCAACCTTATTTTTTTTGAAGTTCATTTTTTAGACTTTTTTTTCTTTGCAGTCTTTTTCTTTGCAGTTCTTTTCTTTAAAGCTGATTTTTTTTGTTTCTTTAAAGTTTCTTCTGCTTTTTTTTTCTTTTTTTCAAGTGTTTCAATCTGTACTGAAATGTTTTTTATTACTTTATTTATTTCGACAAGATCTTTACTGCTGTAAAGTTTTGTTTTCAAAGCCTGTTTTTTCATGGTCCTCATTTTTTCCTGCATTTTTTTAAGTTGTTTTTGTTGTTCGCTAATCCATGCATAGACCATTTTTTTTCCTTCATTTGCACTGAGCTTGTTTTTTTTCTCAAGTCCTGTCATTATTTTGTTGAAATTTTCTCCACTTATTTTGACAATGCCCAGGGCAAAAGTCATTCCTTCTTTTATCGCATCTTTTGGCATAAACACCCTCCGGTAAAATTTAATCAAATATAAAATAGAATTCGCGCTTAATAAAGATAACTGTTAAAGAAAAAGAGCAAAAAAATTAGGGGTAGTTAGCTTCCTTTCTTTCTTGAAATTTTTACCTGGTCACCCCATCTCATATATTCTACTTCAATTCCTGAGGCGAGTCCCTGAATGTCTTCCGGTTTTTTTACATCAAAAGTTTCGTATGATGAAAGATCCATTATTTGTACAATGTCTCCCATTATTGCAACAACCTGTGCGCTTCCTTTTAGAATTATTGGAACGTCTACATCCATTCCGGTTGATTTTAATAGGCCCCTTTTTTGGCCTGAGAAAACATCAAATGCAACAACTCTTACTTTTGCAGAGCCGTGCTTTCCTGGTTTTGATTTGTCAGTGCTTTTAACCTGACATACAAAACCGTCAATTAGAACAAATGAACCTGGCTTTAAATGCCCAGCATTTGTAAACTTTTTTTCTCCTTCTGCCAAAAAAACACCTTGAATAATTTAGCTCGCTTCAATTTAAATATCTTTTCGCCTGTCTTACTTGAATTTCTTTCCTTTGAACTCACGCATGAGGATTGAATATACGCACAAATCCATTTTTTTTCCAATGCCGCTTACGCCTCCTTCCCTTTCAATTCCTTCAAATTTTGCGCCGGCTTTTTCAATTACTTTTCTGCTTGCTTTGTTCTTTGTATCGCATTTTATTACAATCCTGTTTAATCCAAGCTTTTTGAATGCAAAGTCAAACATTAAAGCAATTGCTTCACTGGCATAACCTTTTCTTCTAAAAGGGTTGCCAATCCAGTATCCCATTTCCGTTTTCTTATCGCGCATATCAACTCTGCAAATGCCAATGCTTCCAAGAAGCTGCTTTTCTTTTTTGGAAATTATTGCAAAGCCAAAATCGCTTTTCTTTTTCCATTTTTCTTTGCGTTCCCTGATGAATTGTTTTGCGTCCTTCAATTTGTAGGGGCTTGGAACGCGTGTAAATCTTGGAATTTGCCTGTCTTGCACAAGCTCTGCCAATTGCGTTGCATCGCTTTCCCTCCAGGGTCTCAAAATTACTTTTTTTCCTTCAATTTTCATCAAAATCGCCTTTTTTTACCAAACCCGAATTTTTAAATATCTTTTTGTTATTATCTGATTATTCTATTATATATTAATTAATTGTTTTAAGGGGGGCTGTGCTTGGTTCTTGATGATGTAAAGAAAAAGATTGGCAAGGTAATCAAAAAAGAGAAAGGGCGGAATATTGCGGTTTTTGTTGACGGACCAAACATTTTGCGAAAGGAACTTGGAATTGATTTGGAAACTATAAAACATGTTTTGGAAAAGCATGGCAATCTTAAGATTGCAAGAGTTTTTCTGAATCAGTTTGCTTCCAACAAACTTGTTGAAGCCGTGGTAAATGAAGGATTTGAAACAGTTCTTACTGTTGGAGATGTTGATGTTGCAATGGCCTGTGATGCAACCGAAGCTGTTTTTAATAAGGCAATTCATTCAATTGCTTTTGTTACAAGAGATTCTGATTTTTTGCCTGCGATAATGAAAGCAAAGCGATATGGAAAACAAACAATTGTTGTTTTGGCTGAAGAGGCTTCGGCAGCAGCATTAAAAAACACTGCTGACGTAGTAATAGTGCTGGGTGGATGAATGAATATTCCTGTTGGAAAAATTGTTGAAGCACATAAATCTTTTTCAGAAATTGCGCCTTTTAAGAGGCTTGAAAAAATTCTTGATTCAGATTTTGACGGATATTTTGTTGCAGCAATTGAAGGAATTTTCGGTTTGGAGGAAGGGCTGCTTTTAATTAAAGAAAAAAAAATAGTTGGAGCTGTTTTTGTTTCGCTTAGAACAAACAAACAGGTTTATGGCCCACTTGCTTTGCGTCTTGTGTTTAATTTGCTTAATGCAAAGAAAGGAGTGTTTGATTTGAACAAGCTTAGCAGGCAACAGATTGATTTAATAATTGCTTTCAATGATCGCATTACTCTTGAAAAGCCTGTTGAAAAACAGTTGCTTTTAAAGCTTGAATCTGGTTCTTATCAGGGTTCGCTTGTTTCAAAAATTCTTAAATTGGAGCTTGAAACAAGTGCTTCAAGACATAATTTGTTGAAAAATTTAGGGCTTGGCTCAATTTGAGGTGTAAATTTCTAAAAAAAATGGTACTTTTCTGTTTTTAAATGGTTTTTTCCAATCTAACCTTTTTAATTGATTTCGTTAGAGCCAATGTATTAGGAGTTGTAAAAATATGTCTAGTTTGAGTTATTTTTTTACTAAATTTGCCGCAAAGGTTCTTGACTTTGACCACACTGCTTTGCCAGAACAACAGTTTGCAATGATTCAGGATGTGCTGGCAAATGAAACTATTCAAATAAAGGGAACCAAAACCAAAGAACTTTTATCCTGTTTAAAGCGAAAACACCTTGTAAACAGTATTACTGTAAGGCGACTTAAAAACGGCGCTGTATTCAGCAGCAGTGGAAATGGACAGGCTGAAAGCAAAAGCGCTTTTGACTTAATGGGATTTGCAACAAAAAATTTTGCAACGACTGACATTGTTACAATGCGTACAGAAAAAGATTGGGTAATGTTGATGCCCTTTGAGGAAAGCATTTATATTGTAAAAGCAAACAGTTGTCTTTCAACAATAGAGCTTAAAGCTATAGCACGCGAAATAGAATTTGAGTTAAAAAAAAGGCACATTTCTTAAAAAGCAACATTTTTTAACAAAGAATATATTATAATAACACGGTGTTTTGATTTGGGAAAAATAATAACAATTGCTTCAGGCAAAGGAGGAGTTGGAAAAACAACCCTGACAGCCAATCTTGGAATTGCACTTGCTCAAAAAAACCTTAAGGTTCTTTTAATTGACGCAGACATTGCAATGGCAAATCTTTCTCTATTACTTGGAATGCAATCTTCTCCAATAACTTTGCACGATGTTCTTGTAGGCGAAAGCGAAATTGAAGACGCAATCTACGAAGGGCCTGCCGGAGTAAATGTTATTCCAAGTGGTTTAAGTCTTGAATCCTACAAAAGGGTTGATACAGAAAGACTTGAATCTGTTGTAAGAAAGGTTGCTCCAAAATATGATTTTGTTTTATTGGATGCACCGCCTGGAATTGAAAAAAATGTAATGTCTGCACTTGCCTCAGCAGATGAAATTTTGCTAATAACAATGCCAACTTCTCCAAGCATTGCTGATGTGCTTAAAACAAAAATCGTTTCACAACGGCTTGGTTCAAATCCTATTGCAATAGTTGTAAATTTTAGTATGGGTGAAAAAGGTGAAATAAAAAACGAGGATATAATGAAAATGCTTGAACTGCCGGTATATGGCACAATTCCGTTTGACATTGAAGTAAGAAGAAGTTTTATGCAGCAAAACGTACAACCTGTAATTATAAGAAAACCTACAACACCTGCTGCGATTGAAATGAGAAAAATTGCAGCAAAACTTGCTGGAGTAAAAACACAAGAGTTTCTCAAAGGCGAAAAGAAGCAAGGGTTTTTAAGCAGGTTGTTAGCGAAATTCAAAAGAAGAAAATAATTCAAAAAAGACAGGGGGAAAAACAATTATGACAAACAGACCATTTGACATGCTCAATGAAGCACTTGGAAAAGAAATACTTATTTTACTCAAAGGAAATATACAAATTAGCGGAACACTCAAAGCATTTGATGTTCACCTAAACCTTGTCTTAGATAATGCAACACAGCTTGAAAACGGCGAACCAAAAACCAAATACGGTAAGCTAATGGTTCGAGGCGACAGTGTAGTTCTAATAAGTGCCTAAA
>JAFCCG010000047.1 GCA_017610335.1 Chloroflexota bacterium | reverse complement strand
AAAAGCATTAAAGGAAAAAGTCAGAATAGAACAGCAGGCATTGGCAAACAAAAGCCTTGAATTTGTTGCAACAGAATATCTGCCGACAAAAATCAAAAACAAAGACTTTTTGCCATAGGACAATCTCTTGCGTCGGTTTTAAGGGTTTTGGAAACTCTGTTTATTCAGTTGTGTTTTCAATTTCTCCATAATTTCGCTGTATATACCGACAGGCATGGTTTTTCCATCCTTTGGAGGGCAGAAGCAGTTAAAGGTTCCAGCCATTTTGAAGTTCTCTGATTTTAGCCAAATTTGCTCCAAAGATTCTTTCCAGATACTGCCAAAAACAGTTGTGTCGTCACCAGGACATCTTAAAACCGTCCCTGTTAGAGTGACATACATTCCACAAGCTAATTGATTGCAGGGATGAACTCCAGCATATGCTGAAATTTTTTCTTTTTCAATCTGTTCAATTGTCTGAATGCCTTTGCCAATGTTGAATTTGTATATTTTTGTATAAAGCTCAACAAGCTCTTTTCTAGAAGGATTTATTTTGCTCCATACCTGTTGGCTGGCGCATCTTCCACTAACCATTGTTGGACAAATTATAGCGTAAAGATTTCTTAAGCGGGCCCACTTATAAATTTCAAACATTTCTCCAAAGTTCTGGTTAGTAACAGGATTTGCCGCAAGGCAAAGATGAGTTGGGTTGTGTTTGTTAAATCCTGATTCCGCCAAAAGTTTTAATGCCCGATTTCTCTTTAATGTATAGCCTTTGATGCCTCCAACCATTGAGTCCTGCTTCTCTGCTTCAAATGAATTAAAACCCAGCAAAATACTTGCATTGACTTCTCTGAGCTCTTTAACAAGATCTTCACCACTTTCTATACAGTATGCAGAATTCCACTTTTTCGCAAGAGCGTCATCCCCAATAACATGCCCTTTTGTAAAAATTGTAGGAATTACTTTCATCTTTTTGAGTTCTCTCAGGAATTCTAAAAATCTTTTGTTTTCAAATGGTTCTCCTGCTCCAAGAAATTTTACATCCCTCAAACCAAGCTTTTTTGCCTGTTTAATAAGTCCCAGAATATCTTCAAAGCCCATTTTTCTTTCGTTTCCGATATCCACTCGGTTGTTTCTTCTAAAGCAATGTTGGCAGTTCAGGCTGCAAGCGTCTCCAAAGTCTATATCCAAGGTAAGCAATTTGCCTTTGTTGGCCTTAAGCTCTTTTTCCGAATAGCCCCATCCGTGGAGTTTGTTTACAAAGCTCTTTGGAAATTTGCCATTATATATAATCGGCAGATTTGGTAAAGATTTCATACGTAATGCCTTAGAAAATAGGGTTCTTGGACAAATTTTAAATAAGATATGACATATGTCATATTTTAAACGTTTTTCGGTTAACAAGTTAATTATGACTAGGAAACGGTTTAAGGCAGTAAAACTTGATATTTCTCACCACGATTGTTTTGGCAGCCAACTTACTGAAAGGTTTCCAGAGGTTTCAATGAAAATTGTAAGCGATATTCACCTCTTGAAGAAATCAGGGACTCTGATAGGTTATCAAGTAGTGGTTGAAATAATAGCGCCAAATGCCAGAGAACTTGAAAGCTTTTTCAAGGCATTAAGGACACATCCAACAGTTAAAGAAGTTGAGGTCTGGGGAAATGTTGGCAGCAGGTCTTTCGCATTCCTTAAGGTTAAGACCCCTTCTTCGAGCTATGAGGAAGTCTTAAAGAAGGGTGCAATGCACTTTGGTAATGTCAAAATGGAAAAAGGCTTTGACGTGCACAGCATTATTACAACAGATTTCAGTAATCTTAAGAGCCTCTTGAATGGCCTTGAAGAAATTGGCGAAGTCAAGGTGACAAAGATTGGAACAATTAATTCTAACTTCAAGAAAGAACTTTTAACCGAAAAACAGGTTGATGCACTAAGAAAAGCAATCTCGTTTGAATATTATAGTTGGCCAAGAAAAGTAACTCTGGAATTCCTTGCAATAAAAAGCGATTTGAGCAGACGCGCTTACCAAGAGCATTTGAGAAGAGCGGAAAGCAAGCTCTTCCCAATGTTTCTAAAAGATTATTTGCTTACAAAAAACAACTCTTGAAATAAGACTCTAAGCCCCCCCTCCAAACAAAAAAACTTTTATAGCAATAGGATTTCATTATTACATACCCTTTAAAAAAAAAATAGGCATCAACTATGTTATGAGTATCGAGTTTTCAAAACAAAAGTACATTGGCCTTGAAAAAGTTCCAATCGGAATCGGTGCTGTTTTAAAAGGGTGGAATATAACTGAAGAACACTTCAGAAACCCAAACCTCTTTCCGGTTGTTGACTTTAGGGCAATGACACCAGCTTGCCCACACAACTGCTTCCACTGCTTCACGGACAAACTCAAGAAAACTTTGACATTACAAGAAATCAAAGGAGTTATTGATCAGTTAGCTGAGATGAAAACGGTTGCAATAGACTACCTAGGGGAAGGCGAACCAACCTTAGACAAAGATTTTTTTGAAATAATTGAATACACTGCTTCAAAAGGCATCCAGCCAATTATTTTCACTGATGCAGCAACAAAATTGAGGAATAAAGACTTTGTAAAGCGCATTAAGAAAAGCGGTGCAAGTGTGTGCCCAAAATGTGATAGTCTTTGGAACACAGAATATCAAAACTGGATAGTGGGAGACAAAACATGCAAATATTTTGACCAAAGAAATGAGGCAATAAAATTACTTATAGAAGAAGGATTTAATAAAGTTGAAACTGATGGAACCACCCGTTTAGGGTTTGATATGGTTGTTTGTAAAAAAAACATGCACGAAGTTGAGAGAACACTTAGGTATTGCAGAGAAAACAATTTGTGGGTGATTTTTACGTTTTTCTTGCCCTCAGGAAGAAGCGGAAGAGAAGATTTTACTGGAAAATCCCTTGTACTCACAAAAGAAGAAAAACAAAAAATACAAGAAACTGTAAAAAAAGTTGACAGAGAATACGACTTTAATCATGACATCCTTAATAATTTCATGACATCACGCTGTATTGAATTCATGTGCATTTATGGAGATGGCCGTGTAAGCCCTTGCGTTGGAAACGAAACAATTGTTGGCAACATAAAAGATAACACAATCAAAGAATTACGAAAAAGGATTATTGAAAAAATCCCTTGCCACGACCCAAAAACCTTTGATGGCAACTGCTGTTATAGAGAAAAAATATAGTTTTAAGAAGTGATAAAAAAAATGGCTTATAAAACATTAATCTGTTTTACAACATGCTCTTCCAAAGAGGAAGCAAGAAAGATTGCAAAGGACTTGCTTGCCAAGAGATTTATTGCCTGCGCAAACATCATTCCAAAAATTGAATCACACTATTTGTGGAAAGGAAAGCTTGAGAAAGCCAATGAGACCCTGCTGATTCTGAAAACAAGAAAAGAATTGCAGGCAAGTGTTGAAAAGGAAATCAAGAAACTACACTCCTATGAACTGCCGGCAATTGAATTTGTTGATGCAAGTGTTTCAGCGCCTGTCCAAAAATGGGTTGAAGGGGAAACGCCCCAATAAGCTTGTTTGTTACGCCTGGGAAATAAGCCTGTCAAGCATCTTTGCTTTTCCTGGATCCCTAAAGCCAATTTCTTTTCTAAATTTTTTAAACTCTGATTTTGGAACATGAATTTCGTATATTTTTCCCTTTGAATAGAGTTTACCTTTTTCAAAAAGAGCCCACTTTTCCTCTTTTGAAAGAACCGGGACACGCCTTGGATTGGCTTTTATGCCAAACTTCAACAAAATGTTTAAGAAATAATCTCTTAATTCCAGATTAGTTGTCTTGAAGCTAATTCCAGCTTCCTGCTTTTTACGGCCAGGCGTGTTTTTCTGAAAAGGAAAAGCCTTGGAATCAGTCAAAGCCTTGGCAAACTCTCGCCGGACATCCTTATTCTTCAGAAACTTTAAGGGAATACGGTTACCAAAGAATGTTTCACTGTTAAGAAACTGGGCTATTTCAACAGAACTTGCCCTTGTTTGGCTTACAACAGAGGAAACTTTCTTCAAATGGCGGATCTTTAAATTCATGGAATAGCCAAAAACCTCTCGCTGGGCTCTTTCAAACTCTTTTTCAACAGAACCCTTTCTTACAGAAGATGTAATTGACACCCGGTCCCTTTTGTCAGTTTGAACAGAGAGATGCCCTGACACCATTACGCCAAGAATATAGCCAATTCTTGGATTCCTCAAAGAAGCTTTTTTCAGATGTTTTTTTCTCTTGTCAATGTTTTGCTGGATAAATTTTGGAGAGATTAGTTTTGGCAGTAAAACACCACGCCGCCACTTGCCAAGTATGTTTTGAGAAATGCTCTCACTTTTCTCAATATCTTTTATCCTTTCCCCAGCATTAACCCTTTCAAACAGTCTGTGAAGGTAAACAAACTTTTGCTGCATTTTTTCAAGCCTCTTTCTCTGCGTTTCTGCCGGAAGGCCCTTCCAACCATGGGCCTGAAGGTAAAACTCCCTAACTTTCGAAAATAGAAGCGGATCTCTGTTTCTTAAAATTACTTTCTTTTGTATCCAACAACTTTCTTCAGATAGTCAACTATCTCAGGATTCTGCAAAGTGCTTGCATCCCCAAGCTTTTTATTAACAAGCATTGAACGCAAAAACCTTCGCATGATTTTGCCGCTTCTGGTTTTTGGCAAATCTTTGACAAAGAAAATCTGGTGCGGCGTTGCAGTTGGGCCAATTTCTTTCCTAACCTGCTTTACAATGCTGGCCTCAACCTCAGGAGAAGGCTTTACCCCAAGCTTCAAAACAATAAATGCAACAGGCACCTGTCCCCTGATTTCATCGGGCTTTGGGACAACGGCAGAAACAATAACATGAAAATGAGAAGTTATGGCATCCTCAACCTCTGCACTGCTTAGCCTGTGGCCTGCAACCTTCATAACATCATCAACCCTGCCAGTAACCCTTATGTTGTGCTTGTCATACCATTTTGCGCCATCACTTGTGTAATAGGTTTTAATTCCGTATTCGCTCCAATAAGTATCCTTATACTTTTTAGGATTCTTCCAAACACCGCGAAGCAATCCAGGGGGAAAAGGCGGCCTGAATACAAGATAGCCTGTTTCTCCTTTTTTAACCGGCTTGCCCCTATCATCCAAAATGTCTGCCACTGTGCCAGGAAAAGGCCTTCCGGCAACAGTCGGAATAAAAGGGCCTATGCCAGGCAAGGCATTTACAAGAGTTCCACCTGTTTCAGTCTGCCACCAGGTGTCAATTAAAGGACACCTCTTGTTTCCAATGTAATCAAAATACCAGTTCCATGTTTCAAGATCAATCGGTTCGCCAACAGTCCCAAGAATTCTCAAGGTTGAAAGGTCAAAATGCTTTGGCCACTTCTTTCCCATCTTCTTAAACATCCTGATAGCAGTTGGAGCGGTGTAAAAAACGCTTACATCAAACTTGTCGGCAATTTTCCAAAGCCTGCCCCAATCAGGCACGTCAGGACTCCCTTCATAAATAACCATGGTTGCACCCACAGACAACGGGCCATAACATGAATAGGTATGGCCAGTAATCCAGCCAATGTCGGCAGTGCACCAAAACACGTCATCCTCATGCAAATCAAAATTAAACAAAGTAGTCCAATAAGCCTGAGTCAAATAACCGCCAGTATCATGAATTATTCCCTTAGGCTTCCCAGTTGTTCCACTGGTATAAAGCAAAAACAAAGGAGTGTTTGATTCAACAGGAACAGGTTTTGAATCTTCACTTGCTTTTTCCATAAGCTCATGATACCACAAATCACGGCCTTTTTTCATCTTCAGTTTAAACTCGTTTTTACCCTCAAACCTTTGTACAACAACAACTTTTTTTACCGATTTTGCATTTGCAGCAATATCAGCTTGCTTTTTCAAATTAATCTGCTTTCCACGCCTCCAATACCCATCACAGGTAACCAAAACCTTTGCTTCACAATCATCAACCCTTTTCTTAAAGTTTATTCCAGAAAAAGCAGAAAATACAACACTGTGAATTGCCCCAAGCCTTGTACAAGCAAGCATTGCAATCAGTGCTTCAGGAATCATTGGCATATATATTCCAACACGATCCCCCTTCCTTACGCCAATCTTTTTCAACACGTTTGAAAACTTGCATACTTTTCTATACAAACCCATGTAAGTAATCTTTCTTGCTCTCTCAGATTCAGGCTCTGGCTCCCAAATGATTGCAACCTTGTTGCTAATTGGATCCTGATCACCTCTTTGTTCCAAATGCCTGTCAAGACAATTATAACTTACATTAAGCTGACCTCCAACAAACCATTTGAAATAAGGAGGCTTTGATTCGTAAACTGTTTTCCAAGGCCTATCCCATGAAAGCCCGTCTTTTGCCAAATTTGCCCAAAAAGCCTTTGGATTCTTTGCAGCATCCTTGTAAATCTTGTCAGAACCAACAAAAGCCCGTTCCTTCATCTCCTGTGAAGGCCAATAAACAGATTTCTTGCTCTTGTCCCGAACAACCCACTTTGTCTGCACCATAATAACCACAAGAAGAACGTATTTATAGTTTAAATAATTAATGGAAGAATGATTAGTGCTATTTTGCCACCTGCAATAAAGGAATTTTTTTATAGGACTCTGCTTTTCTCGGCTTAAACATTTCCCTATCTTGAGGCAGGTCGGATGTGCCTAAATGTTTAATGCTTCCAAAAGCAGCAGAGACGTCCATGAAAAAATTCATCTTAAAAGGAGGCGATGAACGATGAAGGAAAACCCATTGGTTGGAGGAAATCCGTTTTTCGGATTTTCGAGAAAGATGAGGGAGGAACACTCATTTGAGGAGGTTATAGAGAAGCTTGAGAGGATAACAAGGCAATGAACTGGCAGCAAATCCTTTCGGTTTTATCTCTTGCAGCGCTCCCCGCCCTGACACTGCAGTATCTTGACTTTGGCTGGAAAAGCACAGAACTCGGCTACTAGGGCATTGGCTTTTGTGTTGGTATAGTCATCAGAGCATGATTGCTGTGATTAGCGGAAATGCGCTTAGTGAAAAAAATCACCGGAAACCCGCTCTCTTTGGAAAGGTGTTTAAAAGCGAAAACCGAAAAATATAAGGGAACATGAAAATGAGAGGCATGCAACTGACAAAGGAACAGCTCGAAGAGCTGTATTGGAAGCAAGGACTTTCATTAGACCGAATTGAGGAAAAGATTGGGTGTAGAAGAGCAAAAATCCATTATTGGTTGAAGAAATTTGGAATAAAAAGGCGAGCAGAGTATAAGAAACATCTCAAAATAGAAAAAGAAGTTTTAGAAGAGCTCTATTGGAAACAGGGCCTTTCTCTTGAAGAAATTGGAAAAAGATTCAAGTGCCATGACAGCAATATATTCTACTGGATGAGAAAGCATGGAATAAAAACAAGACCTGTTGACTATCACGAGATAAAAATATCGAAAGAAACGTTAAAGGAGTTATATTGGAACCAAAATTTGTCTTCAACAGATATTGCAAAAAGATTTGGGATTAAACATGGAAGGACACTAACAAAGAAACTACAAAAAGCAGGCATTAAGAGAAAAACTGTTTCTGAAGCCCTTACAAAAAAATTCAAAACACCATTCACAGGAGATGCAATTGAAAAAGCATTCCTTCTTGGTCTTAGAACAGGTGATTTCTATGCAAAAATGCCAAAACAATCAGTAAGGGTGCAAACAAGCTCCACGCACCCAGCACAAGTCGAACTACTCAGACGGTCTCTTGAAAAATATGGCGAAACAAAAACATACTATAGTAGAAACAAGGCAAGAGAAGACGAATGATTCATCTACGCTGACTTGGATAAGTCGTTTGAATTTCTTTTGAAGAAACCTCAAGAAATACCTAAGTGGATTCTGGAAAACAAAGATTGTTTCTACGGTTTTTTGTGCGGATACTCGGATTGCGAAGCAAGCTTTAGCATTATCAAAAGCCATCAAAACAGTTCAAGATTTATATTTAGAATAACAGCAGGCGACAAAAAAGTTCTCGAACAGATAAAAAGTACGTTGGAATCATACGGATACAATCCACAGTTTTACTTCAAATCAACAAAAGGAAAGCAAGGGAGTTTCGGCACATACAACATAGATATGTACAATTTTATAATGTACAGAAAATCAGAAACACTTCGCCTGATAAAAAATTTGCTTCCACACAGCAAACACAAAGAAAAGATAGCCAAGATGAAGTACATTCAAGAAAACAAAGACAAGAACTGGAAGGAAATAATTGGAGGCCGGGACAAAATTAGGGAGGGAATAAAAGCAGGATTATTGAAAAATATTTCACAGAATTAACGGAATAATGAGTAGAGCTACAATTGTCATTAACTTGATCAAAATATTTCCCGCGGAAGGAGCGCAAGTATCTTTAAATGGGTCCCCTACCGTGTCACCCACCACAGCCGCCTTATGTGCATCGCTTCTCTTTCCACCAAAGTGACCTGACTCAATGTACTTCTTTGCATTATCCCACGAAGCACCAGCATTTGCCATAAAGAGAGCCATAAGGAATCCTGTTGCAATCGCCCCTGCAAGAAAGCCACCCAAAGCAGCTGGGCCCAGAACAACACCAACTGCAATCGGAGCTAAAATTGCAAGCAGTCCCGGTACAATCATTTCGCTTATCGCTGCATTTGTACTGATTGCAATACATTTATTATAATCAGGTTTAGCTTTTCCTTTTATCAATCCTTTTATTTCTTTGAACTGACGCCGCACTTCTTCAACCATCTTGACCGCAGCATTGCCTACAGCACTCAACATAAAAGCACTAAACACAAACGGCATCAACGCCCCGAGAAACAGCCCCACAATTACAACTGGCTGCACAACATCAATGGAACTGAGATTTGCAACAACAATATAAGAAGCAAACAGTGCCAAAGCAGTGAGGGCAGCAGAACTTATTGCAAAACCTTTTCCAATAGCGGCAGTACTGTTTCCAACAGCATCAAGCAACTCAGTTCTTTCCCTAATCTTTTTACCCAAACCAGCCATTTCAGCAATTCCGGCAGCATTATCTGCAACACTTCCATAAGTGTCGGCTGCAAGCGTAATTCCCAAAGTACCAAGCATTCCAACAGCAGAAATAGCAACACCCATCACTCCGGCAAAATAAAAACTTACAAGAATTACTGCACAAACAGTAATCACAGGAATTGCAGTTGAAAGCATCCCAGTACTAAGACCAGCAATAACATTTGTTCCCGCACCAGATTTTGCCGCTTCAGCAATCTTTTGCGTAGGGCTGTGAAACGGACTCGTGATAAACTCAGTTGCATAACCAATTATTAAAGCACCAACAAGACCTGCAACAACAGCAAAGAAAAGACCAAGATTTCCTAAGAAAAATACAAGGAAAAAGTAAGAAATTACCGCCATAAAAAGCGCCGCAGCAAAAATGCCTTTGTCAATTGCTCCAAAAATATTTTTCTTTTTGGCTTTTACAAAAAGAGTTGAAATAAGAGAGGCAACAATTCCAATTGCCGAAAGAGCTAACGGAATCAGAATTCCGTTTGTTCCCATAAAAGCAACCCCAAGAACCATTGCAGCAATAATTGCATCAACATAACTTTCAAACAAATCAGCACCCATTCCTGCAACATCGCCAACATTGTCACCAACATTGTCAGCAATGACGGCCGGATTCCTTGGATCATCCTCTGGAATGCCTTGTTCAACCTTTCCAACAAGGTCAGCTCCTACATCAGCTGCCTTTGTATAAATTCCACCACCCACTCTTGCAAACAAGGCAATGCTGCTTGCCCCAAAGCCAAAGCCGAAAAGAATGTTTGGGTCCTGAAAAATAAGGTAACATAAGGTAACGCCAAGCAAGCCAAGCCCTACAACGGCAAAACTCATTACAGAACCCGAAGCAAATGCAACCTTAAAACCGGCTTCAATACTTTTGGTCGCAGCCTGTGTTGTTCTGCTGTTTGCACTGGTAGCAGTCCTCATTCCAATATTGCCTGCAATTGCACTAAGCACGGCGCCAAAAACAAACACAATTGCAATATTCACTCCAAGGAAAACACCGAGCAAAATTGCAACAACTGCTATAAAGACAGCAAGCATTTTGTATTCGGCGTGCAAAAAGGCAAGTGCACCATGATGGATTAAGTCAGACAATTCCACCATTTTTTTGTTTCCACGAGGATAAAGCTTTACCTCGGTGCGCTTCAAAAAACTGAACAAAAGCGCAAGGCATGAAACAACAATCGCGGCATAAATCAAAATTGACATGAGTAATTATAGGCTGAAGGTTGTATTTTAAGGTTTTGCTGGCTTTGGGTTTGCACTTAAAGTAAAGTAGTGATTTTGATGGATTTGGGCAAGTATATCAAGCAAAGCAATTCAAGAGCTGCAAAACAGTATTCTATTGAAAGAAAATGCCTTCAATGCGGAAACTTCATGGAAAATGAAGGCGAACCACTTTACTATCAAAAGTTTTGCTCAAAAACCTGTAAGGAAAGGTATGTTGGAATGCCGTTGGATTAATTAAATTGAAGAAAAGGCAAGGCCTCTTGATGGTGACGGATCCGGAACAGCAAAGTGGGACATAGGAGCATTCAAAGCAGAAGAGCAAACAAGCTGTATCACCACAGAATTACTCCTAAACTACATCAGCCAATGGAAACAAGACACCATCACCATGCCTTCCCTAATTTCAAAAATCGCCACCTGGAAAACAGGAACAGGATGCTAAAAAAAACCAATCAAGCCCAGACCCTGGCTCATATCTATAAGTGCTTAGCTATAGTTCGCACTATTTTCCCCATATTTGTAACCGACAGCACCAGTGCCCTCAAAATGAACGAACAGGAAAAAGGGACTGTCAGCATAAAAGCCAATAAATTAGGTTGCCTTGTTGGCAACGCTGAATCTCTACTTGATTATTAAACTACCCACTAATAACTGATTCAAAATTGGTCAAGTTCCCTGCCCCAAACACTCCAGTAAAATGATTCAACTGCAGACCAGCCAAAGAAAACAAAACAATCCTTTTGAGAACCATCTGCTAACAAGCTCAAACTCACCCGCCAATAGCAAGACTAATCTCATCCAAAAGAGCCTGCTCTTCCGGGGTTTTATAATGCGTACCAGCATAGGGCACAACAGCATCGCCTAACTCACTTGCAGAATAAGTAGTAACCTGCGCCCATGCAGGAATTGACGGCGGCAAAACAGCAGTATCAACATCTTCTGTTTCTTCATCCGGAAAAACATTGCCCTCAAAATCAACATGGCCTTTAACAAAAGAACCATCTACGGCAGTTTCTGGTGAGCCACCAAAAGGCTCATACCAATTATTCGTTACATGCAATTCAAACAAATCGTCAGTAGAATATATTTCTAAAGCTCTATCAACAGTATGAGTGAACCTCCCCGCACTAAAGTGCGGGGCTTCCGCTGGGTTCAGTTAGCCCACTTTGACAGTGTTGCTTGATATGCATCTGATTGGTTTCTCACATAAGCTCTTGTTCTGTCTA
>JAFCCG010000046.1 GCA_017610335.1 Chloroflexota bacterium | reverse complement strand
TTTCGCGGGGTGTCTTTAAGCCGTCTACGGGTGGTGAAACAAAACATGTTTTTGTCTTTTTCATCAGAACACCTTTCTGCGCTTGTCCGCGACTCTTGCAATCTTTCCGCTTGTTTTGTTTTTTGGCAGCGAGTTTTCTGCAACGATTTCCACTTCAATGTTTGAGAGCGACTCTGAAATGTTTTTGTTGATTTTGCTTTTTACTTTTCTGGCCAGCGCTGTTGGGACTTTTTTTGAATTGGTTTCTATTTTTACAAGCAATTGATCTTTTTTGTTTTTCTTTCTTGCGACCATTTGAAAGTTTTGGCTTAGCCGCGGAAAGCTTGTTATTGCTTCGCTTACTGCGTTCAGTGGAACATTTGTGCCTTCGATGCATAATGTGCTGTCAAGCCGCCCAAATAACTCAAGTGTTTTGCCGCAGTAATCGCATTTGCATTTCTTTTCTGTGAGCCGCCCAATGTCACCTGTTTTGAACCTGACGACCGGCATCAGCCTTTTGTCAAGGTTGGTAACCACGATTTCGCCTGTTCTTCCTTTTTCAGTCGGTTTCCCTGTTTGCGGGTCAACAATTTCTAGGTACTGGTTATCAAATATATGGTAGCGGTTTGTTTTCAGGCGTTCGCACTGGAATCCTATTACAGCGGTTTCTGTTGTCGCATAGAGGGATCTTATAAGTGCTCCTTTGAAGACTTTTGACAAGTATTTTTGCATGTCTTTTGTTATGAGTTCTCCGCCAGTAAGGATTTTTTCTATTTTTGATTTCTTGGCTTTGTTCCCTTTTTTTTCCAGGTATTGTGCGAACCTGATTATTGTTGTTGGCACTCCGAAGAGCGTGTTTATTTTGAGGTCTTTCATTATTTTTAGCGTTGCTTCAATGTTTTCTGGTTCAAGCGAAACATGTCCAAGCGGGGCAATCAGACAGCCTGCTTCTTCAAGGCTTTTGTTCCAGCTAATAAAGCCGCCCCACATGCCTGCTGAGAAAAGGTTTGCTACTCTGTCTGAGGGTTTTAGTTTTATTCCTTTGAAATATTTTGACTTCTCTTTGAAGTCTTCCATGCTTCTGAAAACGTATTTTGGCTTTTTTGCTGTCCCTCCTGTGATTAGGACATAACAGTTTTTAGCAGGGCCGCTTAAGAGTCCTATGCCATTCGGTGGCGTGTTTTTGTAGAGGTGCTTGGACTCTAAGAAAGGTAGCTTGTAAAAATTTAGTGCAGAAACAGTGTTAAATTTTTTGAAATGTTTTTTGTAAAAAGCCGAGTTGTTTTTCGCGAATTCAAATATTTTTTCCAGCCTTTTGCCTGTGCTTTTGTTTTTCATTTTCCCATCACATGTTATCTGCAAAGCAGTCCTTGGTTTTGAAAAGACTTGCTTCTCCCCGGCGTGCAATTCTCCTGCAGGGGCAGCCATAGCAGTCTTCAGGGCAGTCGCCACATACGCCCTTTAGCTCTTTTTTGATGTTTCTGATTTTGTCCATAAAGGGGTGTTCCCAGCATTCTTTTAGCGTGTGGGTTCTTACATTGCCCAAAATTGTTTCGAAGCCAATGCAGGGCTTTATGTTTCCTTGAATTGTTATCAGCAGATGGTAATAATAGTAGTCGCAATGGTAGCTGACCCAAGGCGGACTTGGCTTCCAAGTGTAACCAAATTCTTTTTCGTCTATGTCAAGAAGTTTGTAGTAGATGTCTTTTGTTTCGTCGGGAGTGAGATCAAACTCATTTTTTGTGAAGTCGCTTGCTCCTCTTTTCATAGAGATTATTGGTTTTATTTCAGGGAACACGTTGTGTTGCCTTGCCCATCTAAATATTTCCGGCACTTCTTCAATGTTTTTTTTGGATATTACTACGTCGACACCAATTCTTGTAGGCCTGCTTTCAGCAAACCCGGCTTCAAACAAATTTTTTAATGCTGCGTCCCTTTTCTTGGAGTAACCTTTGACTCCTGCAAAGTAGTCCTGTTTTTGTTCGTCAAAGCTATGAACTTTTATTATTACGGAGCAGTTGTTATTTTGGAGCCTTTGCGCGAATTCCGGTGTTATATGTGTACCATGGGTGAAAATTGTTGGCATCATATTGTGGCTGTTTATATGCTCAATTTGGTTCCAGAAAAAAGGGTCTATTGTTGGCTCACCAGCGCCAGCAAGGTGTACAAGCTTGCAGCCGAGTTCTTTTGCTTGATCCAGAACGGATTTTCGTTCTTCAAGCGTCATTTCCCCTTCTAATGGCTTGCCGCCTGCTGTCTGACAGTAAAGGCAGTGCAGGTCGCATATGTTACTTGTTCCAGCGTACACCATTCCAAGCTTCTTGTTTTTAATGTAATCCTTTTTTTCTTCATCTGAAAGACGCCATCCTTTCAGCATTGGTACCTTTTTGTTCATGCCAGTCCTCTATAGATCTCCTTTATACAAAGAATAAAAAAAGTTGCTGCCCTTCCTTTTCCACAATTTATTCTTCTTCAGTTGATTTTTCTTCAACCAAACAGTTTACCACAACCTTCAAAGATTATGTGTAAACTATTTTTTCGATATTGTGGGCGCTTTTAATGGTTTTCTCTAAGGTCCTCCATTTCTTGTTGAGTTTTATCTCTTTCAGGCCTTTGTTTAGTGACAAGCCCATGGATTTTTTCTCTTTCCATATTTCTGAATTTAACTCTATTAGTTCAGAAGTTTCAAAGCATAGCTTGTATTCCAATTCCTTGTTTTCTTTGGGGAACTCAGAGGCATGGATGTCTTTTTCATGAAGTTTTTCATACAGAATGTGGGTAATGAAAGGGTTTATTGGTGCCAAAAGTTTTAGGATTGTGTCGAGGCATAGGTTCAGGGTATAGATTGCGGCTTGCTGATCTTCTTGACTGAACTTGCTGTCATTGTTGTAGGCTCTGGATTTTGCCATTTCGAGGTAGTGGGATGCGAATTCATTCCAGAGAAAGCTCTTTATTTTGGTGGCCGGGTTGTGGAAATCATATTTTTCGTATCTTTTTTGGGTGTAGGCAACTAGGAAGTTTAGTTCTTTGAGGATCCATTTGTCTATTTCCCAAAGCGAGGTCTTTGTGTCTGGGATTTTCTGAAAGCTTGAAATGAATCTTGCTATGTTCCACAGTTTTGTCAGTGTCTTGGCAGCGCCCTGGATTCGTTCGAACGAGCATCTGAAGTCGGTTTTTTCTAGGTTTCCTTCAGTGGCCGTCCAAAGCCTGAAGGGCTCTGCACCAAACTTGTTGAGAACTTCTTGAGGGTCTATGATGTTTCCTTTTGATTTGCTCATTTTTATTCCATTTTCGTCTACTATGTGATAGTTTATCCATGCGTCTCTGAATATGGATTCGTTTATTAATAGCAGCCCTTTAAGCAGGGTGTAGTATAACCAGGTTCTCACTATTTCTTTTCCCTGTGGTCTAAGAGTGCAGGGCCTATTTTTTTCGAAGAAACTCTGATTTCTTAGGTATCCTAGAATATAGAGCGGGCTGTTGGAAGAATCAAACCAAGTGTCGAAAACTCTTTCTTCTCCTTTGAATTCGTTTCCACCGCATTTTGGGCATTTTTCAATTGGTGGCTTTTCTTTCCAAGGTCTGTAGTACTTTCCCGGCTCTGGAACTATGGCTTCGCTGCATTTTTTGCAGTACCATAGTGGTATTTCAGTTGCATAGTATCTTCGCCTGGAAATCGGCCAATCTGTGCTTATTGAATCTATCCAGTTGAGCAGTATCTGCCGGCTTTTTTGCGAAAAGAAGTTTACTTTATTTGCCAGTTCCTTCATTTTGTCCTTGCAATGAAGTTGCTTTAAGTAGAATTCTTTCATCGCAATGAATTCAATAGGGTCCTTGCTTCTTTCACAAATTGGAGTCCTGTGCACGGTATCTTTTTGGCCTACAAGAAGGTTTTTTTTCTTCAATTCTTCTATAATTTTATTTCTGGCATCTGCAACCTTCAGCCCTTTGAGAAATCCGGCGTTTTTGTTCATTGTTCCATCTGCATTTATGGCTATAACTGGCTTTAGATTCATTTCCCTGAAAAACCTTATGTCTGTTAAGTCACCGAACGAGCACATCATCATTATGCCTGTTCCTTTTTCTATTTCAGCAGCAGGGTGAGCTTTAATCGGAACTTCTTTACCAAATAAGGGGGCTATGGCTCTTTTACCTTCCAAATGGCTGTAGCGCTTATCTTTCGGGTTAAAGATGACCATACCAATAGTACAAATCAACTCGGGTCTTGTAGTGCCAATTACAATTTCCTCGCCAGTTTCCTTTATCTTGAATTTAACGTTATTGAATTTGGCGGGAAGATTTTCGTATTCGATTTCCGAATCTGCTATTGTCGTCTGACAACCAGGGCAGTAGTTATTTGTTCTGTTATCTTCATATATCAGGCCTTTTTTCCACAAGTCAATGAAAGTGGCTTGTGTAAGGCTTCTGTAGTCTTTCGAGTCAGTTAAATACATTGCGCCAATGTCTTTTCCTTCTTCCCAAGAATTAAAGCTTATTCCAAGCCTGAGGAATGACTCCACTGATTCAAGGCTGCTTTCTTCTAAAACTTTGTTGCATTTTTCAATGAAATCTTCTCTGCTGAGGGCATGCAGCTTGATGTTGAATTTTTTCTCGGCAGCCATTTCAATAGGCAAGCCATTCCTGTCCAGACCAAGGGGAAAGAGAACTTTGTGGCCCGTCATTCTTTTGAATCTGGCAAACATATCCATCAGAACATAGGTTGTTGCCTGACCAACATGAATCGGGGTATTGACATAAGGTGGTGGCGTATCTATAGCGAACAAAGGTTTGCCAGACTCATCTTTGAAAGCATACCTTTTATCCTTTTTCCACTTCTTGTATACAGCCTCTTCATATTCCTTGTCCCAATGCTTTTCTACCACTAACATAATATCAACTCGTTAAAATAAGCAAAGTCTGAAAGACACAACTTACTCTCTAATTTTCTCTTAAACGATATTAGACACCGTAGTAAAATCATAAGCATTAATCATTTAAAACACTTGTTGTTGCAAGAACCAGTTTTCTTTATACCGATAAGTTATTTAAAGAATTATTCAATAAAACTTATATGCCAGTAGAAAAAAAATTGCAAAAAGTTCGCAAAAGAATAGACTGTATAGATAAACAGATTGTTAAACTATTAAGCAAAAGGCTAGGACTAGTGATATTGGCAGGAGAAATAAAATATAAATCGGGAATAAAACTTGAAGATAAAAAAAGAATAAAGGAAGTACTCAAAAAAGTTACAAAAGAAAGCAAAAAACAAAAAATTAATTCAGAAGTAACAAAAGAAATCTACAGGCTATTACTGGAAAAATTTCTGCAGGAACAAAAGATAAATCTGTTAAAAAAGTAAATCTTTTAAGAAAACAACAAATTAAAAGAAGTTCTAGATTTTCTTGTAATAGGAATTTACCACGACAAAGAGGAGTGAGTTGACTAGAATGGATAAACTGTTCAAAGAGCTTGTAGAACTGATTCATGAATTGCAGGAAAAATGCCCTGCTGCCAGCAAGCTTTCGTTTGACAACCAAAAAAAGGAACTGGTGGACGAGGCAATAGAAGCAAGAATGGCCGTAGACAAAAAAGACTGGCAAAACCTGAAAGAAGAGCTTGGAGACGTGCTATGGGACTGGCTGACTTTTTGTACAATAGCCGAAAAACAGAGAAAATTCACGACAGCAGAAGTGCTTGAATACTTAAAAGAAAAAATCAAGAGAAGAAACCCACACGTATTCGGAAACGAAAAAGCCAGCACCGTTGAAGAAGCCAGGGAAGCAAAAAAGAAGGCGAAAAAAGAATGGAAAGAAAGAAAAAACACAACTTTGAATTAAACGGAGAAAAAGTTTTTCTCCGCCCTTGGAAGACAAGCGATGAACGCGCATTGAAAAAATTGGTTTCCGATAAGAGCATTGCAAAATTCACTTCAATCCCTTTTCCCTACAATCCAAAGCTTGCAAAAGAATATATTCAACGCTCAGCCAAAAAACTCAAGAAAAAAGATGAATTCCACTTTGGCATCTTCTCCAAAGAAACAGGAGAGCTTGCAGGCAATATTTCAATAATAAGAACCGAATGGAAACACAAAAAAGTGGAAATCGGCTACTGGCTCGGCAAGAAATTCAGAAAAAAAGGTTTGATGGCAGAAGCAGTGCAACTAATGCTTGAATTTGCTTTCAAAAAACTTAAACTCAATAGAGTAAAAATCTGTTGCAGTACAAAAAACAAAACAAGCAAAAAACTCATAGAAAAAACAGGCGCAAAATATGAAGGAACAGAAAGAGAAGCACTTGTAAATGGTCTAGACAAAAAACACGACACATTAGTTTACTCCATCCTAGCAAAAGAATACAAAAAGAAAAAAGAAGGCACCAAAAAATGAAAAAAACAAAAAAAATAGGCAGCACTGGCTTTGTATGGCTTTTAACTGGCTCGCCTGGAGTTGGCAAGTCAACTATTTCAAAAGAGCTTGGTAGCAGGTTTAAAAAAGCAGCGTGGATAGATGTTGACTCTTTGAGAGAAGCCGTTGTAGGCGGTTATGCAAAAGCCAGTGACGATACACCTGAAGCAGACTTGCAAGTTGCACTTTCAATTAAGAATGCTTGTGCCATGGCAAAAAACTTTGCAGAAAAAGGATTCAACGTATTCATAGACGACATAGTCGTTTCGCCAAAAAGGCTAAACCAATACAAGAAAAAACTCAAAGGCTTCAAATTCAAAGCATTTCTCCTAACCGCAGACAAAAAAACAATTAAAAAAAGAGACAGCCAACGCAACCCAAAACAAGTAATGGGAAAAAGAGCAATAGAACTCCACACAACATTCTCAAAAACAAACAACAACTGGACAAAAATCGACACAAACAGAAAAACAATAAAAGAAACAGCACGCGAAATCATAAAAGCAGCCAAATCAAAGAAAACACTGCAAGCTTACTAAAACTACAACATGAAAAGGTGAAAAGAAATGCAAATAAGAAAAGCAACAAGAAACGATTTGCCCGATTGCACAAAAATAATGATTGAAGCTTTTGTAGGG
>JAFCCG010000045.1 GCA_017610335.1 Chloroflexota bacterium | reverse complement strand
TTTTCCATTTCCATTGGCCAGGCTGTGAGTGCAAGGCCTATGCGTTTTGTTCTGACTTTGCCTTCTTTTTCAAGTTGTTGGACATGGTAGCTGATTCTTTTTGTGCTGCTGTTGGTGTCTTCCAGGCCGAGTTTTAAAACTAGTTCTTTCACGTGAATTGGCCAGTTGTCTTCAATTTCTTTTAAAATATTTGACTTAAAATTCTGTGGCATTCGATGGTAATATATATGAAACTAATATATATGCTTTTTGTCCTCTATGTGAAACTAATATGAGCTATTTTTACCACCTATGTGAAAAATAGCTGTATTTTTGCTTGCTTCTTTCCAGCTGTTTGGCAAACTTGGGCAGTTAGGTGGTTTTGCATTTTTAGTGGGGTTAAAGGTTATATGCTTGTTAGTTTGTAGTTTCGTGAGCCTAGTTCTATTTTTTCAGCATATTTTAATATGCTTTGGCCTCTTAATTTTTTTCCTGATTTTTTTACCAAATCGTAGCATGCTTGGTCGATTGCAACTGGATCAATTGATGCAAAGATTCCAATGTCTTTTGTTATCGGCTTCATTTCGCTTCCATCACAGTCGCATCTTGGTGTGATGTTTAGGGCAAAGTTTATGTAAATGTTTTTTTTGCCTTTTTGTGCGGCAAAAGCATATTCTGCTATTCTTTGATAAAATGGGTTACCCAATGCTCCAAAAATTGATTTTAGCCCAAAAGTTTTTACGGCATTGTGTTCGCAGACAGCTGTGCAGGCCGCGCAGCCAATGCATTTTTCAGGGTCAATAAAAGATTTTTTTTCTGTAATGGTAATTGCGTTTGCAGGGCAATTTTCTTTACACGCGCCGCATTTTGTGCATGCAGATTCTTTTATTTTTGGTTTTATGTTAAGGTGCATTGCAAGCTTTCCGCCTCTTGAACCAAAACCCATTGCTAATTGTTTTATTGCGCCTCCAAAGCCTGCCATTATGTGGCCCTTAAAGTGGGAGGTTACAATAAATTGATTGTATTTTGAAAAGTCTTTGCCTATTTTGCATGTTTTGAAATGCTTTTTGTTTATTTCGATTTCGGAATAGTTTTCGCCATGGTCTCCGTCGGCAATTGTAATTGGAATTCTTGTAAAACCATGTTCTTTTGCAACTTCAAGGTGTGTTTCCTTAAGCCTTCTTTTACTTTTGTATAAAACGTTTGTTTCAATAAAAGAAGTTTTTATTTTTCTTTCCTCCAAAAAATCAATTAGTCCATTATAGCATTCTGATTTGATAAAAGTGATGTTTCCTTTTTCTCCAAAGTGGACTTTTATTGGAATTTCTTTTTCAAGCGCGATGTTTTCACATTCAATTACTTTGCCTAGCAATTCCTTAGCCGCGCTCGCAACTTTTTCAGTTCCTGAATCCAAAGTAATTGCTTTAAAAAAAACCTTTGACATTTTAATTCCTCATTCAATCTATTTTTTTCGTTTTGTTTTCAATCCTATTTTTTGCTTTATTTTTTCCACGGCATTTTGATGCATTCTTCTAAATTATAAAATGAATAATCTGCCTTGCCGTTAACTAAACATGTTTTGATTTCGTTGCCTTTTAAATAATCTTTTGCAACCCGCAGTGTTTTTCCTGTTCTTGAAACATCATCCACTAGCAAAATTTTCGCATTCTTTTTTTTGAATTCTTTTCTTTCAAGCAATTTTGCATCCTCATATTTTGGCTTGTTTGATTTGTCCCTGTAATTGACTGTAATAACTTTCATTGGAATCTTTAATTTTTTTTGAATAAATTTTGCTGGTTCAATTCCTCCGCTTCCAATTGCAATAATTAAATCATGTTTTCCAAAGTCAATTTTGTCAAGTCTTGAAAAAAATTCATCAAACGTTTTTTCAATCATTTTACCACTTTTTTCCGTTATCTTATTACTCTTTTTTCGCACGGTGTTTTTTTAATCATTCTACTATTTTTGCAATTTTTTTGAAAGTGAATTTTGCAGCATTTGCCCAAATTAAATTTGATAACAGAAGCATAAAAATAATTCCTGTAACAATGCCTGCAGGCATTTTCATGAGGTAAACATCGGTTACCCAAATCCATGGAATTTGCACTGCAAATCCTGCCATTGCAGCCGGCACTATTCCAATTCCTTTTCTTATCAGGGCACCGGCTGTAATTCCCAGAATAATGTTTCCAATTACAATGTATGGATTGCCTAATGTAACTGCACTGAAAAGGGCTCCAAAGCCTCCTGCAATTGCTCCCCCTATAGGGCCATAAATTGCTCCTGCTACAAATACCATATATTGGAATGAATGCAAGTTGAATCCAAACACCGTATTCAAATTGGCCATTCCAAAAATGTTCGGCAAAACAGCAAGCAACACCAAAACACTAACTGCCTTAAAATTGATTTCAAAGCTGAACAAATTTTGGTAATTCATTTAACCATTCTCCCACCCTGCTTTTTTAATTCCAAGTTTAATATAATAGAAGTAATACAATTAAAAAATAAGAATAAGGCACCCGGGTAGGTTAGGGCCAAAACGAATAGCGCCCCCGACCGCCAATTCTCTTACCACACTTTTTGCAGTTGCCTGGTTCCTCTTTTATTTCAGCCATCTAAAGCAATTATTGTTGTGTAATATTTAATATTTATTTTGGCAGCACTCAAACATTCTTCAACAGAGCGAGCAGTTTCCTTTTACTTGTTTCGAACTGTTTTTCTGGAAGCATTCCAAAGACTCCTTGCAAAGAATCCTTGAATCCCTTTGAAGTTATTTTTTCCACGATTTTTTCAATGCTTTCTTTCGGGATTGGAGTTTCTTTTGTTATTTTCAGAATCTTTGCCTTGTCAAGCTTGGTTGAAGCCAGCATAAACACGTCCCTAATATCTGGCTTTCTGCAGCTCACTGCCTTCATCATAAAAAGCATTTCTGCATCAGCAACCCTTGTTTCAATTCTTGCAGGGCTGCCCTTGCCAAAGATTATTCTTTTTGCTGAATATTTGAAAATGAGTTCTGCCGGAAACATTGTTTTGGTAATCCTATCCTCAACATTGCCGGCCAGAACATCAAAAGTTGTAACAACTGGCTTTTTTGTTGCAAGGCAAAGGAATTCTCCTTTGTAACCAGACAAAATTCCTATTGCCCTTTTTGCAAAACCCTTTGATTCAAGGATTCTTTTGACTGCAAGCATTGCTTTCCTATCTTTGACTACAAGGTCGCAGTCAACAGAAAAACGAGGTAGAGTGTAAGCATTGATTGCATACCCTCCGATTACAACAAAGTCAACTTTGCCTTTGAGTTCCTCAAGCATGGAGAAGATGAATCTTTCCCTTTCCTCAAAAATCATAATGCTTCCCTTGCCTTAATCAACATTTCTTTTGAAGCACTAGTTTTCTTTTTATACTTATTTGACAAGTATGCCAAGACATATTCGAAGCTGTCTTTGTTGGTTTCACAAAATTTGATGGTTTCCTGCAATGGCTCAACTGGCCTACTGTTATGAAAGTCAACTTTCATTGAAGCAGCCGGAATTAATACAACAAATTCGCCAATTGCGTTTGAAGGTTTTTTAACAAAAAACTTTATTTCCTTTGAATCCAAGAACTGCTTCCACTTCTTCAACTCTCTCATTAAGACTTTAACAAAGAATGGGTTGTATTCCCAACTTCTCTGAATGTAAGTTTCATTGCTCCAGGCTTCTGCAGCGGTAGCTCTTGTAAAGCAATAGCTTAAACCAGATTCTGGCAAGGTCTTTTCAACTTTTGGCTTAAACAAGCCTGTTACTGCTTCTTTTGGAACTATACAGGTATATATCCCTCGCCCAACGCTTTTCAACCAGCCTGCTTCAACCACGTTAAAAACCAACTTCTTCAACATTTGTTTGGAGAAATACCAGCGCATGCTATCCAAATCAAATGGCTTGTTTCCAAACTTTAAATACAATAAGCTGTACAAGGAAAATTCTTGCTTTGTCAAAGTTTCAGTCATGTTAATATATAGAATAAGAAAAGAATAAAAAGGTTACCATATAGGTAACCAACGCCCCCGGTAGGACTTTACCACTAAATCAACCGCCTGCCTCTTATTGGCTGGCTGAATTTATTATGCAGAAACAGTATAGTGCAAGGTTGTTAATTAAATTATCGTTTCGATTTGGTTTTTTTCCAAGTCATTTTAAAAAGTTTTTCAGTAGTTAGTATATTCAATTTAATATTTGCTTTATGTTGTGGGTTTGTTGTTTTAGCTAAAAGATCCTTTTGGGTTTTAATAAAGTTCTCCATAATAATCTTCGTCATTTTTTGTCCACTCATCATCGAGGCCATTCTAGCCTCTGGTAGTGCTTCAAGAGCTAATGCCGTTGCTTTTAGCTTTAAAGGCAACTTTTGAACTGATCTAGGGTATTTTGGTAGATTTTTTAATTCTGCTTTTGATTTACCAAAAACATTTTTCGTATTGTACAATTTCATAGCCCTCGTAGCAGTCGTTATCTTTTTTTGTTTCTTTTGTAATCTTTTTGTTGCTACACTTACTCTTTTAGCCATAATAAAATTACATTGAACTACTATTTATACTTTTCTTTTTAGGGTTCTGTCAAGAAAGCGGTTGAGACCGACAAGCAAAATTTTGGCTTGTTCACTTATAGTATGCTACAGCGTACTTTCTTTCCTTTTCCGGCGCTTCTTTTAGCATCTTGTCAAGCGATTCTCTTATTTTTATTAGTTCTCCTTTGTATTTGATTTCTTTTTTTGTTAGCACGTTCACTAACTTTGTTTGCTGGCCTTTTCCTATTTTGATTATGTATTTTTCTGTTTCGTCTGTGTCTGATGCTATCAGGTTTTCTAGTTGTTTTCGTTTGGTGTTGATTATTTTTTCTTTTCTTTTGACTTGTTGTTCGAAGGTTTTCATTGGGTTGTCTATGAAGTAGCTTGTTGGATTTGTGTTACTGTGTTTGATTAGCTCCCATTTGAGCAGTTCGCGCAGTACTGCGTATGTGGTTGCTTGGTTTACGTTTGTTTGTTCTATGAGTTGTTTTGCGGTTTTCACTTCGCTTGACAGCAGGGTGTAGTATACGCGTGCGTGGTTTAATCCAAAGCTGTCAATTATTCCATTAAATATCTTTTTCAGTTCAAGAGCTTGTTGCTCCATTCCAATTCACCTACACCCCTAAAATAACTCTTGGTTTCAGACTTATATAATAGCGGTTGAAAAAAGTTCAACCAAAAGGTTTACTTGTGGTTTGGGTTTATGGAATTGTTCACTACTGCTTTGGCTTTTTTTCTTCCTTTTTTCTAGTCTATTTTTTTTTAAAAAGAAAGATTAATATATATCCAATAGTTTAGCAATAGGTATGCTCCTATTGCGATGATTGCTATTGCTGTTATTTTCCATGTTTTTTTGGTTCGCAAAATTACTGTTGCCAATAACAGTAGTGTTCCCAGTATTATCGTGCCGATTCCTGAGTAAAGTAATTGGTTTTTCATGTTTTCCCTGTGGATATTTGCTTCTATTATTTCTTTTCCGATGGAAAATTTTATTGACTGCTCTCCATCAACAACCATTTCGTAGTCGCCCATGTTTAACAACATTATAAAAACAAAGCCATCTCTCAGTTCTTCTTCAAGTTGGGTTTTTTTTTCAGAACCTTCTTGCAATGGGCTTTTTACCAGTTGCACCTCGTGCCCATCTAATCCTTTTATTATAAGTAATCCGCCTTGACCGCCCTGGCCGTACGAGATATCTACATAGTCTGGTTTTTCTACTATTATTAATTCTGGCGGATCCATTAATGCTTGTGCCATACTGGTCAAAAGTATGACTGTCAAGCAAAGTAACAAAATTTTTTTTACCATTTTTTTATCATCTTCTTTTTTTTGGATAGTGTGTTGTAATTAGTAGTGGATTAAGTGGTTAATAAAAGTGTTGGAATTGGAAAAAATAGTTGTTCTTTTTTGGAAATAAGCAGTTATTCAAACAGGTTTTTTGCCCATCCTATTTGTTTTGTAAAGACTTTTATTGTGCCTGGAGAGCAGCCGTTTTTTAGTTCGCCTTTATCCTCGCCTGGTTTTAATTCAAGTATTTGCTTGCAAGAGCAGCCGTATACTTCTAGCGCTCTAATTGTATTTGGGCATTTGTCAAATTCGTCGTTTATTCCGTCGCCATCAGAGTCTATGTCAGTAGAGTCTTGTGGCTGGATGACGAATGTGTTTGAGGTTGCTTCTCCTGTTAGCACTCCGTCTGTTGCAATTGCTTTGATTTTGTAAGTGTCGGCTGGTTCCAGAATGTCAAAGTTGAGGTCATAATTTGTTTCACTTAGGTTCATAGCAATCGGATTCCATGTACTGCCATTGTCGTCGCTGTATTGAAGGACGAAACTGAGGCTGTCGCCATCTGTATCGTTTGCATTCCATCTTATTGTTCTAATTCCGTTCCATTTTTCGTTGCCGTTTGGTGAAATAATTGAAACTGTTGGCGGGTTGTCTGAAACAATGCGTTGTGCTTTTATTTCACCATTGTAGATTACTTCTATTGTTTTTGTTCCTTCAATGAATGGTACCGTGAAAACAAAACCGCTTGTGTTCAGGTCGATTGGAAGGTCTGAAAGCAGCATGAAGGAAACGCCAAAGCTTTGGCTGGACAAAACAGTTCCTTCTGAATCCAATAGTTTCAAAGAATAATCTCCTGCAGGAATATCTTGCTCGTGCAAGCCATCAATTATATAAAAGTTTTGAAGAGAAACATCACCATTCTTGTCAGCAAGGCCGGAAACAATTATAGAACTGTCTAAAGAAGAAAAATAAGCAATTTGGTCAGACGGACCAGACAAATTTGCTGTGAAGGAAAAGGGTGTGGTAACGAATTTGGAGAAGAGGTGCAGGTAAGTGGTTTTGTTGATCCAAGGGGGATACTTAGTATCCATAAAATTATGAAATGACCTATCGCAGATTACTTTATAGGACCCATTTTCTGAGCATTTTATATAACAGTATTTAGATTCAAATTTTTCCTTTAGACTACCTTCGTTTTCCATTGCTTCTTCACATGAATCAAAATAGAATATTTGATCGGGCATACTCTTTCTTACTGTTTTATTATTTACCCAAAAT
>JAFCCG010000044.1 GCA_017610335.1 Chloroflexota bacterium | reverse complement strand
AATCACGTTTCATTATTGAAAACCTCCAGCGCGGTTCTTATAGTGGCGCCGCAGGCGCCACGCCGCGCTAGAGATATAACACAAACAAAAAAGAAATAGACTGTGGCTCGCTCTTATCCCTGCCTTAAAAGGCAGGGGTCTCCCGCTCGCGAGCTAGAATACTTTTTTCCAGCCATTCAATCACCTGGCTTTTGCTCGGAAAGAAGTTCAACAACCTTGTCAATATCGCCTTCGGCCAAAAGATCAAAAACGCGCTTTACTTCAAATGCTTCATTAAAACCTGTTTCGGCAAGATTTTTTTCAAACAATTCAAAGCCCATTGCGGCAACACTTTTGCTTCCAAGCTGTGTTTTGCGCAATTGTTCAAGCTTTTGCTTAAAACCAAGCTCTTCAAAATCACAGTCAATAAACAAAAGTGCTTTGTCCTTAAACTTTTCTTCAATTGCACGCAAATCAATGTCCTTGCCTTCCAAACCCTTTACAAGACTTCCTTTAAGTTTAAGTTTTATCAAAGGCAAATCACCACTTGCAACAGAAAGCAATTCAACAAGCTTTGTTTCAACATTTTCCCTAATTTGTTCCAAATTCGCTTCCTTGAATTCAAACTTTTCAAAAATGAACTTCCTCTGCTTTGGCAGGGAAAAAAATTGCAGGTTCTTGCTTTTACTCTCAAAAATAAAAATTCCCTTTGGCTTTTTTGACTCAAGTTTTTTCATCTGAGTTATTACAGTGCTTCCTGTTACAAGAAAATTCCTATCAGTCAAATTGTCTTCACTTGCCCAATGAAGATGCCCGTCAATTACAAGATCAAAACCAGGTGGCAAATCAGCTAAGGCAATTGAAGCAACCATGTCATCATCAAATGGCAAAAATTCCTTAATACTTTGATGTAATAAAACAAAATTGCACGCGCCTTCCACTGGCTGTGGATTCCACATCTTCAAAGCATCCAGTGCCTTTTTTTCAGGAACACCGCTCAAACCCTGTACAACAATTTTTTCACCATCTTTTTCAAACACTGCTTTTGCAGCATGAATGAAAACAAGACAACCTGCTTCCTGTAAAACTTCCAAAGCATTCTTAAAGTCCCTGCCCCTGAATTCGTGAGTTCCTGCAATTGAAATAACAGGGGTGCAAGCAAAAGAAAATTGCCTTTTTTTGCCATTCTTTTCCCAGTTTACAATCTGCTGCATGCCATTTTCTTTTCTAAGCAAGCCAAACAATTGAAACATTTGCACCCATGCTTCCTGTGACGGAATTGCTTCATTGAAAAGGTCACCCGCAAGCAAAATCAAATCGGCATTTTTCTTTAAAGCAAGCTCAAATGCTTCCTTTGCCTGGTCAAAAGCCTCTTCGCTTCTCGCAGTGCCCTTTCCAAAGCCAATATGCATATCCGAAAAAATTGCAATTTTCATGCCCAACCAAAAAAAGTTTATACTACTTTGTTGTTTTAAATTAATGAGGGAAACAAGATTATGAAACGGAATAAAGGTATAGGAAGGAATACAGGCAGCAAAGCCAGGCGTGAGCAGGCAGAGAGAAAGAGAAAGGAAATGCAGGCGGCAAAGGCGAGAAAAGGAAGAAGAAACTAGGGTAAAGTATTAATTGTTCAAAGGCACTAATTCTTATTATGGAAAAACCTGTTCCGATTAAAAGAATTGACCTGCTGGTGCACCCGTTCCACTACCCCGGAAGCTTTTTCAAAATACCTTATACCAAAAAAGAAGCCAAAGATTTGTTCAAAATTTGGAAAAAGCAAATTGACAAGGCGGCAGCAGACCCAAACAGGCTCCTTCTATTTTTTCCAACCGTGCACTACAGGGGCTGGCAAAAAAAGCTGATTGGCCAGCAGGAAGCCTACGCCAAAAAAAAGCTTGGAAAAAGATTTGGCTTCTTCCACAAGGAAGGCAAAAAAGGGAAGCCCTTTTACAACAGTACAGGAATTGGCTCTGCAACATTTGAAACCTTTTTGCTTGAAAACGGCTTCAGGGCGAATCCAAAAAAAGTGAAAACCAGAGGCTTTGGAGAATACACAAACAGTTGCGTTTTGAAATTTCTAACTGAATTGAACATGCAGATTGGCATTAAAGATCCAATTCCTTATAGGAACAGGCAAAGCACTGTACTTGCAAGAAAGTCGGTGGGAGCAGACTTCAAGCCATGGACCCTAAAAGATTTAATGAAAACAGCAGCTGGAAGGGCAATTCTAAAGAAAGCTGGAGAAAAGTACGCCTGGAGAAGGCTTGAAAATGCGAACAGACTTTTGGAAAAGCTCGGGCTGGACAGGCAGCCCTACAAGCCAAGGCCGCACTTGATGAAAAGGAAGCCCTAGCCAACCATTTCAAGAGTTAGTTCCAGTTTCTTTTTTGCGGCTTTCAAAAGCTCTTTTCCTGAAGCGGTAATTCTGTAAACGCTTTTGTTGCCATCCTGCTTTGCCTTTACAAATCTGTGCTTTTCAAGCTTGTAAAGCACAACATAAACGGAAACATTTCCAGGAAGGAAACCAAACTTTCTTTTAACCTCTTTTCTTAAGACATAGGCATGACTTGGCTTCTTTTTCAGCATACTAAGCAAATAAATCCACAAAAGCTCAATGCCAAGCTTTCGCTTTAGCCTGTCAATTTCCTTGCTTTTTTCGACCTCGGGCATTGCTACATAAGAGATACGAAAGTTTTATATATATAAAATAGCTACAATATATCAATTGTTTTACGATTGTAAAATAGTTTATGTTTGTAAAAGAATTTGGAGGTTTTAAAACATGGGCAAAATAAAGGTTGCAATTGCAGGAATAGGAAACTGCGCAAGCTCTTTGATTCAGGGAGTGGAATTCTATAAAGATGTAAAGGAAGGAGACGAACGTGTTCCAGGTCTAATGCATAACGTGATAGGCGGATACAAAATTTCAGACATTGAGTTCGTAGCAGCGTTTGACGTTGACAAAAGAAAGGTTGGCAAGCCATTAAACAAGGCAATTTATGAAAAGCCAAACAACACTTATACAATAATGGAAAAGGTTTCAAAATGGGGAGATGTCATTGTACAAAAGGGCCCTGTTTTGGACGGCGTGGCAGACCACATGATTGAATATGATGAAGATGTTTCATTTAGAGTTGATGAATCACAAAAGTCAGTTGATGCAACGCAAGTCCTTAAGGACAGCGGTGCAGAAATTTTAATGAACTACATGCCTGTTGGCTCTGAAAAGGCAACACAATATTATGCACAAGCTGCTTTGGATACAGGAATCGCATTCTTGAACTGTATTCCTTCATTCATTGTTTCGGACCCTGAGTGGGAGAAAAAGTTTGTTGAAAAGGGCTTGCCGTGTGTTGGAGACGACATCAAAGCACAGGTTGGAGCAACAATAGTACACCGTGTTTTGGCAAAGCTGTTTGACGACAGGGGTGTAAAAATTGATGGGACCTACCAATTGAATGTTGGCGGAAACACAGACTTTTTGAATATGGCAAGGCATAATAGGCTGAAGTTCAAAAGGATTTCAAAAACAGACGCTGTACAAAGCAACCTGAGAGTCCCATTGGCAGCAGACAAGGTTCACATTGGACCAAGCGACTTTGTTCCATGGATTAAGGACAGAAAAATTTGCTTCTGCAGAATTGAGGGAAGGAAATTTGGTGAAGCGCCTGTAAATGTTGAAGTAAGATTGCAAGTAGAAGACTCTCCAAACAGTGCGGGCTGCACTATTGATGGCTTAAGATGCCTAAAGCTTGCTTTGGACAGAGGAATTAAAGGAAAGCTTGACAGCATAAGCGCATACACAATGAAACATCCAGCCATACAATATTCCGACCCTGTTGCAAGAGAAATGGTCGAAGCCTATATCAAGGGCGAAAGGGAAAGGTGATTGCCTTTCCTTTTTATTTCTTTTTTTTCATATACTGGCATAACAGGAGTTATTTTTTAACATGCTTTACAAAAACCGAAAACATTTTGATAGCCTTTCAGCAAAAATTGGAAAATTATTCAGCAAAATCCCTTTAACGCCAAACCAGTGGACACTTTTTTCACTTGTTCCTGTTATCATTGCAGTTTACTTTCTCACACAGCATAATTTTTTTCTTGCAGGCAGCCTTTTTATCCTTGCAAGCTTTCTTGACATGGTTGACGGAGCGGTTGCCCGCGTTACAGGCAAGGAAAGCAGATTTGGGGCATATCTTGATACAATTGTTGACAGGTATGTTGAAGCAATTATAGTATTTGGCCTGCTTTTTGTTGGCTTGCCAGAGTTTTACATTCCTGTATATGCATGGATTTTCCTGTATCTTTTCGGCGGAATGATGACAACCTATTCAAAGGCCGCGGCAAAAGAAAAAGAAATTATTCCTGAAGGAAAGGAACTGAAAGGCGGTATCCTTGAAAGGGCTGAAAGGCTAATAATCCTCTTTGTCGGCATAATTGCGGCTGTATTCAATCCAATATACTTAACTTATGTAATTGCTTTGCTTGCAATACTTACAAATATTAGTGCATTGCAAAGAATATGGATTGCAAGAGGACTTGCAAAGTCCAAGAGGGCATTCAAATGAAATTTAAAGCAGTAATATTTGACTTGGACGGCGTGCTGGTTGACAGCGAGGGCTTTCAGTACAGGGGTTGGCTGCCAGCATTGAAAAGGTTTGGCGTTGAATTAAGCAAAGAGCAGTATTTTGACTACGCGGGAAAAAGCGGCGCAGTTATTGAGGCACAGCTAATTGAAGACTTTAATCTGCCTGCCAAGAAGGGAGAGCTTCTTGAAGATAAGGAAAAGCTTTTGATGCAGTGGTTCAAGGAAGAGCCTTTGGAAAGAAAGCCTTTTGCAGAGGAAGCGGTCAAGGAAGCAATTGATGCAGGTTTCAAGGTTGCTGTTTGCTCCGGTGGTCCAAAAAAGGAAATTTTGATGAAATTGGAGAATGTTGGGCTGAGGCAATACTTTGAAATTGTCACCGGGAGCGAAGATGTAGCAAAAAGCAAACCTGCTCCCGACACATACCTAAAAGCTGCTGAATTAGTTGGCTTTGAGCCGGCAAGCTGTGTTGCTATAGAAGATACTGAATTTGGCACTGCTTCGGCAAAGGGGGCTGGCATGGCCTGTGTTGCCATCCCAAGCGAATGGTCAGCCAGACAAAGCTTTGAAAAGGCAGACAAGATTTGCAAGAATCTAAAAGAAGCAATTGAATGGATTAAAGAGCAATAGTCTAATGCCTTATTCGCTTAGTAATCTCTTCCAGACTTCCAATGCCGTTCACACCAAAGTCTTCTACTGCAAAGCTTGCTGTTGCAGAACCAAACAAGGCTGATTTTTCCACGTCCTTTGATTCAAGGTATTCTTTGATGAAACCCGCCATGAAGACGTCTCCAGCACCTGTCTCGTCAACAAGCTTTTCTACCTTGAAGAATGGAATGTCGAAGACCTTTCCATCCGAAAAGACTGTTGAGCCCTCTTTGCCGCGGGTCACGATTACAATCCCGCACTTTTGTTTCATTATCTTAAGAGCCTTTTGAGAACAGTCTCTTTCTGAAACCTTTACCAGGTCAACAAAATCAAGCAGAGAGTAATCCATTTCTTTTGGGAAGACAATGCTGTTTTCTTCTCCTCTGAGGAATCCCTGTGGGTCAAGTGAAATAAAGGCATTTGAATTTTGCCTAAGGAAAGAAATTGTTTCAATGCTTATTTCGTTGAAAACCGGACCAAGGTGAATTGCCTTTGCTTTGAGGCAATTGCCAGGAATGCCTTCTGCCACTATTTTTCCCCAAATGTTTGCAATCCTTTGGGTTCTAACACCGTTTCTGTAGGTGTTGAAAAAAACTGTTGTAATCTTTTGCTTTAAAACCCCATTTAAGTCAATTCCTTCAAGCTCTTTAAAATATTTGAAATCTTCACCAACTTTTGAAACAATTCCAACACTCACTCCAAGTTTGGCTGCAGCCAAAGAAGTGTAGGCGGCAGACCCTCCAAGGCATTCTTTGATTTGACCGTCAATGTCAAGCACGTCATGCAACAAATAGCCTGCTACTACCAAGTCCATAAAAGAATCTAATGCCATATAAGTTTTTATTGCTTTCAATGCAAGGAAGTGAAGCAAAAAAATTATTTAAGTCTTTTCATCGACAAAAAGCTCAAAAAGCCTTGCTTTTTTATCTTCAGGATAAAGCAAAAGCGGCCTTAGCACTACAAGGTTTTTGCTTTTGTCGAATTTTTTGTAGGAAGCCAATGATTGGCTGTCAAGCTTGCTGTCTGCTGTGCCAATCGCCTTTATGTTCCTTTCTTCAATCAAGGCAGGCAAATCCTTTTTTAAGGTTAAGGAAAATTGCCTGTAATCGTTGAATGGAACAAGCTTTGCAGCATGGCTTTCAAGCCTTGCCGATAGCTTTTTTACAATAGGAAAGATATTGCAGCCGCGGTGCATTAGCAGGAAGGCTGCGGCTAATTCATCTTCTTTGCCTTCAAAGAGCATGGCAACAGCACCTTCTACTCCCAATGGCAGGCCGCCAAGGCCTTTGATTTGTTCTGTGTAAATGAAGAAATCCTTTTTGCTTACTTCAATAAAAATTTCGTTTTCAGGATTTTTAAGTTTTACCTTAAGGTCGGGAATTGCCTTCATAACAGCAGCGCCAATGTTTCGCTCAAGGTCGCGTGCTGAAAGATTGTTTCCCACGACCCTTGCATCCAAGGCAAACTCGTTTCCTTTTTTCAGAAATTTCTTTGCAAAAGCAACAACCTGCAATTCAATTTCTTCAAATTCTGCAGGATTAAAATGCTGTGCAATTGCCGTTGCGTGGATTCCTGAAATTGTTAACAAAACCTTTTGTGCATTTTTGCAATTTGAACAAAACACATAAAGCCTTCCCCCGCCCCTTGCAATTTTGTTCAAGACAATTCCATTTCTTTTCAAGGCAAACTTGATGCTTTGCTCAAGCTTTTTTGTGAAAAAGCGCCTTACAAAAGGACTTTTTAAAGAAATTTCCGAAGCTGTTTTTACAAGCAGACATTCTTGTTCTGTCATGAAATAAGTTTGCCAAGCAAAGCTATAAAAAGGATTTTGAAGTGTAAATTCTGTTAGAATACAAGCGGGGGTAGCAGAACGGTTATGCACCGGCCTGCAGAGCCGAGGAAGAGGGTTCGACTCCCTCCCCTCGCTATCAATCTGCGCTTATTTCTAGCCGTGGGCTTGAGCAAAACCAATAAAAAGTATTTGAAGGAAAAAGTATGAGGATGAAAAAAGAGTTTTTGGCAATCTGTTTACTAGGCATACTCCTTGCTTTAAGTGGCTGTACAA
>JAFCCG010000043.1 GCA_017610335.1 Chloroflexota bacterium | reverse complement strand
GATTCCATCGATGAAAACAACGATGAAGATAAAATTGCCGCAGAAAACGCCCTTGATGTCGCTTCCGCTGTAAAGGAAACTGTTGATTCTTTACTTGCAGAGCTTGATGTTTTGGGAATTGCTTTGGATGCGGAACAGGATGAATTGTTTGGCGAGGCACAGGAATTGCTTGGTAGTGCGCAGGAATTGTTTGATGGAGAAGATTATGAAGAAGCTATTGAAAAGGCCGATGAGGCAGCTGCAATGCTTGAAGAGCTTGCAGGCTTGGTTGCTGTTGAAACCTATGGAGAGAAAAGCCTGTATGTTTTCAACGAAGAGCATTTGGAGCTTTTGATGAAAGGGCTTGGATTCAGCCAAAGTGTTTGTGATGAGGCAACAGAGATGCTTGAAAGCAACGGCGTTGAAAGAAGCCTTTCATTAAAGCAGGTTGGCAACGGAAATGGAGTTTATTATAAGGCGGTTATTACCCTTGTTGTGAAAAACGATTCAGGCGAAGCGCAAGAGGTAAAAATTATAGAAGTTATACCAAAAGAGTTTGCGGAAACCGCTTCCGAGATTGCAGGAAAAAATTTTACAGTAATTGTTGACGACCCTGTGCTTGAATGGACTGTTTCGCTTGAAGCAGGAGAAGAAGAAACAATTGTTTATGCTTTAAAAAGCGAATTAACTGCAGAGCAGGCTAATGCAATGATTGATTCGGAAATTTTGAACAAGTTTGCAGTTCCGCCTGTTCTTGTAAGCTCTGAAACAGAAATGAACGAAGCAAGCTTTTCAGGAACAGCAATTGGTCTTTTTGGTCTTGGCGGAGCAGTAGAGCTGGGCGGATGGATTGTGCTAATAATTGCAGTGATTGCAATTGTTGCCCTTTTTGCAACAGGAAAAATCGGAAAAGAAAAAGAAACACCTTTTGGAATTCAAACAGCTGCAGGAAGAGCAGGCTTTGGATCCGGATTCTTTGACAAGATTGGCGGAAGCGGCAAAAAGGAAGAGTCTTCCGACCCAAAGTGGAAGTACAGTGGCTGAATAGTACAGAAACTGAATTTTCCTTTTCTTGATTTTAGTGGTTTCCAGAAACAAAAAGCAAACCCTATTAAAGATAAAATACCAATTATTCTAGAGGGATTTTTGTGGGAGTAATTAATATTATTGGCGGAGGTCCAATCGGATTGCATTGCGCTGCCTTGCTTGCGGAAGAGGGCTTTGAAACAAGCGTTTTTGAAGAGCATTCCACCATTGGCAGGCCTGTGCAGTGTGCCGGCCTTGTTTCAAAAACAGGAATTGAAGGCCTTGGAGTTGAATTGGGAAACAGTGTTGTGAACGAAATAAAGGGCGCCAGAATCTTTTCTCCAGGAGGCGAAAGCCTTGAAATTAAAAAAAATAAAACAGTTGCATATGTAATTGACCGCTTTCTTTTTGACCAAATGTTTTACAAAAAAGCAAAACGGCTAGGATGCGATATAAGACTCGAAAGCAAACTGATTGATGTAAGAAACAACAGCCTTTTTATGCAAACAAAAGGCAGGGGCGAATTTATTAAGTCACAAATTACTGTCGGAGCCGATGGAGCACACAGTATAGTAAGACATGCTATTTTTCCAAAACTTTTTGAAAAAAATTTCGTACAGGCATTTCAGGTAAGAGCAGCAGGAAAGTTTGACAAAGAATTTGTAGAATTGCACTTTGAAGAATTTGCACCTGGATTTTTTGCATGGGTTGTTCCAGAATCAAACGATATTGCAAGAATTGGACTTGGTATAAGCCCTGGAGGAAATGCAGGAGAAGCAATGAAACAATTTTTAGAAAAAAAGAAACCAAACATACGCATTTTAAGCAAAAGCAGTGCATTGATTCCAATTGCACCACCCTCAAAAGAGCTTGTTTCAGGAAACGCGCTGCTTGTTGGAGATGCCGCAGCGCAAACAAAGGCCACCACAGGTGGAGGAATAGTTTTTGGATTAAAGGCAGCAAAAGCCTGTTCTGAAACAATTGCAAACCATTTAAAACACAGAAAACCTTTGGCAGATTATGGCAAGTACCTGCAGCCAATAAACAAAGAGCTTGCAATGCATTGGAAACTATATTCTTATATCAACGGACTTAAGCCAATGCAGTTTGATTCACTTATTGCAAAAGCAAAAGCGGCAGGAATTGAAGAGTTTTTGTCAGAATACGGCGACATGGACAGGCCCTCCCTTTTTATGAAAAAAATGCTCTTCAAGCCAAAAATGTGGGGGCTGTTGCCGGCGGTTCTGAAAACAATGTGAATTGTGCCAAAGGCTTTTATTAAAGCAACCTGTTTTTTTGAATCTATAAGTTATTATTTGACTTCTACCATAATTGTTTTTTTGTCTAATAGCCTTACTTCAATTGGCTCCCCTGCTTTGAGTTTTGCACATCTTGCCAGGTCTTTGTTGAAATAAAAACCAAGCCTGTTTTTTGACAGCTTAATGATTTTCTGCCTTATACTTAGAACAGGCAGTTCTTTCAGCAACTTTGTTCTTTTTAAGTCTTCAACAACGGCTTTACTTTTTTTCTCGTCAAAAAATAATTCACCGCACTTTTTGCATTCAAAGCCTTCACTAGGCAAACCACTGTCTTCAACATCTACAGAAAACTTTTCAAGGCTTCCGCCGCATTTTTTGCATTTCATTTTAAACCTCCTTTTTAGCATTGATTACTTTCAACAAATTTCTTTTTTTATCTTTTTTACACAAAATCTGGGTTTTTCTTCCCCTAAATTCAATAAAATCCTTTCCCTTTTTCTTTTGCTTTCCTGTAAAGATTGTTTCAACAACCAAACTCCAAGGAACAAACCTTTCATGAAATTTCTTATAATGGGCTGTTTTAACAATCTTAAGTGTAGTCATTAATACTTCACAAATATTATAAAAGCATTATAACTTTAAATCTTTCGCGCCAAAGCATCCAAACGGAATATAAGACATAAACCGCCTTTAAAGGTTTTGAAGGAAATTTATGAAAAAAATGCCTTATTTTACTTTTCAAACAAGGTTCTATGGGGTATTGTTTGATTTTCAAAACCGCGTATATTAAATACAAGGTTGAACATATTAAATGTGGGTTTTATCACCCCCGAATTCTGTAATAGAAAGGCAAAAAGGCAAAGGGGGAAAGAAAAGCAATCTATTTTTTCTTTCCTCTATTTACAAAATCGGAAATTGTTGGCGATATGCTTAAATCCTGCTCTGTGGTAAATACTTTATTTGTGGTTTTAATGGATTTGGACAAATACATCAAGCAAAGCAGTTCAAGGCATGCAACAAAATATCCTACTGAAAGAAAGTGTATGCAATGCAAAAAGCCTCTTGAAAATGTAGGAGAACCACTATACTATCAAAAGTTTTGCTCAAGAAATTGCAAGGAAATGTATGTTGGCAGGTCTTTGGACGATTAAACGCCTTTTTGCCGCGGCGCGGGGTATACAAACAAATTCAATGGCTTTATTGATGAAGTAATGGTCTATAACAGGGCTTTGACAGATTTTGAAGCCTGCAGTGCCTGCTGGGAGCATGCCGCAGCTGTTGGCTTAACCTGCAATTGCTGAAGCTCTTTTTTTCAAGGGTTTCTGATTTGGTGTGGCGGTTACCACTGCAGTTCGTCTCCAAGCCTTATGCCCTTGCTTTTTCCAACAGGCAATTCTACAAAGTATTTGCTTGGCTTTTTTGGAATATACCCTAGTGAAAATGGAAGAATGTTTTTTGCAATATCCACTACCTTTTTGTTCTTGTTAAGGTATACTAAATCGATTGGAAAGAACACAAAAAGCATGTGAATTGTTGAATTTGCAATGGATTCACGCGGCAGGCAGAATATCAGTCCGTAATTGAATTTTTTTGCATCTTCAAACATTAACCCCTTCATTTTTTGCCAGTGGGTTTTTGCAATAAATGTTTTGTCAATTATTTTTTTTTTAGTTGTTTTGTTTGAAAGCATGAAAAAATCTCTTTTAGAATTAATGCTCTTTAAGAAGTTTTAATGACGGGACCTTTATTTCTTCAAGAATTTGCTGGGTTTTTCTCGGAGAAACAAGCTTTCCTTCCATTTTGATTTTTTTACCAAGCTCGTCAAGTTCAGCCATTTTTAATTTAAGATTGGAAACTATTTCGGCCATTTGTTCCTTTTTTTTCTTGCTTAATTCATCCATTAGAAAATCGATATAATAAGGCAATTGCCATATTTAATTCTTGCCTTGCAAAAAAATAGCTTGCCTTGCAAAAAAATAGGGCAATTGTTACAATCATCAAATTGTGTGAAGAACAGTAATTTTTTTAAAGGAATTCAGCGTTTTAATTAATAGGAAACTTAAGCTGTTTAACTGTGAAAGGGTAGCTTCAATGCTTGAATCTATTGTTTTTATTCCTGACGGAAACAGGCGTTTTGCAAGAAATGCCGTGCCGTTCCAAACAGCTTACAGCGAGCTCTATTTTTGCAGGCACTGCTGGCTTGAATTCAGCAAAGAGGATTTGGCAAAAGCAATAAACAAATTTGATTTAAGGAAAAGAAATTTCGGAAAATAGGCTTTTTTTCAGTGAATTTTATGAAGTGGGAAAAGATTGCGGTAATAGTCATTGTTTGCTATCTTGCAATTGCCTTGCCTGTGTATATCTTTAACCAGTAGGCAGTAAAAGAATGCAAAACGGCTTGTGCAAAAGAAGGCTATGATATAGTGATAAGTGCAAGGGTTTTAGGCGAAAAAAGGAAATGCCGGTGCTTTGGCTCAATAACAAGATATAAAAAAATCATTGAAATTGGCTGAAATCCCACAAGCATTTTTTTTAAGCTTTTTAATATTATTTGTTTTATAAATTATATAGCGTGTTTCAAAGCCCGGTCTTCTAGTGACCAAGAATACCTGGTTCTGGACCCGGCGACCGGAGTTCGAATCTCTGCAGGGCTAAAAAAAAACAGTTTTGTTAATTAAGGTGGTTAAAATAGGTTTTGAAAAAATTTTCAAAAATTTTAAGGGAAAAAAGAACAGGCACAACCAGGCATTGCTTGCAATTGCAGTCATTGCCATTGTTGGCTTTGGGCTTTTTTCAAGCGACTGGTTTATGTTTGATTTTTTGGATAACATAAGTTCAACTGCCCCAATAGTGAATACTGTGAGGGTTGCGTTGTTTAGGGCAAGTGACGAAATAAACCCTTTTATGGCACTTAAATTTGAAAAAAATCCAAACATTCCCGAATATGAATTTGAGTTGTCGGCTGCCGACCTCAAATATTTAAAGGACGCAAGCGAAGAAAGCTTTGAAACAGGCTACAAAACAGAGTTTGCATCCGATTACAAAAACGTAAAAATGAAGCACGATGGCGAAACATATGATGTGAAACTGGGGCTGTTTGGAGACCTGTGGCCACATTACCAAAATATGAAAAAGTCGTTCAAAATAAAGGCAAGTGCGGAAGAATTTATTGACGGAAAGAGGCGGCTAAACTTTGTAATTCCTGAGGAAAGGGTTTTCTTTTTGCCAATATTTACTAAATGGCTTGCAAATAGGCTCAATCTTTTTACACCAGAATATGAAATAGCCTCTGTAAAAATAAATGGAGTTTCACAAGGAATATATTTTGTAGAAGAAGGAATTGACCAGTATTATATGGAAAGAAACGGCCAGCCAAACACCATAATACTTTCACCTTCAGATAATTGGATAGAAGACCATGCAAGAAAAAAGAGAGGAGGGTTTGTCCAGGTCATATTTCCAATTCCGGTTTACCAGCAGTTAGGAGTGCTGATGTTCGACCATGTTACAGCTTTTGATTACGATATAAGCAATATTAAGGAAATAGACAGTGAACAGGCAGAAGAGGTATTCTACAGCCTTGACCAGTTTTATGAGGCAATTGTATTAAACGACCAAAACAGGCTTGAAACATTTCTGGATATGGAAAATATTTCAAGCATTGAGGCACTAAGGGCAGTCCTTGGCAGCGTACACGACTTTGCAGGAGACAACAGACGGCTGCAGTATAATTTAACAACAGGAAAGTTTGGCATTGTTCCAAGAATAGAAAATCTTATAGAGCCAATTGAGGTCTACAGAGGAGGAATTGACTATTATCTTACAGATTACGGCAAACCCGAACCAATGTTAGTATACGCCTTGAGGAACAGCAAGCTGCGCCATATGAGAAACCAGAAGATTTATGAAATTTTGAAAGACAGGGAATTGGTTTTGGACAGCTTTAAAGAAATTAGGAAAAAATATGAGCCGGCAATTTTAAACGATACAACAGACAGGTATAGCAGCAGGGAAATCAAACAGCATATGGACACGCAAATATTAACCCTTGAAAATAATTTTGACATATTGCAAAAGCAATTTGACCACAGCAAATGCTACATCAACACAATTAAAACAGGAAACAAAATTGTTTTAGAGATTATTCCGGACAGCGTAACAGCGATAAAATTCAACCGCCTTTCAATAAACCTTAGCCCCGGCACAAACACTGAAGCGGTTGTAAAAACATTTAACGAAAAAGGAACACTGGTTTCAGAAAAGCAGGTGAATACCGCAAATGGCATTCTGCAGTTAAAAGAACAAATAAACAAAAATATTCTCCAAAGCGGTTTGGGCCAGGAAATGGAACCATTAAGAATTGTTTTTATGACCGAGATAACATTTCCGGCGGAAAAAGATATAGAATTGCTTTCAATAGAAACAGAGATTGAAAACGCAATAACCGGAAAGGTTTTGCCAACAAATGACGTATACCTAAAAATTTCAAAAGGAGAAAGTGACTACAGGGACCTGCAAAGAATGACAGAAAAAGAATTTCTGGACAAGTATCCGGAACTTGCATTCAAAAAAGACGGCATTGAACTTCATCTGCCAAAAGGAGAATATTATGTTCAGGAAAATGTAGTCATTCCAAAAAACCTGGACATAGTGCTCGACGCAGGAACAAAAATACTAATCGGGCCAGAAAAATCAATTGTTTCATATTCAGACATAGACATTCAGGGAACAGAAGAAAACCACGTTGAAATTTCAAGGCTTGACCAAAATCGGGCATTCGGAGTAATTGGCATTGTTGGAAACGGCATTGACAGCAAAACAACCATAAAACACTTAAAAATAAACGGAGGAAACGAACACTTCATCAACGGAATATTTTTCTCAGGACAACTATCAGTATACCATTCCGATTTAGAGCTTGCAGATTCAAAAGTAAGCGGAAGCATTTCAGACGACGGCTTGAATGTAAAATACGGCTCTGTTTTGATACAAAGAACAGAATTTAACCAAAACTACGGAGACCAAATAGACCTTGACTTCTGCACAGGAACAGTAAAAAACAACAACTTTCAGACAAAAAGTGAAAACGCAAACGGCGACGGACTGGACATAAGCGGAAGCACAATACTGGTTAAAAAAAATTTGTTTGAAGGATTCAAAGACAAAGGAATTTCAATCGGAGAAGAA
>JAFCCG010000089.1 GCA_017610335.1 Chloroflexota bacterium | reverse complement strand
TGAAACAATTTTTGCTTTAATTTCAAGTTCTTTTTCAATGAAGGCAACATATTCCTGTGCTTTTTTTGGAAGCTGTTCCATGCTTGTTGCAGTACTGTCCATTTTAAATCCTGGCATTTCTTTGTAAATTGGTTTGCATTCGGAGAGCTTGTCAAGGTCTGCTGGCAATTCTTTGCAGGTTTTTTCTTCGCATTCGTATTCTGTGCAAACCATTATTTTTTCAAGTTCTGTTAGAACATCAAGTTTTGTTAAAGCAATTTCTGTAAAGCCATTTAGTCTGATTGATGTTCTCAATAGAACTAAATCAAGCCAGCCAACACGCCTTGGTCTTCCTGTTGTTGTTCCAAATTCTTTTCCTTTTTCTCTTATTTTTTCGCCAAGTTCGCCTTCAAGTTCTGTTACAAAAGGCCCTTCTCCAACCCTTGTTGTATAAGCTTTTACAATTCCAATAATTCTTTCAATTGGCCTGATTCCAATTCCAAGTCCTGTAAAGATTGCTCCTGCTGTTGGATGACTGCTTGTGACATATGGGTATGTTCCAAAGTCGTTGTCTAAAAATGTTCCTTGTGCTCCTTCAAACAAAACATTTTTTCCTGCTTCAAGTGCCTGGTTTACTTCTTTTGAAACATCTGCGTAATATTTTGCAAACTCTTTTCCTAAAGTATCGTATTCTGCAAAAATTTTTTCTTTTGAAACAGGCATTTCTGAATTGTAAACGTTTTTTAAAATCTTTTCATTTGCTTCAAATTCTCTGTCAATTTTTTCCTTCAATCTTTTTGAATCAACAAGGTCGCAGAATCTTATTCCTGTTCTTGAAGCACGGTCAGCATAACATGGTCCAATTCCTCTTCCTGTTGTTCCAATTTTACCAGCGTCTTTTGCTTTTTCCTTTGCATTGTCTAATGCATTATGCCATGGCATTATTATTTGGGTTCTTGGGTCAATTGCAAGGTTTGGGTCTTTGTTCCAGTTATGTTCAATTTCTTGTTTCAAAACCCTTGGGTCTAAAGCAATTCCTGCTCCAATACAGCATCTTTTGCCTTGAACTGCTCCTGATGGTATTAAGTGAAATTTGTATATTTTGCCGTCTACTACAACTGTGTGCCCTGCATTATTTCCGCCATTAAATCTTGCCACTAATTCAGCGTCTTTTGCAAGCAAATCAACGACTTTTCCTTTTCCTTCATCGCCCCATTGTGCACCAATTATTATCGTTGAAACCATAAAACTTGCTCCCCATATGAAGCGATAATGGAATCATTTTTAAAACAATAGCCGCTTTTAAATGATATGGTAAGAACAGTACAAAATGGAAAAGAAGCCCTTACATTTGATGACATTCTACTTGTTCCTGGGGCAAGCAAAGTACTTCCAAAGGATGCAAATTTGGAAACCAGAATTTCAAAAAAGCTTAAAATAAACATTCCTTTTATTTCAGCTGCAATGGATACTGTTACAGAATCAAGAACTGCTATTGCAATTGCAAGAGAGGGTGGAATTGGAATAATTCACAAAAACCTTGATGCAGAAAGCCAGGCATCTGAAGTAAACAAGGTTAAACGAAGCGAATTCTTGATAGTAAGCAATCCTTTATGTATCGGTCCTGATGATTCTTTACAAAAAGTGTTTGAATTGCAGAAAACAATAGGTATTGGTTCATTTCCTGTTACAAAAAACAATAAGCTTGTTGGTATTGTTACTCAAAGAGATATTGCATTTGAGTCCAATTTTGCAAAAAAAGTTTCTGAAATTATGACAAAAGATGTTATAAGTATTAATCACGAGCCAAGTGCTGATGAAGCAAAAGAAGTTTTGCACAAGCACAGGATTGAAAAATTGCTTCTGCAAAAGACAAAAAAGGAAGACTTCTTGTTGGAGCAGCAGTTGGTGTTAGTGATATTGCAAGAATTGAAAAATTAATTGAAACAGATGTTGATGTTTTGGTTGTTGATACAGCACACGGTCACAGCAAAGGAGTTGTTGAGGCTGTTAAGCGTTATAAAAAAGAATTTGATATTCAGATTATTGCAGGAAATGTTGCAACAGCAGAAGCTGTTGAAGACCTTGCAGCAGCAGGCGCGGACGCTGTAAAGGTTGGAATAGGCCCTGGTTGCATTTGTACCACAAGAATAATAAGCGGTGTTGGCGTTCCGCAATTTACTGCTGTTCTTGAATGCAGTAAAGCAGCAAAAAAATACAATGTTCCAATTATTGCTGACGGCGGAATCCGCTACAGTGGTGACATTGTAAAGGCCTTGGCTGCAGGTGCTTCAAGCGTAATGCTTGGAAGCCTTTTTGCAGGATGTGAAGAAACTCCTGGAAGAACAATCTTTTTGTACAACAGGAAATTCAAACAGTATAGGGGAATGGGTTCTCTTGGAGCAATGGAAAAAGGCGGAAAGGAAAGATATTTCCAAGGCGATGTTGAGGATTCAAACAAACTTGTTCCAGAAGGCGTTGAAGGAATCGTTCCATACAAGGGAATGATTAGCGAAATGGTTTTCCAATTACTTGGTGGCCTTCGTTCCGGAATGGGTTTGGTTGGAGCAAAAGACATTGAAGTTTTGAAGAAGAACACCAAATGGGTAAAGATTACTGCTGCAGGTGTAAAAGAATCACACCCTCATGATATTAATATTACTGAAGAAAGTCCTAATTATTCTGGAAAGTAATTTAGATTTTTCCTTTGAGGTAATTCAACCTTTTTTCTTCTTCAAATCTTTCAATTGCATACCTTAGCATTGTGCGAGGCATTTCCTTATAGTGCTTTTTCAAAAATCTTTCTTCTGTTGCCAAATCCTTTTTGCCTATTTCTCGAAGCATCCAGCCGACTGCTTTGTGTATAAGGTCGTGCTTGTCTTGCAATAAGATTTCAGCAATTGCCAAAGAATCTTCAAAGTCTTTTTCTTTAATAAATGCAAAGGTTGCAATAATGGAAATTCTTTTTTCCCACAAGTCATTTGACTTTGCCAATTTGAACAAAAATTTCCTGTCCTTGTCTAAAAGCCATGCTCCAACAATCTTTGGTGCTGTCAGGTCTACAAGGTCCCAGTTGTTTACTCCTTGCATATTGTCAAAATAGAATTTGTAAATTTTTTCTTTTTCTGCTTTATTTCCTTTTTCAAATTTTTGTACAAGGATAAGCAGTGCAACAAGCCTTTTTTCATGAATTTTTGACTGCATGAACGGCGTTAGTTTTTGTAATTTAATTTCTTTAAACTTTTTGGCGACCTTTCTTTGTTTAGGGACACTTATTCCAAGAAAAATATCACTTTCACCATATTGTCCTTTGCCTGTTTTAAAAAAGCCCTGCAGTATCCTTGCTTTTTCTGGATTTGCAAGCAAGGCAATTTCCTGTTTTAAGGAGGTCATTAAAGTGCACGGGAGCGGATTCGAACCGCTGAACGCACTAAGCGACAGGATCTTGAATCCTGCGGGTTTGACCGCTTCCCTACCCGTGCATATAGAAGGAAAACAAGTGAAATAATTTAAATTCGTTGGTTGGCTCTTGTTTTAGAATTCGAGCTCGTCGCCAATTTTTATGTTTGGAAACTTTCCTTTTGAGGCCTTTAAAAACAATGCGCCTTTTTGCCCTTCTTCAATTAAATCTGTTTCCCTGTTTTCAATTTGAATTCCTTTTACTTCAAATTTTTTGCCTCCGAATTTTGCCTTGTTTTTTTCCCTAATGCTTCCGCCAGCCATTCCTTTTACCATTAGGCTGTCGTGCACGTGAAAGATTCCTGAAACAACAAAACAGTGGCTTGTTGGAACAATCTCTTCCGCAGCAAATCCTCTTCTTGCCCTGCTGGCATTAGGAATGCATACTCCCAAATCATGCTTTTTTTTCTCTTTTTGAAAAAGCTCTTGAAAAAGCTTCAAATAAATTCCCCCTATATTTATTGCTGCTGAAAAGTATAAAAACCTTTTTTTTT
>JAFCCG010000042.1 GCA_017610335.1 Chloroflexota bacterium | reverse complement strand
GTGGGTTAAGGAAGTAAACAACCAAGAACATTAATAGGAGAATGGCTATTGGCAACCCGAAAAAGGCAAGGCTGGCTTGCATTCCAAGGGAAACGAAGAATATTGTTGCAAAGAAGTCCCTAAGGCCTGTTATTCTGCTGGATGCTTCCTTGCTGTAGGGCAGTGCTGAAAGGGTTAACCCTCCAATAAATGCCCCGACCACTATTGAGAAATTTAGGAAGTTTGACAGGTAGATGAATGCAAAGCAGCAGGACAATAGAATTAGGTAGAAAAGCTCTTTTGTCTTTTCAAAGCGTTTCAACAGCCTTGGCAAAACGATTCTGTTTAGCAAAATGGCAAGGCAGGCTAAAACAATAAAGCTTAGCAAAAGGTTTCCGACCAGCGAAAATGAGAACATTGCTTGTTGGGCTGCCAGGATTGGCAGCAGCAGGATGGCCAGCGTGTCTTGGACCAGGGCAAAGCCGACGATGAGCCTTCCGTGCAAAGTGCTGATTAAATTCATGTTTGACAGCTGTTTGACGACGATTGCCGTGCTGCTGAAAGCCAGAATAAGGCCGAGGTAGATTGATTCAGTGAAGCCTAAGCCTGCCAACTGCATTAGGGCAAGCGTGATTCCTGTGGTGGCTGCAACCTGTGTGAATGAGCCAACTATTATGGCGTTTTTCAGCTTAAACAATTGGCCGAAGTTTGATTGTATCCCTATTGTGAACAGCAGGAAGGCTACACCCAATTCGGCCAAAATGGCAATTTCTATCGGGCTTGTTATCAAGGCCAGGCCTATCGGGCTGATGATTATGCCTGCGGCAATATAGGCGATGAGCATTGGTTGCTTTAACAGTTTGGCAATGCAGCCCATCAGGGTGCCGAAAACTATTACGATTCCCAAATCCATTAAAAGAGTTAAATCCATTCATACCACGATAAAGCACTTTTTAATGGATAAGGGCATAACGCATATTTAAACATTTTGTAGTTGAACAATAACGAAACCTCAAATGGTTTCATTACTAAATAAGAGAGTGAACTGAATTGAAAGTGAAGGATTTGTACCAAAAGTTTTCACCCTATACCGATAAGGTTAAAGAAAGCGATTCAATGGAAAAAATCATCAAGGTCTTATTTAGGAACAAGGCAACAAGAACTGTTTTTGTGGTAGACAAAAAAGGCAACCTGAGGGGGGTAATAAGGTTGCAGGAAATATTTGATATGTTTGGAAAGGGTTTTTCGCCTACCGCCCTCTTTTCTTCTATGAAAGAACCCAAGAAGACTACTGCAATGGATATAATGACTTCGCCGACAATTGTCCAGCTTGAAGACAGTCTTGAAGATACTTTGATTGTGGCCAGAAAGTTTGGGCTGCAGGACGTCCCGGTCTGCAGAAAGGGGAAACTAATCGGGGAGCTGGATTGCTTTGAATTGATTCACGGCTTAAGCAGCTCATTTCTTGAATGATTGCGGGAAACCAATTCTTTAAACCCTTTTGTATGACAAGGGTCATTGCCGATGATTGTCTGGTAATTAGCCAGATTTTGTCTCGATAATATACTTTTCGTTCAATTTCAATAATCTTACTTGTTTATCAGCTTGTTCTGCTGCCTGCTCCATTCCTTGTTTGGTGTTTTTTTGAGCCATTCAGCGTACATTTTGACAAATTCCATGCGCTGCTTCCTGTTTCTCACTTTTTCTTCTTCCAGCTCCTTCAAGTCTTTTTCCGTGAGCTTCAATCCTTTTCCCATAAAACCTTCTCCGCCTGCTTTTCAACCATTAATTCGCTTATTTGCTTTCTCAACAGATTTGTGTCCAAATATTCTTTAAAAACCATGTAAAGGTGCTTTGCATCCTCAAAGTCCTTGTCAGAGCCAAGGCTTAGCTTGAAAGCAATTTGCAGTTCGATTTCTGAAGTCATCAGCCTTTCGCCATTGAGCATTACTTCAACTTTGTTGTTCAGTGAATACCTATTGTACCTGCTTTTCGGAAACTTCAATTCAAAGTTTGGCTGCATTTCTCCTTTTTCTGCAAACCTCAGCGCAAGCTTTTCCTTCAAGTAGCCGTTGAAAGCCCTTTCAGGGCTTGACTCATTAATGCATTCAAAGCCCTGCTTTTCCAACTCTTCCCAAAAACTTTTGAATTTCCCAAAAGGCATTTCCTCAACGAACAGGTCAACGTCCTCCGTGTTTCTGCTTCTTCCAAAAAGAATTGCAATGTAGCCGGAAATTATCACATAGTCTATTTCAAGCCTGTCAAGGATTTTCACAAAACGCAGAACAAGCCTGTCCAAACCAGAGAGGTTCCGTTCAAACCTAATCTTGCCCCCGCTAAATTCAAACTCCATGCAAAAAAAATGTAAAGCAAACTTAATTTAACCATTTACACCGCAACAATTGTTAGCCGATGATGACCTGGCAATTAGCCTGATGTGCCCAGGGTAATATGCTCTTTTTTTAAGTTTCAGTAGGCCTTTTTCAAAGCATTCCAAATTCTTTTATCATTTCTTTTGTGGTAATTGTTTTTATCCTGTTTTGTGCTTTGAATCCCTTGTCTTCGCTCCAGATAATTGTGTCTTCTTTGAGGGCGCAGGCAAGGTATAGCCAGTCGTCAGGGTCTTTGATTAAGGAAGCAGCTGCTGGCAGAAAGGGCTTTAACTCTGAGTCTTCAACCAGGAAAACCTGTGCTGTTATTTTGTTGTACAGTGTTTGAAACTCTTCTTCACTGCCTGCAAATTTTCCTTTTAGGTAGTTTGCATATTTTTTGAATTCTTTTAGGAGCAAGCTGGGTGCGTAGAGTTCTATTTCTGGCCCAAACCACAGTTTCCTTGTTGTTCCACTTTTTAGCAATGCAGCAAAGAGAATGTTTGCATCAACTGTAACCCTCATTTAATAGCCTCTTTGCATGCTTTCCCATTGCCCTATTAACTTTTTTTGACAGCATTTTAACATCTTTTTCAGTCAGCCTGCTTTTTTGGGCTAGTGCCTCTGTCACTTCAAAGTCGTGGAGTTTTCTCTCAATAATTACCCTTACTGCATTGGACCAACGCACTTCAGGGTGGCTTTCCATTTTGCTTTTTGTTTCTTCCGTTATTGACAAAGTAATATTCCTCATAAATTATCACATAATAATTATGTGCCTATCAATATTTAAAACTTATCTATTTGCTCGCCTATTCTTTAAACCATTTTTGGATGGCGCATAATACTTGCCAATGATAATCTGACAATTAGCCTGATGTGCTCAGGGTAATATACTCTTTAGGCCCATATCGGATTAAGCATTTATTTGATGGGTTTTCAGAAAAACCCTGAATTTGATCCCTATATAAGCTGATTCAACTTCTAATAAGTATGGAAAGCAAAAAAAACGAGGATTCTTCAAAGGTTACTCCGTCCAAAGCTTTAGGCAATCTTATTGAAATGTTTGATTTGCAGACCAAACGCATTAACGTAGTAGAGCAACAGTTCTTATCCCTGTCCGCACGCGTGAGTGGAATAGAGGGGTCCAAAAATAGAAACCGCAGATAACCACTTTGCTGAAAACAAGGAACATGGGCTTCTGGCTAATAAGCCCGAGAGTGGTATTGGCTATTGGGCTTGAAAAAGTCATAAACGGCAAAAAATCCCACCGAAAGAATAAAAAAGGGGAATGAACTTAAGGGACACAACTGTTAGCTTTTTTTTTGGCGCACATTTTTTTTTTTTTGGGGGGGGGAAGTATTTAAATGGTTAAACGAAAATTGTCCGATGTACTGGATGGATTGGATGAAGGAAAAAGGCAGACCTTTTGGCAGGCAAGGCTGCTTGAAATGCAGCTTTTGCTAAAGGAAAAAAAGTATTCTGCCCTGGCGCGGCGAATCGGTGACCTTTTGGAAAGTGACAGGGTAACCGGTAGGATAAAGCCTTCTAAATCGGAAGCAAACAAAAACAGGGCTGAATGAAGAAAGCGCTTTCAGAACAGGTGGAATAATCGAAAAACATGGTAATATAACCTGTTTTAACTAATAATTGTACTGGAGCTGATACTATTATGGACAAAAAAGAGATTATTGCGCTTGTGCGCAGCGACATAAGAAAACACCAAGAGGGCACATTAGACCGCATGCCCACAATCACCCAGTACGCAAAGCAAGTTCATTTGACAATCAGCGCATTTGAAGCCTTCTTGCTAAAAATGTCAGAAAAAGACCAAGCCTACTGCTACAACAACGAAAACAACGAAGACTGATTTTTTGCTTTCGGCAGAAAAGCCAATTCCTTAAACCCTTTTTGGATGACTCATACTTACTGCCGATGATGATCTGACAATTGGCCTGATGTACCCAGGGTAATATAACTTTTTTGTTGGGTTCGCGTTCTAGGCGCCAGCATCAATGGGGTTGTGAAAATTCCTATTTTTCCAATTCAAAAAACTTAAATATAATTAAAACCTTATAATTTCAATGAAGTTATCGAAAATAGCGTTGATTTTCGCATTGTTTGTCTTAATGCAGCTTGTTTACGCTGCCCCATTGGTTACCAGCGAACAATTAACCGAGTTGAATGCCATCGAAGGCAAGGCGCAAATGGAAGAAGAAAACGCTTGCAGCAGGCAATGCTTGATAGATGGTGGGTGGAACCCTGACTCAGGACTGTTTCCACATGCCAACGCCTCAGTTGTCTGCAATCTTAAATGCAGTCCAAATCCCTGTATAAGAGAATGCCAACCGCAATGTTCAACACTTGATTGTATTGATAAGTGTGCGTCCCCCTGCAACAGGGCGAAGTATGATGCATGCGAGGCAGCGTGCAGTGGTTATGAAAACGCTAGTGACAACTTTTATTTAGAGCGATGTAACTGTGTTTGTAAAAGCGGCTATGTGCCAGGGGCAGGAGATTGTGTCCTTGATGACAGAAGTGGCGGAGGCTGCAGGCACAACAATGATTGCCAGGAAGGCCATATTTGTGAAGGGGACAAATGCGTTGAGGATGTCTGGGAGCCGTGTACAGAGGACTGGGAATGCGGTTCAAATGCGGTCTGCGAGAACGGATTTTGTATTCTGCAGTTTGATGATGAATGCGGTTCTGATTCAGACTGTGAAACCGGGCAAAAATGCATTAGCGGAGATTGCGTCCTGTTGCCAAACATTGATTTGGATGTTCCAACTGTTGAAGAGTTAGGGGAGTTATTTTCTGATGATGAGCTGTTTCCGGAAGAGCCAGTGGTTGCAGAAGAAATGGATGAATTTACCAAGAAGAAAATTAAAAGCTGGCTAGGGCTGGATGTTGATTCCTTTCCTAAAGATATGGGGAAGGGAAAAAAGGGGTATATTATTTTGAGTGAAAACATTAGCCCAAACAAATTAGAGATTCTTTATGTTTACAAGAAAATTCAGTATGCCACCGCTTTTATGAATCATCTGGGTTATAATGTGAGGCTTGTTAATAGGCCTACACTGCCTGTTGATGATGATGGTGATGATGACTGGGACAATCACCCTGCCTTTAAGGCTATTGCAGACCCCAGTGCAGGTGGTGTTTTCAACTTTAGCCATGCTGCAGACCCAAGCATTGAGGATATTGAAGGAGATTCTATTCCAACATACCTTGCGAATTCAAGGAAAATCTGGTATATGGAACAGGGAATGAACGAATCTCAAGCCAGAAAAAGAGCAAACACTGAGCAAAACGGGCTTGATTTTTACTATAACCACCAGTGCCATGGCGCAGATGACGGTTTTGAGGTTTTTGCCGATGCCATTATAAGGAAAGGTGGGATTTATTACGGCGAACCAGGTTTTCTGTGGGCTGCATCCCCTGCTTCTACGCAATACATTAGGGGGTATGATTAGAATGGTTTACAAGAAATTGTTTGCACTAATTATTTTTAGCATGGTTCTGGCCGGCTGTTTGGATGATATTCCACCTTTAGATGATAATGGATTAGGGGGTACCGTTTTTGAAGGGCCTGGAGCTAGTGTTTATCAAAAGTTATCCGATGGCGAAGCTTTTGATACTATAAAAGAAGAGCTTTCAGGCCAGAGTTTTTCTGTTAAAGACGCAGCGATTTATGAGGATATGGCCATAGTAAATTATACCCAGTCTGCCAATGCCGATCCCGAGGAAATTTATGCAAACTGGGCCTATATTTTCGGCCAAATGGTTCGTTTGGCTCCTTCAAGTGATATTGAAAGAAATTTTATCATTTGCGATTTTGATGACGGTGAAACCGTTATGTTAGGTGCTACCACCGGAACAATAAAATCATTTCTTGAAGGAAAAATTGATGCCTGGACATTCATGTACTATATGAATTTCATTCCAGTGACAGAAGGTCCTCAGGTATGGATCGGCAAATAAATCAGGCAATTCACAGATTGTACAACATTGAATTTGTTCACTTGGTCTTTATTCTAAATTTTGTTTGCTATTAAAACTGTGAAGGTATATATATGACAAATACATTATTTTTGTATGAAAATGATTTTGCTTGCAACCCTTTTTCTCTTCACTTTTGTTTTAAGCGGCTGCCTTGATGGAAACCAGGGAGAGGACGATTTAAAGCTTTACAAGGGAATTTCAACAGCAGAAATTCCGGGAACATGCCTTCAATCCAGGGATGATGTATGTGAATTATTTGACTGCATGGTGAACTTGTGCTGGTGTGATGACGGGCATTTTCCAAGCCCAATAATTAAGAAAGGGGACAGTACTGTGCAGAATGAAGAGGAAGCTGTTAATGCAGTGCAGGCCTATATTGATGAAACTGGTTCTGAATACAGTGATGTGCAAAGGGCTGTAAATCTCAGTGATGAATATCACAGAGTTTTCTTTAATGTATTTGCCTACAATGAAGCAGGTGATGAAAAAGTTTTTACAGTAGCAGCGGACGGAACAATCCTTCTAACAATATGCGGAGTCTAAATGCCACCCTATTATTTAAACCATTTTGGATTATCCTTAATACTTGCCGATGATAATCTGACAATTAGCCCGATGTACCCAGGGTAATATACTTCTTTTATCGCGTTTAAATCCGCTTTTCAGTGATTAAGTAGCTTGTTTTGTTGCCTGCTCCAAACCTTGTTTGGTGTCTTCTTTAGCCATTCTGCGTACTGTTTTACGAATTCTCGTCTTTGTTTTCTATTAAGTTCCATTTCTTTTTTCAGTTCAATTAAATCAATTTTTGGAAACTTTTCCATAACAATCACTTCAGTTCTTTAACTCTGTCCTCAACTTTTAGTCTTTTTACAAATCTGTTAAATAATTCAAGGTTCAATTTGCCTTTAAACATTTGCCATAGGTGAATTGCGTCCTCAATGTCCTTGTCCGAACCCAGATAAAGCTTAAAGGCTATTTGTAGCTCCATTTTTGAAGTGTTTATTTTTTCACTGCCTATTTCAACAAATATCTTGTTTTTGAGAGAATATTTGTTCAAATCTGTTTTTGGAAATTTTACTTCAAAATTTGGTTCGAATGTGCCTTTAACTGCAAATCTAATAGC
>JAFCCG010000088.1 GCA_017610335.1 Chloroflexota bacterium | reverse complement strand
AGGAAAGAGCTTGCAAAAATTGGTTTGCAGCCTGAAATTGTAAGAATAAAGGCATTCAAACCAGAGAAAAACAAGTCAAGTTTGCTGAAGTCAGTGCAATAGCTCTGCGAAGCCTATTTTTGTTTTCTCAAAAAAATATTGCCAAAACCTTGAAACAGGAAGACTGTCTTTTTTTGTTAAGGCATTATTGTCATCCGTCATGCAACTTTTCCAAGGTATTGTTCTTTTTCCGCGTTTTCAAAGCAAAGCTTGAATTCTTTTCAATGCTTTAACAAAATATCCCTTTTTTTGCCAAAAATTCTTTGGCTGACTAATTAGCAACATTTTTATTCAGCAACAATATTATTAGTAATAAATCATGCTTTCAAAAACAATGCCGTCAAAAGGCAAGCCAAAAGCGCAGGCTGCACTGGAATACCCCATAACATACTGTTAGGCACAGGGGTTATTCCAATTGCGTTTTTGTATTTAGCAAATTTCCGCTTTATTGTTTACTACAATAAGCATTAAGTGTTACAATTCTTGTTACACTTTTTAAAATAAGCGATACATTTTTTGTATCACTTTAGAAAGGTTTATATTTTGTTTGGTGAAGGTTATTTGTATGGACCGAAATTCGCTGTATCTGTTGATTTCAAGCCAGCAGGAATTTTTTTTTAGGCCTCAAAAGCTCATTCGCAGAGAAGCCGTTTCCAAAATAGTTTCTTTGTTGAAACTCAGGTTACCGCTTATAATAACAGGGGTAAGGCGTTGCGGAAAATCGTCATTAATGGTATTGATTCGAAACGAGTTCAAATTAGGCAAAAAAGAATGCCTTTTTGTGGATTTCAGCGATGAACGATTAATTAGTTTTGAACACAACGATTTTCAAAAAATAGAGGATTATTTGGTTGAAAACAAATACTCCAAAGGCTGTTTTTTGTTTATTGATGAAGTGCAAGAAACAAAACATTGGGAGAAATGGGTAAACCGGCTGAAAGAGAAACACCCAATAATTATAACAGGTTCAAACTCAAAGCTTTTGAGCAAAGAAATAGCAAGCACCCTTACAGGAAGAAGCATTAATTTGCACTTGGAACCATTCAGTTTTAAGGAATTTCTGATTGCAAAAAAAATTAGCACGAAAAACTATTTGCTTGAACCCAAAAAACAGGCCTTGATAAGACACGCTTTTGGAGAATACCATAAGAACGGCGGATTTCCAAAAATGGTTCTCACCAAAGACGAAACAATTCTGAAAGAGCTATACGAAAACATCCTATACCGTGACGTTGTAGCAAGGCTTGGAGCCAACTTTGAAAAACCGGTTAAAGAACTCTCAGCCCATTTCCTCTCAAACCCTTCGGGAAAAACCAGCTCCAGAAAAGCGGGAGAAATAATGGGAATAACCAATCTTTTGAGCGTAAAAAAAGTATTAAACGCATTTGAAAACTCATTCCTGTTCTTGTTTCTGCCAAAATTTGATTTCTCAATAAAAAAACAAATTCAAAACCCAAGAAAACTTTACTGTATTGACAACGGCTTTCTCACAGCATTAGGCTTCCGCTTCAGCAACAACAACGGAAAAATGCTTGAAAACCTTGTTGCCATAGAACTCAAAAGAAGGTCAAAAGACACATACTACTCCAGTGACACAAAAGAATGCGATTTTGTAATAAGAGAAGGAAACAAAATTTCCGAAGCAATACAAGTAACCTGGCGCCTAACCCAGGAAAACAAGGAAAGGGAAACAGCAGGCCTAACGGAAGCAATGGAAAAATTCAAGCTAAAAAAAGCAACAATAATAACAAACGACCAAGAAGAAAACATTAAAATCGGAGAAAAAAAGATAGCCATAAAACCAGCCTGGAAGTGGCTCCTTGAAAACAAACCAACCCAAATAACATGAACAAGCGCCACCCACTCCCTTCCACCATCTTTGAAATAAGAGTAGCAGACCAAGAGTCAACGCAGGCAATTGTAAAAATTACCTAACCAAAGCAAAGTCATAAAAACCTGGAAACAATCAAGGAAATTCTGGAAAAAGAATAAGGCATTGAAGCAATCCTGTGCGTTCTTGTTGCAAAAAAACTAGCTGGTCAAACATTTCTGGATTTGGT
>JAFCCG010000014.1 GCA_017610335.1 Chloroflexota bacterium | reverse complement strand
TGGTGCGAGAGCCGCCACATCCAGCTGGTGCGGGAAAGCCATCTTCCACCGAGCAGCCGGCGGAGCTGGGTTTCGCTTCGCTCAACATGCTCGATGACACGACTTAAAAAAATGCGTTTTCAGAACTCATAATCTTCTTCACCACAACTTGGGCAAAAAGCCTTATTGCTCTGTTCTCAGCCTGTTCATCACAGAAAAAAAATGCTAAAAAATTACTTAAAAGGGTTTCTTTTAAGGTTTTGCTGGTAAATAGAAAAAACATCTTTGCTATAACCTGACTTGTAGTTTGGACCGCGCTCGTTTGACCTGGAAAGCCCACCGTTGTAGGCAGTGAACAGCATGTTAAGCTGTTTTTCCCTCGTAAGATTCAAAAACTTTTTTCTAGAGCCATTAACCTTCAAATTTGCCCACATCCAATTAACTGACCTAACACAGCCCTCAACACTTTGTTCAATATCATAAGGATTTGAAACAGTAAAGCCAAGCTTTTTCAGCTGTTTAATCTGGATGTCCCGCAGTTGGCCAAGCCCCCTTGCATCCTTGAAACTCTTTGCGTTTGGATTAAATCGGGACTCGTGAAAGATTATTGAATAAACCATTATTCTGTTAGCTCTCAACGCCTTGCACTTTTCGGAAATGACAGACTTTACCAGCCTCATCAGGGAAGCAGACGGCTTAAACTCACCTTCCTTATCCATTGCCTTAGCTGTAAATTCCACTCCAAACCTTTTGGCTTGCTCTTGCCTGAACAAAAGAAAGTCATCTGCCCTAATCTCAGCGAACGGTCTTTTCACCCTAAGCAGCTTTTTTTCAACAGGCTTGTTCGGATTAGAAAGCCTGTTCGGCTCAGCAACAGCTTTTGCAGCAAGCCTGTTCGGCTTGGCAAGCTTGTTCGGCTCAACAGGCCTGTTTGGCTCAGCAACAGATTGAACTTGACTTGAAACAGGTTTGGAAGATGGCTCCCGGACCTTATTGGCATGCCTGCCTGAAAGGCCGGCAATTGCTCCAAAGGCAATGCTTCCTCCCGCAATCCAGCGAAAAAGGTGCCGCCTGGAAAATTTTTGCTTGGATTTTTCATATCTTTGTCTTGCCTTGCGCTGGTCTTTTAAATGCCTGGCTTTTGCCTTTTCAATCTGACGCCTTGTTTTTCTCGAAGGATTCATAGCAACCTATATAAAAGTAACCACAACCCAAATATAATTGTTGGCATATGCAATTTTTTCAAGCCCCGATAGTGTAGTCCGGTTAAGCACGCGACCCTCTCACGGTCGTAGCCTGGGTTCAAATCCCGGTTGGGGCATCCATGTGCAATAAGAATAAGACCTGTGTAGACAAATAAGGGCAATCAAATAAAAGAATAACAGTTATTTTATCCTTGTTACTAAAAACAAGCCATACTGGCCTTCAGGTTTTTTTCCAATTTGTTGAACGCGGAAAAATTTTGCTGCTCTTCTTTCAGGCAGAGAGTTTGTAAGTATTACACTGCCGGGTTTACTAAGAGCTAAGTACTTTCTCCAAACTTTTTTCCTGTTCCCATGTTGTGCAGGACCAAAAAGATCAACAATGACATCAAAACTTCCATTAGGGTCATATTTTTCCAGAGTGGAAATAGAAACCTTGTCAACTAAATGCTTGTTTCTTAGAGCGTGCTCTAAGCCAGCATCATATTTCTCAAGTTTTCTCAACAAGGAAACTGAACCATGTTCTCTAACGTATCTTTTTTGCCCCTCCTCTTTTTCTTTTTCCTTAGCAGTCATTGGTCTTGGACAAACTAAAGTTAAAGCTTCAACAAAAACATTACTGCCCAAAGATTCCTTTAACCCTATAGAAACTTTTAACAACCCAGCCCCAGCATCAAAAACTCTTGGTTTCTTACCAGACGCTCTTACAATATCAACTAAGTCAACATTATAAGTTCTTTTTATATCTTCCAAGGTGCGAGCATTTTCAGTCCATGAAGGCAAAGAGTTTTTTCTCCACTCGCGAAACTGTCTTGCCTTTCCTCGCCTCTGAAAATGGAATAACTTTCTAGTTAACCACTTTTTTATTGGAGAAACCATATAAGTATTCTCTTAAAGTAGTATAATAAATTTAGCAACCATAAGCTAAGCACACTGCAGGAAAACAAGTAAATTAAACGAAACCATTTATAGCTCAGTCTTGGCAATTTTTCTTTAATTATTTAACCCTTTCCACTCCTATTTTTACTGTTAAATTATGCCAAAAATTACTGAGAAAATAAAGGAAGCTGTTGCTGAAACCGTTGACAGAGCCACCCACCTTGATGTTGCAGGTGCAACGCAAGCTATTGCGCAAACTTTTGGCTTGAACAAAAGACTGGTTAATTATACGCATGTAGAGTTAAGAAATAAACTTAACGAATACGGCTTTAAGGCAACACCTTACAATAAAAGAATTCTTTTTTTGCCTCATTGTCTTAGAAACAGCAAGGAATGCAAGGCAAAGTATAATGATGAAGGATTGCAGTGCAAAAGATGCGGAAAATGCGATATTGCAGAACTTATTGGAATTGCAGAAGAATTGGGTTATGCAAAGACATTTGTTGCACCTGGAGGAAGTATGGTTACAAAGCTTGTGAAAAAATACAAGCCAAGTGCAACAATGGGATTATGCTGTTATCATGAGGCAAATCTTGCATTTGACAATTTTAAGGGAACAAAAATTCATACTCAGGCTTGCCTTTTGTTAAATGACGGCTGCAAGGATACAAAGGCAAATATTACAGAAGCAAGGGAAAAAATGGAATTAATTGACAAAAGGCTTTTGGAAACAAAAGAGTTAAAAAAGTGAGGAGGGCTAATTCTTTTATTGAAGAAAATAAAAAGGAAAAAAAAGCTTTTGCCCTCGTAGCTCAGTGGTAGAGCACAAGTTTTGTAAACTTGGGGTCGCGGGTTCAAATCCCACCGAGGGCTTTTAATCTTTTGAATCAGGAGCAAAATTTTTGTAGGTTTTGAAATAAACTTTATCCATTAAATCTTTTTTGTCCCTTTTGTAAAATTCTTTTTTCAATTTGCGGCCTGTTTCTTTTTCCCATTGCTTTATTGGCATTCCGAATTCTTTTTGGATTTTGTCCCTGTAAAGCTCTGGCAAAACATTGAATGCACAAAATGGAACAATTGGATGTTCCGTGCTTGGTGTTGCATAATGGATTGCGCAGTTTTGAACCCTTTGAATGTCGTAATTGTATAAGTCCATGAAATGCATCATTCCAATGAAAAGACTTTTGTGATGAAATGCTGAAAGCGCTTTGTAATCGTGTTTTACAAGAACATCAAAAAGAATTTTTCCTTGTTCATTTAAGAATTCAACAAATCCTTCAACATCCAAAAAACGGGTAATTGGCATGAGTTCATTTCTGTCTTTGAAAACATATGTTGCCATCCCGCAGGCATGATGTGCTGATAATTCATATTGTGGTTTGTCTCTTAAATGTTCTATGAATTTTGCCACAGGAACAGCAATTGGTACAGGAAAAAAGTCTTCACTTGTTATTTGTGCATTTGTTTGCGCTTCAATTTTTGCTATAACATCAGGAATTGTAATTCTGTGCTTTTCCCTTTCCTTGCGAGGCATTTGTCCAACGAGTGAAACAGGCTGGTAATTTATTCCCCTGATTGTATCAATGTTTTCAAATCCAAAACGAAGAATATCTCCTATTTCGTGATCGTTTACATTGTTTATTATTGTCGGAACAAGAACTGCCCCAAGCCCTCCTTCTCTGCAATTATCTAACGCTCTTGGAATTTCAAAATGGTTTTTTGGATTTGTTTTTTCAGTTACGCCGTCAAAACTAAGGTAAAGAGTGTTTGTTCCTGCATGCCTCAATCTTGCTGCAAACTTTGAATCAATTGCAAGCTTTATTCCGTTTGTATTAACCTGAACATGATCAAAACCCATTGCTTTAATGTCCTGAATTATGTCAAGCAAATCTTCTCTTAAAGCAGGTTCGCCACCAGTAATTTGTACTGCGTTTCCTGGAACAGGCCTTTCATCCCTGATGTGTTTGAGCATGTCTCTAATCTGCTGTCTTGAAGGCTCGTAAATATAGCCTGCTTTTTGGGCATAAAAAAAACAATACCAGCAATTCAAATCGCATCTGTTTGTAAGAACAATATTTGTAAGAGAACTGTTTGTGTTATGCAGGATGCAGAGTCCGCAGCTTTTTGGACATTCTATTTTGCCTTTTACAGTTGGATTTTCAATACCACGACCTTTAGCAGCAAACTTGGCAGACTTTTTGTAGAGTTTGTAACTGCTCCAGTAAAGTTCTTTGAAAGAACCATGCTTTGGACAAGTCTTTTCAATGAATACTTTGCCATTTTCTGCAAAAACAGTTGCTGGCAAAATTTCAATGCATTCAGGACAAAGGCTGGTTGTTTTTCTGATTTCTTCCCTCATTTAAAAGTAACTCCTTGAATTTAATAATCAGGGAAGAATTTAAGAGCGTTTTGGCAAAGTAAAAACATGGAAAAAAGAGGGCAAGGCTTAAAAACAAGTTAGAGCATATTTTTGTTTGGTGAGTGAAATGGATGAAATTATTCAATTTATTGCAAATTATGAGAATTGGAAATCAATCAAAAAGCTCAAAATTGAGGCTGCAACAGAGCCAAAGACAATAATGGAATTTTTGGCTTCTTTGGAAACAGGAATTGACAGAAAAATAGAAGACAATTTAAGAAAAATTATTGAATTAGACAAGGTTGATGCCGCAATTGCCGAACTTGGATTAAGCAAAGGAAAGGAAAGTGTTGCAATTGCTATTGCCGAAGTTGGTGGAAGAAAAGTTAATTCTGTTATAAAAGAAATTTGTACAAAACCTGAATTGCAGAAAAACGAACAAACTGAATTGATTGGATTTTGTAAAGTTTATGCCATGAGAAAGGCTTTAACTGAAACAGAATTATTTGTAGATTATACATCTGTTAAAATTCCAGGCATGAAAAGAATGATGAAAAAGAAGGCTTAAATAGGAAAAAAGCACTTGGTTTTCCAATGAGCATACTTTTTGCAATAGAACAATTTGACTATGCGTTCTTACAAGCAATACAGACAGGAATTCACCCATTATTTACACCGATAATGCTTGCAATAACATTTTTGGGAAATCCTATTTTTTGGGTCACTATTGCGGCAGCATTGTATTGGAGAGGCCAGGAAAACAGGGGCTTTTTTATGATGAATCTTGTAGTTTTTGCTTCTGCTGCAGCAGGTGCTTTAAAATACGCATTTGCAAGACCAAGACCGTCTCCAACTGATTTTAAAGTAATGGCAGGCGATGGATATGACACACATGGATTTCCAAGTGGCCATGCTACAATAATTGCCGCTGGTTTTACATATTGCTATGGCGCAATTGAAAAGTATTGGAAAGCAATTTTTGTAATAATTGTTGTACTGGTTTTATACAGCAGAATGTATCTTGGAATGCATTATCTTACAGATGTTCTTGCAGGACTTGCTTTAGGAATTGTTATTGGCAAATTAAACATTATTGCAAAAAACAAACTGTTTCACAGAAACTTTAAACCAAGCAAACTTGAAGACGAACTTGTATTAGTAGTATTGATTGCAATTGCTGTTTTGGCAGTAATGTTTTTGAAAAGCTTTCCAATGGCAGGAATGTTCATTGGCTTTTATGCAGGATTTTTCCTATTCAAAGAAATGGGAGCAAGCCAAAGCATTCTTTTGAGAAAATTCCTTGCGGCAAAATATGCAGTTGGTTTTGCTTTGCTGGCAGGAATTGGCGTAATTGGAGAAGGAATTGTTTCGATTGGCTTTATTTTAACAGTTCCGCAGGCATTTCTATTATACGCATTCGGAGGATTTTGGATAAGCTGGCTTTGGCCAATGCTGTTTGAAAAAGGATTCAAAGCCAAAACAATAGCTTAAAATAGATTCCTTGATTAAATTAATCTACAGTAAACCCCCGCCTTAGCTCAGCAGTTAGAGCGCTCGGCTGTAGTTTTTTAATACTTCCAGAAAATGGGAGCAAGCATTCATTTTGAATGTACTGCTTGCAAAAGCAGTTACCGAGAGGTCCCCGGTGCAGATCCGGGAGGCGGGACTTTTTCTATCAAGAAAAAGGCACTCTGGACGGCGAAAGAAAGCTTTAAATAGACTTCTACTTATTTTACTTATTTAGGTGATTTTATGGCTAATATGACCATGGCAATTCCTGATGAGCTGCATAGCAAGATGAGAAAGCACGCTGAAATAAGATGGGCCGAGGTGGCAAGACAAACATTTCAAGAAAAGGTAAATATTCTTGAAGCGGAAAAAGAACCACTTAGAGCATATGCTTACAAACGACTTGTTGAAGAGGGAGACGATGCAGAAAAACTCTTCAAGTTTTGAACAAGGCAACATAATAGTAGCAAACATTCTCTACTCGCAGCAAGTGGGCTTTAAGAGAAGGCCAGTTCTTGTAATAAGTAATTCCAATTACAACAAGCATTCAGAAGACTTGATTGTCTTAAGTGTTTCCTCCACATCTGCAAAAGCAAAATACGATGTAAAACTGACAAACAAAGATTTGGGCAGAGGAGAACTAAAAGTAGAAAGCAAAATTCTTGTGGATTTTCCCACAACAATAGAAAAAAAGTTGATTACCAAAAACATAGGAAAAATCTCAAGCCAAAAACTAAAAGAAGTAAAACAAAAAATCAAGGAATTGTATGAATTATAAGAAACAACAAACCGATAACCGCAGACCACCAACCAAATCCCCGGTATGCAAATCCAGGAAGCGGAATTACACAATTACACCGGACGACAAAGGAAAGGTTTAAATATAACTTATTATATAATTATATTGGTGATATAATTATGTCTGAAGTTGTTGTTACTGCAAGAAAATGGGGAAACAGCATTGGCGCAACCTTCCCAGCCGAAACAATTGAAAAGGAAAAAATCAGGCCAAACGACAAACTTGTTGTGGAAGTAAGGAAAATTATGCCGATAAAAGAGTTATTTGGCATTGCAAAATTCAAAAGAAGCGCACAAGAGATTAAAGACGAGTTAAGAGCAGGATGGAATTAAATGGCAGAATACTTCTACGACACATATGCACTAATAGAATACGTTAACGCCAACAAAAATTTCAAGAAATATTTCCAAGAACATATAGGAATAACAAGCAGGCTTAACTTGATGGAACTCTATTATGTGATGCTAAAAGATATAAGCAAAGAAAAAGCAGAAACGGCATACGATTCTTTCTTACCAATAACAGAAGACATAGAAGATGAAACAATCAAAAAAGCGATGCAACTAAGACTAAAAGAAAAAGCAAAAAAAATCTCTTACGTTGACGCAATAGGCTACCAAATAGCGTTGGAAAAAAACATCAAATTTCTCACAGGCGACAGGCAGTTCAAGGAAATGAAGAATGTTGAATTCATAAAATAATTAAGAGCAAATTAAGATGAGACAAGAAAAAGAAGCCATACTACAAACCACTAACCACCTACCACAAACCAATCATCCCATGTGCAGATCCAGGAAGCGGGATTACTAATTCTTAAATAGGACAAATGCATAAATGATACGATAGAACCCGCCGGACAGAAAAAGTGACTTAAATGCCTAAACCAAAAAGAAGGAAATTTGAGATTAAGAAAAAGCAGAAGAGAAGGGAGAAGAGAGTACTTGTAACACACAATATTACAAACCGGAGAGGCATAGATCCATTTACTTCTCTTAAGAAAATTATTTCAGAAGGATTCAAGAAGAAATCGCCCGGGGCAAAACAGTACAAACTGGAGAAAGCAATAAAACAATACCAAGAAGGGAAGATAAGTATAGGGAAGGCAGCAGAAAACGCAGGAATAAGCCTATGGGAGATAATGGATGAGCTAAAAGAAAGAAACATAGTGAACCCATTAGGCGAAGAAGAATTCGCACAAGGATTGAAAAACCTTCAAAAGGTTTGGAAATGAAAAAGTCACAAACCACTAACTGCCTCTACTAACCAAACGCCCCATGTGCAGATCCGGGAGGCGGGATTACACAATCACGCCGGACGGCAAAAGAACCAAAAACCAGTTATCACCATAAATAGCAACATATTACTTTTTAATGTTTTCTGGTGTTAACTGTTGTATGTTTGTTTCAAAACGCAAAATTAAGGGAAAAGACTACTTTTACTTAGAGGACAGAGTAAACGGAAAAAGAGTAAGTTTTTTTCTGGGCGACAAAGAACAAGTGGAAGAAAAAATAGAAAACGCATTTGATGAACTGGTCAGAAAGAAGGCCCTGGAGAATACAAAGAAAAGCCAGAAAGAATCTGATTTGAAGGTTTTGTCCTTTTCTGACTTGCTAGCCCTTGAAAGGCTGAAAGTCGATTTTGAGATAGTGAAAGACTTTTTTCCCGAAGGATTCGAATCGTTCAAAGAAGACGAGTTTGTAAGATACGCACAAGGAAGCGCTTCAGTTGAGGGGAATTCGCTAAGCTTGCAGGAAGCGAATATTGTCCTAACAAAGGGTGCAGCAGTGGCAGGAAAAAAAATTGATGAGATAAAAGAAATCGAAAACATGAAAAAGGCCGCAAAGGTTTCAAGCAGAATAAAAGAACTTAATGAGAAGGCTGTCAAGAAAATTAATGCCGCGATAATGGACGGCTTTAAGGAAAAAAAGCCAGGCGAATACAGGGACGGGCCAATATTCATTCAGGCATCCAAAGTAAAGCCGGTTAAGGCAGAAGAAGTAGAAAAAGAAATGAAAAAACTGGTTGAATGGAACCAAAAAGGGAAAAAACACATTATTGAACTGGCTTCGGAATTCCACGCGAGATTTGAACAAGTACACCCGTTCAGAGACGGAAACGGCAGGACAGGAAGAGAAATATTGAACTGGGCACTGCAAAAAGAGGGATTCCCAAGAGCAATAATCAATTTAGAAAACAGGCAAAACTACATTGTGCTGCTTGAAAGAGTCCAGTTGTCAAAACAGTACTACAAGTTCAGCAGGTTTATAGTTTCCTGCCTGGAAAAAAGAGCAAAAGAAATAGAAGAAATAATCAACGAAAACAAAAAACTCATAATTGGAAAACTGTTGAAAAAAGTGAAGAAGTGATTAAATGAGAAACATTAAGATAATCTATTTTGTTCATGGCACAACAATAGACAACGAGAAAGGATTTGCTACCGGCTGGCAACAAGGAGAACTGTCAGAACTTGGAAAAAAGCAGTCAATTGAGCTAAGAGAGATTATAAAGGACAAAAAATTTGATGCGGTTTTTTCTTCTGATTTAAAGCGAGCAGTAGATTCAGCAAAAATAGTGTTTGAAAAAAGAATTCCACTCACAAAAGACAAAAGATTAAGAGAATGCAATTACGGAGATTTAACCGGCAAAGACTTTTCCAAAATGGAAGCCTCTTTACAAAAATATGTTGACAATCCATTTCCAAATGGGGAAAGCTACAAAGACGTGGAAAAAAGAATCAGAAGCTTCCTAAAAGACTTACTGGAGAAATATACCAACAAGAAAGTTGCCATCGTGGCACACCAAGCGCCACAACTTGCATTGGAAGTTATAGCCAACGGAAAGACATGGCAACAAGCCATAGAAGAAGACTGGCGAAAGAAAAAACAATGGAAACCCGGATGGAAATATGTAATCCAAGGAAATGTTTGAGTTAGGAGGTTTGATAAGATGAGACAAGAAAAGGATATATTACAGACCACTAACCACCAACTACCCACTAATGCCCTCGTGTGCAGATTAGGGAGGCAGGAATCTGTTTCTTTTAAATAAGAAAGAGGCATAAATTGTAATATGAAAGCACGCAGGAAAAGCAAGGGCTATTTGCATCTTGGTTCAAGCATTCCGATGAAAGATATTGAAGCCTCTAAGGAAGGAAAAGGGCAACACACCGCACTGGATTCTGCATTCCTGCATCGTGAGCCAACTATTTCATCATTGGGAAAAAAATTCCGGCATTTTGAGTTTGTTCCAAAAAGAGCGCATAAATTCTTAGATTCTGCAATAAAAAAACAGGAAAGATACCACACGATACGGTTGGATATGCCCCACGTAGGAATAATTGATAAAAAAGCAAGGTTTGATTTGCTTTGTCAAAAAATGAAAGACGTTTTGACTAAAAATGGCAACATTATCATTCTAACAGATTTTACACCAAATAGAAAAGGTCACGCTAGGCAAGGAGGCAAAAGATTTGCTACAGTAAACCTTGTTGACGAATTGCAAAAAGCTGATTTTAAAGTTAGATTTTTTGAAACAGATGACCCAAGAATTATTTCCCGCAGCAGCACTGCCTTGGCAGAAAAAAACATCTTAGATATGCTATCAAAAAAGCACCCCTTCTTTGGAATGGTAAATCAAAGAACGAAGCGTTACTTAGTTATTGCCACAAAAAGAGGCAATTAAAATGAATCACAAACCACACACTAAAAACTACCCACCAACCCGCAGATCCGGGAGGCTGGATTACACAATCACGCCGAGCGCCTATTAATCTTTTATACTGTTTGTGAGTCAGTTTAATTATGGCAGTATATTTGGCAAGTCCGATGGCCTTTACAGGCAATTCAAATAGTTACTCTATTTCCGAATCAAAGACAGAAAGAAATCTCAACATTGCAAAAAACCTAAGAGACGCGGGCTTTGACATTTTTCTCCCACAAGAAAACCAGAAGAGAAATGGTAAAGAAACATTGGAGCAACAATTGGGGGTAATAAAAAATTGCGAATTTCTTATCCTGATTTTGTCTGATACAAGAGGGGCATATTTGGAAGCAGGCTATGCAAAGGCACTAGGCAAAAAAATTTACGCTGTAGAAGTAGAAGAAACAAGAAAATATTCCGATTGGCTGGAAAGTTTTTTTGACTACATTGCTAAGGATATTCAGGACTTAATCAAACACCTGAAAAGTCAGACATAAAAAGCTTTAAATAGAATTTTACTTATTTAAGGTGATTTAATGGTTAACATGACTATGGCTATTCCTGATGAATTGCACAGCAAGATGAGAAAGCACGCTGAAATAAAATGGGTAGAAGTAGCAAGACAAACATTTCGAGAAAAGATAAATATTCTTGAAGCGGAAAAAGAATCACTTATAGCATACGCCTACAAACGACTTGTTGAAGAGGGAGACGGTGAGGCAAGAATAAAAAAAGGATTAAATGCATGAAAAATATTGTTCAAAAAGTAAGGCAGTTGCAAAAAAAGCCGGTTGCTAAAAAGGTTAAGGAACAGCTTCTTGAATTTGAGTCATTCAAAAGAAAAAGTGGAAAGCAATGGTTTTCAGAACTGTGCTTTTGCATTCTTACAGCAAACAGCAGGGCGGAAACAGCCATTAAAATTCAGGAAACGCTTGGCGCTAAAGGATTTTGTGAAGCAGGCGAAATTGAGGTAATGAAATGCATCAGAGAAGAAGGCCACAGGTTTCACAACAACAAGGCAAAGTTTATTGTGAGGGCAAGAAAACACTTAAATGTTAAGGGAATTGTGAAGGAAATTGCAGGGAAAGAAGGAGAGCAGGCTGCAAGGAAATGGCTTGTAGAAAATGTCAAAGGTCTTGGCTATAAGGAAGCTTCTCATTTTTTAAGAAATGCTGGCTTTAAGAATTTTGCAATTTTGGACAGGCATATCCTGAACCTTATGTTGGAAGAAGGCTTAATTGGAGAAAGGCCAAAGACCCTTGGCAGGAAAAAGTATCTTGAAATAGAGGAAAAGTTTTTGAAGCTTGCAAAAGAGCTTAAAATGCCAGGAGCAGAACTTGACCTGTTTATGTGGTATATGAAAACAGGAAAAGTCCTAAAGTAATGCCCTGACTTTGATTTTGCAAATCTTATTTTGATTTCCACAGACGGTGTACATTACAATAAATTCTTGCAGTAATGCCTGATGCAGATGTCTCAAATTCGGCTTCTGGCGCCTGTCCCGGCTTTAGGAATTTTTTGCAAGAGCTTCCGTCGGCAATTATTTCAATCCATTCAATGAAATGCTTTTCTTCCATTGGATGAGGAACTGAGCCGACCTTTACCTTCACGCCGTTCCCAGTTTTCTCTATTATCGGAACATGTTTTTCCTTTCCTTCATCGTCTATCTTTTCTTCAAGCAGATTCATTGGCTGGCCGCAACAAACCAGTTCGCCACCGCCAACGTGAAGCACGTCAACAGTGTTTCCGCAAATACTGCATTTGTACACTTGTCCTGTTTTTTCTACAACCATTTTTTCACCTTTTTTTAGTATTCTTCACATTTTATCTGATAAAAACTTTTAGGGTGGTCACAGCTTGGGCATTTTTCCGGAGGCTCTTTGCCAAAGTGGGCATAACCGCATTCTCTGCAAATCCACCAAACCTTTTTGTCTTTTTTGAAAACTGTTCCTGATTCAAGCTGTTTCAAAAGCTTGGCATATCTTTCCTCATGGTGCTCTTCAGCTTTTGCAATTGACTTAAGCCTTTTGGCAATTTTTGTCAAACCCTCTTTTTCAGCGGTTGCTGCAAACTCAGGGTACATTTGCGAGTGCTCGTGGTTTTCTCCCGCAATTGCGGCTTTGAGGTTTTCTGCCGTGGTGCCATAGGTTGCTGGAGCTGAGGACTCAACGGCTATTTCGTCAAGCTCTTCACCGCTTTCCTTCTTCAGTTCCTGAATGTGTTCAAAAATCCTTTTTGCATGCACTTTTTCGTTTTCTGCTGTTATGAGAAAAATCTCTGCAATCTGCTCAAAACCCTCTTTTTGGGCAATCTTTGAATAAAAAGCATACCTGTTTCTTGCCTGGCTTTCGCCAATAAACGCTTTTGCCAAATTCTTCAAAGTTTCCTTCAAGTTAAAAAACCACTTTTGTTCTGCAAAAAGATAAATGCAAAGTTTTTATATTTAGTACTATTGTTTAGTGCTTTTTGAAATTGCCGGAAAAATTCTTAAAAAGGCTTTTTTTGCAAGTTCTGGATTTTCAATTTTTACAATTGTTTTTCCGCTTGCATTAAGGTCTATTTGAAAACCTTCAAGCCTGAAGATTAGAAGCGAATGAGTTTCAATTTCAATCAGGGCTTTTTCTTTTTCAAGCAACGGAACAATTTTCTCAAGAGCAAGCCTTATGTTTTTCTTTGGCATGAATTGAATGTTTTTGCCACTGTTGCATTTCTTTTGAGAAAAATCATCTGGCTGCATTATAATCCCACTTCTCACGTTCTGCAGTTTTCTCTTCACGCTCTGCAAAAGCTGTTTCAACAAGTTCTTTTACATCAAACTTTTTTTCTTCTTCTTTGATAAAAGCACGCTTTGCTGCGGTTGAAGGCTTGTCAGGAATTGAACAACAAGAACTTGCCTGTGTGCTTATCTTAAATGTTTCAAACTGTTCTGCGATTTTTTCAATTTCAAGTTTGTCCATTCCAAGTAACGGTCTTAATACAGCAATTGAAGTGCAGCCTGCTTCGGCATTTAGATTGGTTAAGGTTTGTGATGCAACCTGTCCCAGACTTTCACCGCTTAAAAGAGCTGATGCATTTTCTTCTTTGGCAATTCTTTCACCAATTCTTAACATCATTCGCCTGCATAAAATACAGTTAAATTTTCGGTCACAATTTTTTGCAATTGCTGCAAGGACTTTTCCAAAAGGAACAACAATTAATTTTATTTCTTTGTCAAATTTCTTGTGCAAATACTTAATCAAAGCAATTGTTTTTTGTTCGGCTTTTTCATCTGCAAAGGGTTGTGTACTATAATGTAATGCAATAACTTCCATTCCTTGCTCTAATGCAAGAGAAATTGCTGCAGCACTATCAATGCCGCCTGAAACCAAAGCAATGACTTTTGTCATAACATCAACTCAATTAATACAAACTAATTTCAATTAATGTAAATTAGCTTCTGTAAACAAAATCGCTTACGTCACTGTTTTTTCTTGGCTTGCGTTTCCTTGCACTGCTTCCATGAAAGCCACGGTGTTCTGGTTCTTGGTGCTCTCTGCTTTTAGAACTTCTACTTGAGCTCCTGCTACCAGGACTTCTGCTTCCTCCACCAGGACCCCTACTAGGACCTCTGCTTCCGCCACCAGAACCCCTACTAGGACCTCTGCTTCTGCTGCTATAGCTACTTCTGCTACTTGAACCGCCTCTGCTTCCAAAACTGCCTCTACCGCCTGAACCGCCTCTGCTTCCGCTACTATAGCTACTTCTGCTACTTGAACCGCCTCTGCTTCCAAAACTGCCTCTACCACCTCTGCCCATCGGCGGCCTTCTTGATTTCATTGAATCAAACCATAGTTCACGACTTTCCGCATCGTCAGGCATAAAAGTTATTGCATGACCTACTGCGCCCATTCTTCCGGTTCTTCCAACTCTGTGCTTGTAAGTGTCTGCATCATTTGGCCTGTCAAAATTTACGACAAATTCAATATTGTCTATTTGCAAACCTCGTGCTGCAACATCGGTTGCAATCAAAATGTTTTTTCTTCCAAGCTTGAAATTTTTTAAAGATGGTCTTTTAATTCATAATTGAGCTTGTCAGCATATCTTTTTGTTGAAACAAATACCAGAACTCTTCCTTCACCTGCATTTTTGATTATTCCAATCAATTCTCTTAGTTTGCTGTTTCTTGAAACAGTTATTGTTTTTTCAATTATATTTTTTCCAATAATTTCATCCTCTATCAGCACTTCTTTGTAATCAGGAATGTATTTTTGGATTAACTGAGCAACACTTCCGTCAAGTGTTGCTGAAAAGAGATGAGTGTACTCAGGTCTTACAAATGCAAGTATTTCTTTTATATCTGAAATAAATCCCATGTCAAGCATTCTGTCAGCTTCATCTAAAACAACTGTGTCAAAGATTCTTGGGTCAATTGCTCTGCGTTTAAAGTGATCTAAAAGTCTTCCAGGAGTGGCACAAAGAATGTCAACGCCACGGCCTATTTCACGAAGTTCTGTACTTATTTTGTGACCACCATATACGGTTACAAGTTTAAAACCAGTGAACTTTATTATTGATGCAATCTCTTTTCCAACCTGAGTTGCAAGTTCCCTGGTTGGACAAAGTATAAGAACAGATTTTGCTCTGCCTTGAAGCATTCTTTCTGCAAGTGCTATTCCAAAAGCAGCTGTTTTGCCTGAACCTGTAAAACTTTTTGAGATGACATTATTTCCTTTTAGTATGAGAGGAATTGTTTTTTCCTGCACTTCTGTAGGGGTCTTGTAATCAAGCCCCTTTAATGCCCTTTTGAGCTCTTTGCTTAAGGGCATTTGTTCAAAATTTACCATTATATTTTCACCTTTTTAGTCCTATACAAATTTTAATTTTGTAATTTGCAATTATACAAATAATATGTTAATTCATTAAAGAATTAGATACGCTATTGTATTACATAATCAAGTTCATGAGTCTTTTTATACCTTTCTGGAGGGTGATAAAAGCTTCGATTGCTTGCATTTTTATTACTTTTTGTTCCCCGTTCATTAAAGCAAAGAAAAGGAGGAAATAATAAATGAGTTGTTATTCTATTCCGCTTGCGGCTGCAGTGATTCTTTTTATTGCAAGAAAAATCAGACACAACAAGGACAGGAATCTTTGGCTTTTGAACATGATTTTTGCAAGCGGTACTGTTATGCTTGTAATAGATCATTGGCTTAATGGAGAACTTTTCTTAATAGGGGAAAACATTGAATTCGATCTCGCATTAGGTGCAGTTATGACTTTGGGTGCGGCTGCATTTTGGGCAATTGTAATTGTTTCAGAAAAAACATTTACAGCAAATAAAACAAAAATAAAAATTTGAGGAAAAAAAATGACCGTACTTGCAATTGCTTTTATTTTTTCGTTTTTGTTCTATCTGGTCTTAACAGCCGGTTCCGGTAAGGTATTGGTTTGGTCAATTGAAGAAATTTGCTTTGGAATTATTTTTTCCATTTTGACTGCAATTCTTGTAAAAAAGCTCTGGTTGTCTGTTGGTGCAAAGCCTGATTTAAGGATTTTGAATCCAAAAAGATGGGCATTTTTTTTAATTTATGCAATTGGTCCGCTTTTTTTTGAAATAACAAAAGCAAACTTTGATGTTGCATGTCGTGTTATAACAGGAAAAATAAGACCAGGGATTGTAAAAATTTCGCCTGGAATGAAAACAGATTTTGGAACAATGATGGTTGCAAATAGCATTACTCTTACACCTAGAACATTGGCTGTTGATGTTGATGACAAAGGAAATATTTACGTGCACTGGATTTTTGTTAAAATTAAGGAACCAAGAGTGGAGGATATTTGTTCAAGTTTTCCAAAATGGATTAAGAGGATTGTTGAATAAACAGCTGGTGGTTTTGAATGGTTTTGTTTGAATTAGAATTTATGATTATTGCAATTGTCCTGGTTGTACTAATGCTTGTTTGTTTTGCAAGAATTTTGTTAGGTCCAACTATTCCAGATAGGGTTGTTGCACTTGATACAATTAACACGTTAGTAATTGCTTTTCTTGTTATTTTAGGCGCTGCCTTTAATGCAATTATTTACATTGATGTAGCAATTGTTTATGCATTGCTTTCATTTGTGTCAACTTTGTTTATTTCAAATTATCTGGAGGCAAAAGCATGATTATGTTAATAATTTATATATTACTTGCAATTGGAATAATTTTCCAGATATTAGGCGTGCTTTCATTGTACAGATTTCCAGATGTTTACACAAGATTACATGGAACAGCAAAGTGCACGACTTTTGGCTCAATTTTTATTTATCTGGCAGTGATTGTTTACGGTGCATGGTTTGCTTTTTCAGGAAATCCTGAATATGCTGTTCTTTCAATTCATACAATTATTATAATGGTCTTGCTTTTGGTAACAAATCCTACAGGAGCCCATGCAATTGCAAGAGCTGCTTACAGGTCAGGAATTATGCCAAAGGGCGCAGTTGTTGATATGCTTAAGACAAAAGATAAGGTGGCAAGAAAATGATTTTTGAATTTTTACAGGCTGCTTTGCTTTTGGGAATTGTTGCAGCAGGCTTTTTGGCAGTGAAAAGTGAGGATTTGCTAAAAGCAGTAATTTTTCTTGCGGCAATGAGCCTGCTTTTGACATCCCAGTTTTATTTGTTTCAAGCGCCTGATGTTGCGATTGCAGAGGCAGCTGTTGGGGTAGGACTTTCAACTGCAATTTTTGTAATAACAATCAAAAAAACAGAAAGGTGGGAGAATGGAAAAAAGAATTAAAGTAAGTGTTCTTTTGTTGCTTTGCGCATTTCTCCTAATGGCAGGTATGTTCTTGCATGAAGAAGGAAATCCTGATGAAACAGAAATGGATGATTATTTTATTGAAAATGGGCAGGTTGAAACAGGAAGCAACAATATTGTTGCCGCAATAGTGTTTGATTATAGGGGACTTGACACATTGGGAGAGGCAAGTGTGCTTTTTGCTGCGGCAATTGGCGTCTTGATTGTTCTGGGGGCGACAAAAAATGAGTAAGGAAATGTCTCCAATTGTAAAAAATGTTGCATGCGTACTTGCAATTCCAATAATCATCTTTGGTTTATACATAATTTTGCATGGGCATTTGACTCCTGGAGGAGGATTCCCAGGAGGAGCAATAATGGCAAGCCTTGTTGCATTGTTCCTTATTGCTTTTGGAACAGGATGGGCTAAAAAAATCAATAAAGGAATTTTATCTTGGGGTGAAAGTATTGGTCTTGCATTGTTTGGCTTGCTTGCCTTCCTTGGTCTTGGAACAAGCTTTTTCAATAATTTCCTTGCAAATTCAAATTCCTTGTTTGGGATGTCAATTCCTTTTGGACCAAATCAGGGGTTTTTGTGGACCGGAGGAACAATTCCTTTAATGAATATTGCTGTAGGATTAGAAGTCTTTGCAGCACTTTCAATTATTATACCGATAATGTTTTCCAGTGACGAAAGCAGCAAGGAGGGAAAAAAATGATTGACCTTATTTTCCTCGCAGTAATTGCACTTATAGTAATCGGTCTTTATGCAGTAATGTTCAAAAGAAATCTGATAAAGATTGTTGTTGGTATAAACATTATTGGTTCTGCAGTAAATCTTTTCCTTGTAAGCCTTGGTTATAGAAGCGAAAGCATTGCGCCGATTTTTACAGGAACTGAATCACTTAATATGGCTCTTGCAACACCACAGGCTTTGACTCTTACTTCAATTGTAATAAACCTTGCGGTGACAGCTTTGATGCTTTCTTTGGTAATAATGATTTATAGGCATTATGGCTCACTCGACACTCTTAAAAGGAGGCTTAAGGAATGATTCTTGAGAATGCTCCTGCTCTTGCAATTGGCATTCCGCTTTTTGCAGCCTTTGCAGTGTTTTTCATTGGAAAGATTGGAAAGAGAGCAATGAAAGCATGGGTTGTCGCAGGACTTTTGGCGGCAGAAATATTTGTTATATGGTTGACTATGGATGCTGTATCAGGCATTAGTCATTTTTATGCTGTTGGAGCACGGTTTCCAAGCATTATAAGCCCTGGTGGATTTCCGATAAGAATTGTTCTTGCAGCTGATGCGGCTTCTACTCTTGTTGCGCTTGTTGCAATGTCTGCTTGTTTGCTTGCAGCTCTTTTTTCGTTTAGTTTTTTGAAAGAAAAAAATGCAGGCGAAAAATTTTATTCATTACTTTTACTTTTGTCGGCGGGACTAGTTGGTCTTAGCTTTACAGGAGACTTTTTCACAATGTTTGTTTTTCTCGAAGTGGTTTCAATTTCTTCAGCAGGACTTATTGCATTTTTCAGAGAAGAAGAGAGTTTTGAAGCTACTTTCAAATACCTTGTACTTTCATCAATTGGAGCATTGCTTTTGCTTTTTGGTGTTGGAATGTTTTATGGAAAATATGGCTTGCTTAACATTGGAGCAATTGCAGCCCTTGTTGCGGTTGAAGCATCGTTTATTGACTTTGCAGCAGTTGCACTAATTGCCTCTGCTCTTTTGTTAAAATGCGGTTCTTTTCCGGTGCATATGTGGAAGCCAGATGTTTATCAAAAAGCAAGCGGAATTGTTTCGGCAGTACTTGTGGCTTCAGGCCTCGTTGGAATTTATGTATTGTTTAGAATTCTTTTCCTAATGCTTGCAAACACTCCTCTTAGTGCAATGATTGGATGGGTTATTGCAATTTTTGGGACGATTTCAATTTTTATCGGAGTAACAATGGCTTTGAAGCAAAACAGTTTGAAAAGACTTGTTGGTTATGCAGCTGTTGCTGAAACAGGATTTGTATTACTTGCACTTGGAACAGGTTTGGCAGCAATAACAACCAGGGATATTTTTTCATTCAAAGCAGTGGTTGGAGGAATGTTCCAATTAGTTAATGATGCTCTTAACATTGGATTGCTTTTCCTTGTAATTGCCGCTGTTGCTTTTGTCACAAAAAAGAAAAAAGTTGGAGAAGTAAACGGTCTTGCTCACAAAAGCCCTGTTCTTGCAGTTCTTTTCCTCATTGGTTTGCTTGCAATTTCAGGAATGCCTCCGCTTAATGGTTTTGCAAGCAAGATTATAATTTATGAATCTGTTTACATGGCAAGCCCTGTGTTTTCAATTGTTGGAATTTTGGGGAGCATTATGCTTTTGGCAATCTTTGTAAAAGTGTTTGTTGCAATTTTCCTTGGTCCGCCTTATAAGGGAAAGATTGAGCCATTGCCAAAAAGTATGCTTTTAGTTATGGGAATTATTGCATTCTTTATTTTGTTCCTTGGGCTTTTTCCAAAACAGGCAATTGAATTTGTGTTCCTGCCGGCAGCAAATGCATTGGTTAACAGCCAGGCATATATTGGGGGGATTTTGTGAGTGAAATAATTTTTAGCACAGGCCCTGGTTCTTGGAGTCCTTTAATGCTTGTCGCAGGATGTGCAATTACAATTGTAATAGTTTATATTATTAGATCAAAAGGAAGTAATAAGCACAAGAATTCAGGAGAACAGGCAATGTCGTTCTTTTCAGGCAACAGGCACCCTGATGAAGGAATTGAAAGTGAAAATCTTTACTGGGGATTTTTCAAATCACTAGAGGGTTATTATGAGTTTATGAAAAAAATGCATTCAGGAATTGTAAATGATTATGTTTTTTGGCTTGTGTTGCTTGCAGTTGTAATGCTTGCTGCGATGGCTTTGGGGGGAATTTTATGAGCTTGAAGGATTTGAATAGGTCTTTGTGGGTGTTTCATGTAAATTCAGGAAGCTGCAATGGCTGCGATATTGAAATCGTTGCTTCGTTGACTCCAAGGTATGATATTGAAAGGTTTGGAATGAAACTTGTTGGCACGCCAAGACATGCTGATGTATTACTTGTAACAGGACCTGTGACAAGAGATATGGAAAAAAAGCTTAAGAGAGTTTTTGAGCAGACACCTGATCCAAAGGTTGTGATGGTTATTGGAAATTGCGGAAGCACGGGCGGAGTTTTTTATGAATCTTACAATCTTGCAGGACCGGTGGATCAAGTTATTCCTGTTGATGTTTATGTTACCGGATGCCCTCCAAGACCAGAAGCAATAATTGAGGGTGTTGTAAAGGCATGGACAAAGATTGAAAAACAAGGTGAAAAAAAATGACTACTGTAAAATTGAAACCTGAACAGGTTGTCAATGCTTTTGAAAAAAAGTTTGGCGAAAAATTCAGTGCAAGAATTGAAACAAGAAAGCACAAGGCAAAAAAAACCGTGATTTTAAAAAGGGTTTGGGCAGAGATTGACAAAAGTCAGTTTAAGAAAGCTGTTGAATTTCTTTGCGAACTCTATCCAATGCCGCATTTTAGTGTTGCATCAGGTTATGATATGGGCGAAACAATTGAACTCATTTATCATTTTGCTATTGGCTTTGGAGGAAAACTGGATGAATTTATTTTCAGTTTGAAAGTTGTTTTGCCAAAGAATGATTTGGTTTTGGAAAGCATTACTGATTTGATTCCGGGCGCGCTTATTTCAGAAAGAGAATTACAGGAAATGCTTGGTGTGAAAATAAAAGGAATTCCTGATTCAAGAAGATTGTTTTTACCAAAAGAAATTCCAAAAGGCGTTTATCCTTGGAGAAGAGACAGCAAGGGTCTTCAAAAGCTTGTGAGAAATCTTAATGAGGCTGATAAAAAATGAATCCTGACAAAGTGATTGAGAAAAAGGATAGGGAACGAAAGCCTGATGAGCCTGTTAAGAAAAAAAGGAAAAGCAACAGCTACAGCCTTTCAATCGGCCCGATTCACCCGGCACTCAAGGAACCTATAAGGTTTGATTTGCAGATTGAAGGGGAAAAGGTTGTAAAGGTCGATTTTGAGCTAAGCCAGGTGCACAGGGGAATTGAATGGATAGGCACGAGGAGAAATCCTGTGCAGATTCTTTACCTTGCGGAAAGAATTTGCGGAATCTGCAATATTTGCCATTCAACCTGCTTTTGTATTGCTGTTGAAAACATTGCAAACATTGAGGTTCCTGCAAGGGCTCATTACCTTAGGACAATTCATGCAGAGCTTGAAAGAATACACTCACATATTTTGTGGGCTGGCGTAGCGGCACACGAGCTTGGCTTTGACAGCGTAATGCATTATACTTGGAAGATTAGGGAAAAGGTTTTGGATGTCATGGAAGCGCTTACTGGAAACAGGATAACAAAGGGAATAATGATGATTGGAGGAGTAAGGCGGGACATTAATGAAAAGCAGGTTCCAATGGTAAAAGAAGCCCTGGAGTATTATAAAAAAGGCTTTGGAAAACTTGAAAGCATTTTCCTGAAAGACCCGGTGATAAAGTCAAGAACCGTTGGCACAGGAATTTTGAGCAGGCACGACGGGCTTGCGCTTTGCGCTGTCGGCCCGACAGCAAGGGCTTCGGGAATAAAAAAGGATGTAAGGCAGGATGAGCCCTATGCCGCTTACTCTGATTTGGATGTAAAGGCAATAACCCCGAAAGACTTTTTGGGAGAGGTTAAGGGAGATGTGTTTGATAGGATTGTTGTAAGGCTTTTGGAAGTAAAGCAATCCATTGAAATAATAGAGGAATGCCTTAAGCAGATGCCGAAAGGCAAAATATTGCATGAGGAAAAAATTCCAAAGCTTTTGGCAGAATTAAGAAATATTGAAGGGGATGGCATCGGAAGGCTTGAGGCGCCAAGGGGCGAAGTGATTCATTATGTTAAAATGGTTGGAAAAGAGGCTCCGTACAGCTGGAAGGTTAGAGCACCAACATACAACAACCTTTTACCGTGGGGTCCAATGCTAATGGGAGAACAGGTTGCAGATGTGCCAATAATTGCAGCTTCAACCGATCCATGTATGTCCTGTACAAACAGAGCTGTTGTGGCTGATGGAAATAGTGAAAAAATTTTGGACAATGAAGCAATGCGCCGTCTTTCAGTTGAAAAAACAAATGCCTTGAAAAGGAGACTTGGAAGATGATTGATGCATTACAAGCAATAGTATTAATTCCGATTATTGCAATTGTCGGAATTTTTATTGCGCTCTTGTTTAAGGGAATTGACAGGATTTTGGCTGCAAGAATGCAGGCAAGAATTGGCCCACCTTTAAGCCAGCCTTTTATTGATGTAAAAAAGCTTTTCATGAAAGAAAACATTGTTCCAAAAAATGCGGTTAAATGGATTTTCGGGATGATGCCGGTTGTTGCCCTAACAGCATCAATTGCTGTTTTGTTTTATATCCCATTGTTTGGTTTTAAGCCATTGCTTGACGGTTACGGTGATGCAATTCTTGTAATTTATCTTTTTGCAATTCCTTCGCTTGCAATGGTTTTGGGAGGCTTTGCTTCAAGCTCAAGATATGCAACAATTGGAGCTCAAAGGGAAATGGTTACAATGCTAAGTTATGAATTCCCACTGGCAATTTCAATTATTGCAATTGCATGGCTTGTTTCGAGCACAACTGCCTGCAGTCCTGCCTTTTCACTTGGCGCAATTTCAATTTGGGCTCTTGTTGGTCCGCTTGGAATTTTAGGATTAATTCTTTTGTTTCTGGTAATGTTATTTGTAATGCCAGGAGAAGTTGGTGCAATTCCGTTTGATTCACCTGAAGCAGAAACAGAAATTGGAGGCGGTGTTTTAACAGAGTATAGTGGAAGAAACCTTGGTCTTTTTTATATTTCAGCTTCGGTAAAAACAATTGCCTTTGCTGCATTTATTGTTGCTTTATTCTTTCCAGGAAATATTTCAAACACATTGTTTCTTACTGGAATAGGAGCAATTTTAGCAGATGCATTGTTTTTCTTGGTAAAGATTTTCATTATTGTATTTATTGGCTCGACTTTCATAAGGGTTGCTATTGCAAGGTTTAGAATAACACAAGTTGTAAAAGTTTACTGGGGCTATGCAAGCTTTATGGCATTGTTTGGACTTTTACTTATTGCAATTGACTTAATGGGAGTTGTGTAAAATGTTTGAGATGGCAAAAGAATTATTTAAACAGTTGTTCAAAAAACCTTTTACCAACATGTTTCCTGCAAAGCATGCGCCAAAGTCAACTGTTGGGTTTTTGAAAAAGGTCGAGGAAGGAAAGGCAAAATTAAATGAGCCTGTTCCAATTCCTGAAGGCTTTAGGGGGAAGATTGCTTATGATAAAGAGAAATGCATTGGCTGCAAACTCTGCATAAAGGTATGCCCTGCAAATGCTTTTGAGTATTTGGAAAAAGAGCGCAAGGTAAAGTACCATTTGTCAAGATGCACTTTTTGCGCACAGTGTGTTGACGTCTGCCCTGTAAATGCTTTGGTTTCAACAAAAGAATTTTTGCTTTCAGATTACAATAAAAAATAATTAGCAGAGATTTCGAATTTTATTCCAATCTTCGTTTGAAATTATTTCAAGCAGTTTTTTCTTTGCAAGTTCAACTTCCGGCGAAAGGAATTCACCAAGCCTTATTTTGCCAGGCTGCACTCCAATAAAAATAATTTTTTCAGCACTTTTTTCAAGCCTTTCAACAAGATGCCTTAAAGGCATTCCATGTGTTCCGACAACTGCGGAATTAAGCCTTTCTTTTTGCAAAAGCCTGAATTTGCCTGCGGCAACGCCCATGCCTGCCGTATCAACTATTATGAGAAGCTTTGGCTTTTCCCTTTCAACCACGCCTGCAAAGTTTTCAGGAACTGTTTCACATGGAAGCGAAAGCCAGCCCTCTTTTTTGCAGGCCTGAAAATCTAATGCAATCCTTGTGCCAATGCCGTCATCGCCCTGGAGTTCCGAACCAATGCCCATTAATATTTTTTTCATAAGCTATCTTCCAACCAAAAATTTTATTTGAATTCCAGCGCAAGAATCAAAACTTCGTTTCCTTTTTCAATTTCAAAACTATGGCTTTTGCATTTCGGGCAATGCATTTCAAAAGTTCCAATATGCGCCATTTCATGCGTTACATTGAAATCTGAAACCTTGCCAGAAAAGCCGCATTTGCATTTTATTTCAGGAAATATTTCTTTCACTTTAATTTTTGTCTTCAGATTCTGTCCAAATTCTTTTTTGAGCATTTCTTTAAGCCAAAATTTGACATTGTCGGCATGTACATTCTTTAATGTGCCGATTCCCACATCAAGCCTTATCTCTTTTGGCTTTTTGCCTTTGGCTTCTGTAATAACCGCGTCCAAAATGCCTTGAATTATTCCAATATCATGCATTTAATCACCTCATAAAAAGAACTTACCAATTGTCCTTTTGTCCTTTTTGGAAAAGCCAATTACTGCATTTGTCCTATAGCGGTAATGAGCGAACCTGTACACGATTCTTCAGGATTTGCCATTGAAAGCAAATCTGATTCTGCAATTATATCTTTTGGAATATCGCAAACCATGTCTTTTCCTTCAAGCATTTTAAAACCTTCTTGCAGTTGGTCAAACAATTCTTGTTCTGAAGGATCTAAAGGTACATCAGATGTTTTCATCTCAAATTGTGTTACTCTGAGATATAAAATACAATTATCACCTTCAAGTCCCCTGATTTCAGAGTATATTCCTATAATGCTTGATTCGTCCTCAGTAGACACAACTATTTTTGCGGGTTCACATGTTTGTGTCGCGGTTTCAAAACAGCTCTGGTCTGAACCACAGTCCTTTAAAATCACGCCTGTTTCTCCTTCTACTGGAGCAACACAGCCTGAAAGAACTGCCGCAGCAATCAACAAAACAGCTATTGTAAAAAGTTTCTTCATGCAAACAATAAAGCAAAATTTCTATTTAAATATTTGCTTTTTGAACCTATTCTGCAAAAGCCTTTTCAGCCACATTTTTATAGTTCAGTTGCCTTTTAATTAACTAAAGAAGTTTGAAACGAGATGTTTTTGTGAAAGGACTGCAAAAGCTGTTTGACCCAGCATCAATTGCTATTATCGGAGCAAGCAATGAATCTGGAAGCGTTGGTCTTTCACTAATGAAAAACCTGGTTGGAAGCGGATACAAGGGAACTGTTTACCCTGTAAATCCAAACAGGAAAAATGTGTTTGGAATTCGCTGTTACAAAAGCGTTTTGACCATCCCTGAAGAGGTTGACCTTGCGATTATTGCAACCCATGCAAAAATAGTTCCAATAATTATAAAGCAATGTATTAATGCAAAAACAAAGTCAATTATTGTTGTTAGTTCAGGATTTGGAGAAATTGGCAAAGAAGGAAAAATACTTGAAAATGAAATTAAAAAAATTCTCAAAGGAACAGGAATAAGATTGCTTGGCCCGAATTGTCTTGGTTATATCAGAACTGATAAAAAAATCAATGCAAGTTTTGCAATTAGAAATTCTTTGCCTGGAAAGGTGGCATTGATAAGTCAAAGTGGTGCACTTTGTTCAGGAATTCTTGACTGGGCATTAAAGCAAAAGGTTGGATTTAAATATTTCATTTCAATTGGTGCAATGCTAAACATTGACTTTTCAGATTTGATAGAATTTATTCAGGATGACAAAAAGGTTGAAAGCATTGTAATGTATATGGAAACCATCAAAGATGCTAAAGCATTTATGAAGGCAGCAACAAAGTTTTCAAAAAGAAGACCAATCATGGTGGTAAAATCAGGAAAGTTTGATAAAAGCGCAAAGGCGGCAATTTCACACACTGGAAGCATGGCAGGAAATGATGAGGTCTTTGATGCAGCATTTGAAAGAGCAGGAATTGTCAGGGTTGAAAATATACAGGATCTTGTAGGATGCAGCCAGGCACTTGCAAAACAGCCATTGCCAAAAGGAAACAGACTTGCAATAATCACAAATGCTGGTGGGCCAGGAGTAATGGCAACAGATGCCATAATTAAAAGAAAATGTAAGCTTGCATCACTTTCAAAAAATGCAATGAAAAAACTTGAAAAAGTTATGCCGATGCATTGGAGCAGAGGCAACCCGATTGATTTGCTTGGTGACGCCAACCCTGAAAGGTACAAAAAGGCAATTGAAATAGTTTTGAAAGAAAAAAACGTTGATGGTATTATAGTTATTCTCAGTCCGCAGGCAATCTCAAAGCCTGCAGAGGTTGCAAAAGCAATTGTGGAAAAATCCAAAGAAACAAACAAAACTATTTTGGCATGCTGGCTTGGTGAAAGCTTTGTTGAAAAAGGCCGTGAGATTTTAAGAAAAATGGATGTTCCATGCTATAAAACGTCTGAAGAAGCAATAAGAGTCTTCAGTTATATGGACGCCTATAGAAAAAATATCAAAAATCTGTATGAATCACCTGTTGAAGCCGAATTAAAAATTAAACCAGATAAGAAAAAAATCAATGGAATTATAGAAAGCTATTTGAAAAAGGAACAGATTGTTGTTAACGAAATAGACAGTAAAGAAATACTTCACGAATACGGCATTCCGGTAAACAACACATTTCTTGCAAAAAACTCAAAACAGGCAGTTAAAAAAGCTGAACAAATCGGTTTTCCTGTTGCAATGAAAGTTGTTTCCGATGAAATAACTCATAAGACAGATGTTGGAGGCGTGGCATTAAACATTGTATCCAAAAAAGATGTTGAATTACAATTTAGAAAAATAATTACAAGTGCAAAAAAAGTCAGGGGCGCAAAAATTAAGGGTGTTAGTGTCCAGAAGATGATTGAAGCAGGAAACATTGAGCTGATTATCGGAAAAAAGAACGACAGTGTTTTTGGTGCTGTAATAATTTTTGGAACAGGGGGAATTGCAACAGAAATTTTTAAGGACAAAAGTATTGGACTTCCGCCGCTTAATCAAAATCTTGCTCGCAGAATGATAAAGGCAACAAAAGTAAACAAACTTCTTTGCAGTCCAAGAATTAGACTGAAAGCAGATGTTTCAGAAATTACCGAAATACTTACCAGATTTTCACAGTTTGTTGTAGACTTCCCTGAAGTTGAAGAGGTTGATATTAATCCAATAATTGTTTCAAAAGGAAAATTTTATGCAGTTGATGCAAGAATGATTTTGTCAAAAAATCCAAAAAAGGGCTTTGAACATCTTGCAATAATGCCAAAGAAAAAAAATAACTAGCCTTCTTTTACTTCAAAACATTCACAGTATGTCCCCAAGCCAGACATCACTCCGCGAAACCTGTTCAGACCTTTTACAGCTTCTGCATAGTTAATGTCTTTGACTTGTGATTTAAAACAATTAATTGCTTTTACCTTTTTTGAAATTACTTTTGAAATGTCTTCAAAGTGTTCAGGTTCCTGAATCGGGGTCCATGTTTCGTACATTAAAACACTTTCTGTTCTCCATGGCTTTTTGCCTGCACCCATGTGCCATGGACCTGATGCTTTCCAGACAGAATCCAAAACAAGTTTTGCTGTTGCTTTATGGTCAGTGTGCTTGTCGTTTGTATAAGGTGCAAAAATCAAGCCTGGTTTTTCTTTTCTTATTATTGTAATGACCTTTTGTCTTGTTTTTTTGTTGAATTCCAAAAAGCCGTCTGGCTCTCCCAAAAAAATTGTTTTTTTTACACCAAGAATTTTTGCAGCATTTTTTGCCTCTGTTTTTCTTAATTTTACAAGCTTTTTTTCAGCAATAGAAATGCTTCCGCCGCCACCGCCTGTCATGTAAACTACAATAACTGAATTTTTTTTGGCAAGTTTTGCAATTGTGCCTCCGCAGCTTATTGCTGCATCATCAGGATGTGGTGCAAAAACAAGAACATTCATAACAGAATAAAGGCATTCCAAATTTTTAATAGTTTCTGTGAGAGAAAAAACAAGTATTAAAAAGGATTTTGGGCTTCCTTAATTAAAATGATTGAATGGCTTTTTGCACCGAATTACTGGGGAAATTCCCTTTACCAAGTGATTCTTTTCTTTGCATGCATTGTGCTGTCTGTTATCATTGGAAAAGTAATTTACTATATGATTAAGGCAAGGGCCAGGCAAATTACAAAGAAAAGCAAGTCAAAAATTGACGACCTGTTTTTGCACACTATTGAAAAGCCGCTGATTTTTTTTCTCATAATAATAGGAATAGGCCTTGGCTTGAATGTCTTGACAATTTCTGCAGATGCGCTTCCAACAGTTGATGTAATTTCAGGCATTTTGATTACGATTGGAGCCGCGTGGATTGTGATAAACCTTATTGATGCAGTAATAAAACTTTACTTTATGCCATTGGCAGAGGCAACAGACACCAGGCTTGATGACCAGCTTATTCCGATTGCAAGCAAGACAATGAAATGGCTTGTGATAATTTTTGCGCTCTTGATAATAGTCAGCAGATTTGGGTACGATATAACGGCAATACTTGCAGGGCTTGGAATAGGAGGCCTTGCATTTGCATTTGCAGCCAAGGAAACGATTGCCGACATGTTTGGAGGGCTAAGCATTCTCATAAGCAAGCCGTTTATGGTAGGGGACTGGGTTGACTTCGACGGCATTGTTGGGCAGGTAGAAAAAGTAAGCTTAAGGCACACAATCATAAGAAACTATGACAAAAGAGAAGTAAGTGTTCCAAACAGCAAGATTTCAAAAAGTGCGGTTGTAAATATCAGTTCTGCCCCGTCAAGAAAAATCATGTTCAACCTTGGGCTTACATACGAAACACCAGCAAAGAAAATAAACAAGGCAATAGAACTTGTTACAGAAATTATCAACGACCACGATGACTGCGAAAATTACCCGACTGTGCAATTTTCAGAATTCAAGGACAGTTCACTAAACCTTCTTGTAATATACTATGCAAGCAACGAAAAATGGTTTGCGGCAAGGCATGACATAAACATGTCAATCAAGGAAGCCTTTGAGAAGGCCAAAATAGACTTTGCTTATCCAACTCAAATGATTTACACAACAAAGGCTTGAATCAGCAGCCCGATGCAAATCCGGGAGGCAGGACTTTTTCTATCAAGAAAAAGGAACGCCGGACGGAAAGATTTATAAATAATTCTAACTAAGTCTATATTAGGTGAAATTATATGGGTAAAGAGGTTGCTGTGAATTTTAAAGTAAAGGATTACACCAGCAGAGTTCTTGGTGTAGTGAAAGAAAAGTATGGCTTGAGAGACAAAGGGGATGCACTGGACAAGTTTGCTGAAATGTACGGCGAGGAATTTGTTGAGCCAGAGGTTAAGGAAGAAGTCATCAGAGAGGTTATTGAATCCTGCAACAGGCATATTAAGAAATACGGCTTCAGAAAGATGAGTGTAAAAGAATTGGACAAGCTTTGTAGAGGCGAGTAAATGCCTTTTTCATTTGACCTTTCAGATGAACTAAAGGCTACAATCAGAGTTCTAGCAAAAAAAGACAAAAAGACTGTGGAAATACTGAATAAGAAAATCAAGCAAATAGCTAATTCAGATAAGATAACAATTGACCACTACAAGAATATGCGACATGGCTTAAAGGAATACAAAAGAGTTCACATCGCAAAAAGCTTTGTACTCTTCTTCAAAGTATTCAAAGAAAAAAACTTTATCATGTTTGATAAATTCGGTCACCATGACGATATGTATAGAAGATAAAAAAAATGCAGAACCACAAACTACTTACTATCAGCTACAAACCAAATTCGCGCAAATCCGGGAGACGGGAATTAAACCACCTATCCCCCGCCCCTGCAAAATAGGAAAGAAATAAAAGAGAGTTTGCGCTTAATTGAAGAGTATGGAAACCCTTGCATGGATTCTTCTTGCAACAATTGCAAACAGCCTTTTGGCTCTTGCAGGCGCAGTAACACTTGGATGGAGCAAAAAAACACTTAATAGAATTCTTCACGCACTTGTGGGCTTTAGCGCAGGAGCCTTGCTTGGCGGCGCATTCTTTCACCTTATTGCAGAATCATTGGAGGAAATGCCAACAATGGAAACATTTTACATCGTTTTTGTTGGCTTTATTCTGTTCTTTTTGATTGAAAGGTTTTTACACTGGCATCACTGCCACAAAGGCAAATGTGACGTGCATGCCTTTTCTTATATGATTCTTTTTGGGGATGCAATTCATAATTTTATTGACGGACTAATTATTGCAGCAAGCTTTCTGGTAGACATTGGCGTTGGCATTGTAACAACAATTGCAGTAATGAGCCATGAACTCCCTCAAGAACTTGGAGACTTTGGTGTTTTGGTTTACGGCGGATTTGGCAGAAAAAAGGCATTATTATACAATTTTACAGCACAGCTAACAAGCGTTGCCGGAGGAATGATTGGATTCTTTTTCCTTGGCTCAAGCGGCCTTGCAGTTTATCTGCTGCCTTTTGCCGCTGGTGGTTTCATTTACATTGGCGCAAGCGATTTAATTCCTGAATTGCACAAGCAGGAAAACATGAAAAAGGCAATGACAGCATTTGCCTTTTTCATTATAGGAATAGCTTTTATGATTGCGATAAAACTGTTTTCCGGGGCATAAAAAGCATTTTTCCAATCAAAGCAAAGCTTTAAATAATATTATGAGCATATGTTCATTATGGCTAGGCCGAAAAAAGCAAGATTTATCGCATGCAATCCAGAGGTTACTTACTTTAAGCCAAGGGCGATTCCTTTGGCAGAACTTGAAGAGGTTATTTTGGGATTGGAGGAAATTGAGGCATTGAAACTTAAGTTTTTAGAAAAACTTGAGCAGGAAGAGGCCGCAAAGAAAATGAAGGTAAGCAGGACAACCTTTTGGCGTGTGTTTAACAGCGCCGGCAAAAAGGTTTCCGATGCATTAATTAACGGCAAGGCCATTAGAATTGAAGGAGGGCATTATGCCCTTGAAAAGGAGGTAACATAAAATGCCTGGAAGAGGAAGAATGGGCGGCTTTGGCATGGGCCTAGGAGGCAACTGCATTTGCCCAAAATGTGGAGCAACAGCAGTGCACCAAAGAGGTATGCCTTGCACTCAGCAAAAATGCCCAAAATGCGGAAGTATTATGACAAGAGAAATGTGATTTTTATTCAAAAATAAAGAGAATTTGCAATGAATAAACTTGAAAAAGCGGCTGTTATTTCAGCTTTGGGAAACGCATTTGTTTCAGTAATCAAATTTGCTGCCGGAACCGCTTTTGGTTCAGTGGCACTGATAGCAGACGCCATACACTCTTTCACCGACATAATTGGAAGCATCGCTGTTTTCTTTGGAGTAAGGTTTGCAGATGTTAAAAGCGAAAAATTTCCTTATGGATTATACAAGATTGAAAACCTAGTAAGCCTTTTCATTGCTCTTATAATTTTTTGGTCAGGCATTGAAATTGCATTGGAATCAATTGCAAAACTTTCTGCACCAACCCAGGTAACAAACTTTGAAGCAATACTTGTTGCAATCGTTGCCCTTGCAATCGTTTACGCTTTGGCAAAGTATAAGGAAAAGGTCGGCAAGACAGAGCACAGCCCAAGCATGATTTCAGAGGCAAAACATAGCATGCTTGACGCATATGGAAGCGTCGGCGTTGTTGCAGCCATTGGCTTAAGCCTTGCAGGCTTTCCAATATTTGACCCGCTGATAGGACTTGTTATTGCGGTTCTTGTATTCAAAGCAGGCTTGGAAATTTTCATTGATTCAACAAAAGTTTTGCTTGATATAAGCCTTGATTACAAAACAATGAAAAAAATTGAAAAAATTGCCTCTGCACAAAGTGGTATTAAGATCAAGGAGATTCTTGCAAGAAACAGCGGCCGTTATATCTTTGTTGATTTAAAGCTTGAAACAGGCTTAAAGGATTTGAAAAGAGTTGACCAGATACACAAGCAATGCGAAACAAATATAATGAAGGCAGTGCCAAGAATTGACAAGATAATGGTTGATATTCACTACAAGAAAAAACCTGTTCTTGTTTACGCTGCTGCCTTGGAAAAAAGAAGCGAAAAAAGCCCTATTGTAAGGGAATTTGGAACTGCAAAATTTTTTGGAATTTTTAAAGCGGAAAACAGGGCAGGAAAAAGCGAGCTTGTTGAAAACAAGATAATTGAAAACCCTTACTGGAAAAGCGAGGAAAGGAAAGGAATTCTTGCTGCACAATTGCTTGCAAAGAACAAGGTTGACGTGCTTTTTTCAAGGGAAGAAATGCGCAAAGGCGGGGCTTTTTATGCTTTGCAGGAATCGTTTGTTGAAATGAGAAAAACCGAGAAAAAAACATTTAATGAATTGCTGGAGGAATTCAAGTGATTAAAAGTAAAAAAATTAATTTGAATGCCTTTGGTTTCTTTTTGGGGAAATTCAAATGATTGAAAATGAAACAATTAATTTGATTGGATTTATTGTTCTTGTTTTTTCACTGATATTTGCATATACAGGAACACTTGCCCAATGCACTTACAGAAGATATATTGTTCCTGCAATGCTATTGGTTATAGCAATAATGTTTTTGCAAGAAACAATTGCGGCATTAATGATTGCAGTTTCAGCTGCATTATTTTACAGTGGATATAAGGGATACGGAATAAAAATAAGAAAAGAAGAAGTGGAAGAAAAAAAAGCAAAAGAAGAAAAAAAGGAGGAAACTAAATGAAGGTAGCAGTTAGCGCAGTATCAGAGGATTTGAAACAGCCGGTAAACCTTGTGTTTGGAAGGTGCCCTGGCTATGTTATAGCAGAAATTGACGGAAAAGAAGTGAAAGAAACAAAGTTTGTACAAAACCCTGGAATTAGCTCAGGAATGGGAGCAGGCATTGCAGCAGCACAGGCAGTTGCATCACAGAATGTACAAGCAGTTATTAGCGGCAATGTAGGGCCAAATGCATTTATGGTTTTGCAGCAATCAGAAATAAAAGTTTATAGAGTAGCAGATTTGAGCGTGGAGCAGGCGTTACAGCAATTTGCTGAAGGAAAGCTTGAAGAAGTAAAGAGCTCAACTGCGCCAGGCCATTTTGGAATGGGACAAGGCAAAGGAATGGGCGCAGGAAGAGGCCAAGGAATGGGTCAAGGGACAGGAAGAGGAGCTGGGGGCGGTATGGGCCAAGGTTCAGGCACAGGAAGAGGAATGGGAGCAGGCCAAGGAAGAGGCCGACCAATGTAAAAAAGGAGGTTTTATTATGAAGGTTGCGATTTCAACAGATAATGAAAATGTGGCAGAACATTTTGGAAGGTGCCCGCAGTTCACAATTGCGGAAATTGAAAACGGCAAGGTTGTAAAAAAAGAGGTTATTGAAAATCCCGGGCATGCAACAGGGTCTTTGCCGCGGTTTTTCAAGGAGAAAAAGGTTTCGGCTGTGATTGCAGGCGGTGCAGGCTTTAGGGCACAGCAGTTTTTTGAAGAGTTTGGAATAAAGCTTGTGGTTGGTGTTTCAGGAAGGGTTGATGATGCATTGCAAGCTCTTGCCAAAGGAAAGCTTGAAGGAGGAGAAGGAAGCTGCAGCCCTGGTGCAGGAAAAGGGTACGGCATTCCAAAAGAGGATGGGCACGGCGAATAGGAAGTTGGCAGAATGAAGTGCGCTAGACACCTGTTACAACCCTTGTTGTAAAAGGCAGGGCTCTTGCACACAACCCTCTTGGAGCGGTTTACTCAAGGTATTACAGGAAAAATAGGTTTGGAATAGAATGAAGCTAAAAATTTTGGTTGACAACCAAGCAATGCCTGGTTTTAAGGCAGAGTGGGGATTCAGCTGTTTTGTTGAAGCAAAAGAAAATGTTCTGTTTGATACAGGAGCAAGCGCCAGTATGCTGGCATTCAATGCAGAAAAGTTTGGTGTAAAGCCTGAGCAGATTAGCAAGCTTGTTTTGTCTCATGACCATCGGGACCACACAGGCGGGCTTGAGTGGATTTCGCAAAATCGAAATCTTAAGGTTTTTGCTTTGGACTCGTTTAGTGGAAAAACAAAGCAAAGGATTGGAAAGAATGCAGAATTGATTGAAGTAAGCGAATCAGCCGAAGTGAGCAAAGGAATTTTTTCTACAGGAAAACTAAACAACAGCATTGACGAGCAGGCTTTGGTACTGAAGACAAAGAAAGGATTGGTGGTTTTGGTGGGCTGCTCGCATCCCGGCCTGGAAAAAATTTTGGAAAAGGCAAATCTATTTGGCAAAATTTACGCTGTTATTGGCGGATTCCACGGCTTTAACAAGTTTGATACGCTGAAAGGAATTGAGATTATTGCTGCAACACATTGCACTGAGCACAAGGCAGAAATTCAAAAACTTTTTCCAGAGGCTTTTGTTGAATGCGCTGCTGGAAAAGAATTTGAATTTGGATGAGGTAAGGCAGTTTAGTATGGAGTGTAAGTGGTTTTGGATTTGCCCAATAAAAAGGTTCTGGGAAGAAGGAAAGCTTGGCAGTAAATGGGTTGAAGAATATTGCAAAGGCTATTGGAACAAGTGCAAAAGGTACAAGATTGTGGAAGAAGGAGGGCTGTGCCCCGACAACATGCTTCCAAATGGAAAAATTGATAAAAGCCTGTTGGAATAACTGCGTTTTATGTTCCCTGCAATTTAGGTTAGGTTTCCTGCAATTTAAGTTTCTGTTAAAATGGAAAAGTCTTTTTTGAGCGGTTCAAGCATTCCAGGGTCATAGGTTGCCACTGCAGGATGGTATAAGGGAATTATTTTTATTGTGCCTGTAAGGGTTGACACATTGAAAGTAGTTCCATGTATTTTGCTTATTCCTGCAAGCTTGTCCTGCAGGCCGAATTTTTTCATAATGAATGATGTTGAAAAATTTCCAAGGCAGCAGATTTTTTCCGGTTTTATTGTTTCAATTTGGCTGTTGATGTAAAGCGAGCATGCTTTGATTTCGTTTGGAAACGGGTTCCTGTTTTTGGGAGGCCTGCATTTTAAAACGTTTGTGATGTAGATGTTCTGCCTTTTCAAGCCAACAGAATCCAAAAGCTGGTTGAATATTGCCCCTGCTTTTCCAACAAATGGCTTACCTTGCCTGTCTTCGTTAAAGCCTGGTGCTTCACCTACAAACAGTATTTTGGCATTTGGATTGCCTTCGCCCAAAACCGAATTGTTTCTTGTTTTCCACAGGTCACAGCGCTTACAATTTGACACTGCCTGTTGCAGTCCTGCAATTACTTTGTTTTCTGACATTTTTCTTCAAACCTGCCATTCAAATTTTTTTTTTGGTTCTTTTTCATAAAAAAATTATATAAAAATGTTTAAATGGAATTGTATTGTTATTTATTACAGTTTATATTGCAATTATTTAAGGGCAATATTTTATTAAGGAGGATTGTGAATGAAATCGGATGTATTAATTGTCGGAGGAGGCCCTGCAGGAGCAGTTGCCGCTTTGACTGTTAAGAAAAATTATTCCAAAAAAAAGGTTGTGCAGGTAAAAGAAGACGAAAATTGCCTTATTCCTTGCGGGATTCCCTATGTTTTTGAAACCCTGCAAAGCGTTGAAAATGATTGCATGCCAAACAAGCCTTTGGAAAAAAAAGGCATTGAACTTGTTTTTGAATGTGTTGAAAGGATTGATGTGAAAGGCAAAAGGGTTTTGACTTCAGGAAAAAAAGAGATTGAATATGATAAGCTTGTTCTTGCAACTGGCTCTGTTGCAATTAAGCCTCAGATTAAGGGAATTGAATTAAATAATGTATTTTTTGTTGAGAAAAACATGCAAAATATTAAAAACCTGAAAAACGCTGCCAATAAAGTTGAAGACATTGCCATAGTCGGCGGTGGTTTTATTGGTGTTGAAATTGCCGACGAGTTGCGCAAAATTAAAAAAAATGTAAGCATTATTGAGGCAGCATCTAGTCTATTGCAGCAGGCTTTTGACAAAGAGTTCTGCAAAGCAGTTGAACAGCGTTTGAAGAAGTCTGGAATAAAAGTTTACACAGGCACTATAGCGAAAGAGATAACCGGAAGCCAAAGGGTTGAAGGCATTAAACTTTCAGGCAAGCAGTCAAAAACACTGAAATCGGAGTTGGTAATTGTCTGCGTTGGAGCAAAACCAAATACTTCGCTTGCGGAAAAAGCAGGAATAGAACTTGGAACAGAAAAAGGAATTGTTGTTGATGAATATATGCGGACAAGCGAAAAAGACATTTTTGCGATTGGAGACTGCGCTGAAAAGAAAAGCTTTTTCACAAGACAAGTTTCAAACATAATGCTTGCTTCAACCGCTGCGTCAGAGGCAAGAATTGCAGGCAATAACATTTTTAAATTTAGAGTAATAAGACAAAACAAGGGAACCATTGCAATTTTTTCAACATTTGTTGCAGGCCTTGGCTTGGCAGCAGCAGGTCTTACAGAAACAGAGGCAAAAAGACAGTGCTTTGAATATGTTGCAGGAGAAGCAGAAGCAAAAGATATGCATCCAGGTTGTCTGCCTGGCTCAAGCAACTTAAGGATTAAAATGATTTTTTCAAGGGACAGTGGTGTATTGCTTGGATGCCAGGCAATGGGCGGCAAGGATGTTGGAGAATTAATAAACCTTGCAGGCTTTGCAATACAAAACAATGCCACGGTTTCAGAAATAATCACTTTGCAGATCGGAACACATCCTTTGCTTACGCCTGCACCGACAAACCACCCGTTTGTTCTTGCAGCAGAAGCAGCAATGGCAAAACTTTAGCCATTTTTTAGGGGGCAGGTTGCTATGAACAAAATTGAATTAAAAAATGTTGGAAAAAGAATTGCTGTAGTTAGTGGAAAGGGAGGCACAGGAAAAAGCACTTTTTCCACTTTGCTTGCTTTGAGTTTGGCAGAAGAAGGAAAAAAGGTAGGCTTGCTTGATATTGATGTGCATGGCCCAAATATACCTCTAATGCTTGGGATTGAGGGAAAAAACATGAGCGTTGACAGCGACAAAAGGCTGCTGCCTGTTAAGGTTGGACCAAACTTGAAAGTCGTTTCCACTAGTTTTATGCTTAAAGAAGACCAAGCGCTTATTTGGAGAGGGCCGCTAAAGTCAAACCTTATAAAGCAGGCAGTGGAGCAGACTGACTGGGGTAGCCTCGATTTTCTCATTGTTGACAACCCACCTGGAACAGGTGACGAAATAATTACCCTAACCCAATTGGTTGATTTGAATGGAGCAATAATTGTGGGAACGCCGCAAACAGCGTCAGTATATGATGTAAGAAAAGCAGTAAACATGATGAAAACCTTCAATGTCCATATTTGTGGTTTTGTGGAGAACATGAGCTATTGCATTTGCCCGCACTGCAAAGAAGAAATTGACTTATTTGGAAAAGGCAGAATAAAACAGCTGGCAAAAGAGGAAAAAATGCCTTTTTTGGGTGAAATTCCCATAGACATTAAACTAAGGGAAATGGCTGACAAAGGCTGCATCAAGCTAAACCACCTTAACCCAAAAATAAAGAAAACCTTCACTGATATAATCAAAAACATAGGCAACAAAAGCTTTTGAAGGAAAAAAAAGGCCGGTCAAGAGTATAAATCAAATAAACACATAAACAAACGTTTATATGCCTTTTGCTTCATATTACTATTAGTTGCAAATGATTAACCCAAAGGACTCACAAACCGCGATTGCTTTCGCGAGAGTATTCAGCACCCTGTCAGACCCAAACAGACTACTGATATTGAAAGCGCTTGGAGACAAGGAAAAGTCGGTAAACCAGCTTGCGATTGAATTAACCCTTTCACAGCCGCTGGTTTCACACCACCTGTCTGCTCTTAAGGCAACAGGTTTGATAAAAGCAAGAAAAGAAGGCAGCTTTGTATTTTACAGCACGGCAACAAAAAAAATTGCTGATTTGATTAATAGTTTGGAGAACACTTTGGAAGACATAGCAAAAAACATGGAATTAACACCTTTCCCCCAATCCCTTCATCCCTTTATGGGAAGAGGAAGAAGGGGAAGAAGGTGGATGTAAAAAAGGAGGTGGCAGGCAATGGCTTGTCCCGGAGACAAAATTAGAAGTAAAGGAAAAGGAAGAGGCCTTGGAACAGGAAAGGGAAAAGGCCCAATTGGAAGGAG
>JAFCCG010000013.1 GCA_017610335.1 Chloroflexota bacterium | reverse complement strand
AGCCATGGCGCCCAGGCAAGCAAAACCAGAAGCAGTACTGCGACCGTTATTATGGCTTTTGTTTTTTGTTTCATATCTTTACATATCCTGTGGTGTTAATGCCTTAAAATTAACGGTTTCATAGCCATTTTTTGTTTTCTTCCGGCGAAGGAATTAGGTTGCTGCAGACTATTTTGCCATTATTGTTTTACTATTTGCGATATTTTTTCCAGTGCGGGACTGTTTAGTAAGTATTCTTTGTTTATTCCTGATACTGATGAGAGGAATACTTCAATGTCTTCCACGTTGTCTTTCCACACGTTTTTGAGGTTGCGTATGAATTTTTCGTAATCTTCCAGTTGTTCGTGGATGGAAATTATTGCGTCTGTTTTGCTGCCCATTCCTTCTCCTTTCACGAATAGTATAATCTGTGGCTGTTTTTTTATGTATTCTATCACTTCTTCCAGTTCTTGTTTTTTTGAGTAGTCTTTCCATCTGTAGAGTATTATGGCGTGTATTTTGAGGTCGAGCTTTTCGTAGTTCGGCAGTGCACGGTAACCTTTTATTATTCCTCTGGTTTCGAGCCTTCCCCGTATTTTTGCTACTCCTGGCCTTGAAATGCCTATTCTTCTCGCTATTTCTTGGTCTGTTGTTTTTGCGTTCTTAAGAAGTTCTGTAAGAACCTGTGATTCTCGTTTTGTCAGCTTTTCCATGCAATATTTTTGTTCCGAAAAAAATAAAAATATTGTTAAAAGTTTCTTTTAGTATTATTTTTTGAATTTTTTTTGAAAAAAAGCTTTTAAAGAAAAAAAGCACTATTTTTTCGTGTTGCTGAAGAAGGAGGCGATATAAGAATATAAATGAAAAACAAGGGAGGTGTTTGAAATGTGTTTTTCAGGCAATCGCCATGTTTTTGGGAGAAAGGCGATTGCCTTTTTTTCTCCCTCAAAACCCACCTTTACAATTTTTGATGGATATAACTGTAAAAACCACTGGTATTGCTCTAAAAAATAGCAAAAGATAACTTGGAGGTGATTGTATGGTGAGAAGCATTTGGGATGAGATGAAGAGAATGCAGGAAAGAATGGATTCCTTGTTTGAAGATTTTTTTAGAGGCGAGCATTTTGCAGACAAGGGAAGACTTATTCCAACAACAGCTTCAATGCTTCCAGAGAAAGTAGAAGATCTCAGCACGCCATTAACCGATTTTTGGGAAACTGACAAAGAATTCAAAGCAGAAATAGATTTGCCCGGAATTGACAAAAAAGACATTAAGCTTAATATCAAGAAAGGGCTGCTTGAAATAAAAGCAGAGAAAAAGCATGAAAAAGAGGAAAAGAAAAAAGGTGTTCACAGAATCGAGCGCTCTTTCAAAGGATTCTACAGAAGCTTTTCCTTGCCAGAAAATGCGGATGAGGAAAAAGCAGATGCAAACTATGAAAACGGCGTCCTAAAAATTTCAATCCCAAAAAAAGAACTGCCTGAATACAAGCCAAAGCAAATTGAAGTAAAGTAAAACTCTTTTTCTTTTTTATTTTCTTTTTTCTCTGTTTATGCAAAGCTTAGCCAAACCATTACTGTAAATGGAGATAAAGGGGAAGTAATTTTAGAAAATAAAGATTAAAGAATTAATGACCTCATCATCGCCTAATTAATGTAGTATTGGTAACTAATAAGAACTTTTACTTGAATGACTTGTACCATCTTTCGTATTCTTTATGGTTTTTGAAGCAGTGCAGGATGAAAATGGTTTCATCCTCGAGGTAGTAAATAATTCTTGCTTGTTTTGTAACATTTTCAGTGAAGTAAGGCAAACCGCGTTTCATGTGTCTATCGATTTCTTTCGAAGCAATTTTTTCAATATGTTTTCCGAACTGTTTGTTTAAGGGATTGGCTATTTTCTCAAGTTCTTTTTCAGCGGTTTCAAGAATTCGTACTTCCATTTTACCACTTAAACTCTTTCTTGACTTTGCCAAAAGACTTTGTTTTGATGTTGCCTGCTTTTACTTCGTCCATTTCTATTTTAACCGCCTTGGCAACAAGTTCTTTTTCCTCTTCTTCAATCATTCTCTCATAGCTAAGCAAAGCCTGTCTGATAACTTCTGTCTGGTTTCCAGCATAGCCTTTTTCAATTGCCTTTTTCATGATTGCCTCATAAGGCACTCCAAGGTCTGCATTCATAAAATCACCATACTCAATAAATATGCAATAAAGTATATAAATAGTACACATTCAATGCCCATTAAATATGCCCTATTTTTATCGGAACTTGTTGTAAGGGGGTAGGTGTTAATCTCATTATTGCCGTACGCATCATATAATGTCAAGGCCTTAAAATTAATGGTTTTAAGCTTCCTATTCTTGAAAACATTGTTTGCCTTAATTGTCTAAGAATTAGTTTGGAGGATACCTGCTTTAATTATGGCAAGAATGAATTCTTTATTTCCAAATCCAGCCCAGTAATCCTTTGCTTTGCTTTTCTGTCTGTGCCAGTTGCTGCAACCTGTTTTGCTCTTGTTCAATGTTTTGTATTTGCTCTTGCAGCATTGTTCTTATCTGCTCTTCACAATCGCATTCTTCCCTCAACTGTTTCAAGGTTTGTATTCTTTCCTGGTTTGTGTTTACCTCTTGCTCAAGTTCTTCTGCGGCTGCTTCATCGCCACCGAACAAAACTCGCATGAGCCAGTTTCTCTCCTGTACTTTTTTTTCTGCCCTAATTGTTGCCTGAACCGAGTTATTAAAATCTCTGGCAATTTCTCTGATTTGAGGGCCTTTTTCTCCAACAAGGTCTTCCATAGCAAGCAGGGAGTGAACTGCTAATCTCACTTTATTTTGGTTTTGATAAATATTTTGCAGACCTGTTCCAAGTCCTTGAAGCTCTTGGTTCATTTCCTGTCGCATTTGTTGTATCATCTGGCCCAATTCTTCTGAATTGCCGGCCCTTATTTGTCCCATTTGTTGAATCATTATTACTTGTATATCGCCGGTGTTTTGTGTTCCCTGCGATATTTGCTGCCCTTGGTCAGTTCTCTGGTCTGGCTGGTTTACGTCAGCATCAATTCCTCTTTGTTCATTGGGCATATCTGGACTGTTTGCAAAAACACAACTGCTTCCAACAAATAGTAAAACCATCACTGCCAAAATAATACTAATCGTTTTTTTCATTTATTTCACCAATTACTATACTTATTTGTGATACTATAGTGTTTCTTTCTTTTTAAATGTTATATATTTAGCGACTATGGAATCCAAAAAGTTTTGAAGGTTTGGTTGAAAAACAAATTGCTTCAGCAAAGGTTGACAAAATAATTAGGGTTTCCATGAAACGGCTTGGAATAAAAAAACTCGATTTTTAGTGGTATCTTACCCTTCCTTCCACTTTTTCCATCTGCTTCAAAACTTCTTTCTTTCCGCTTTTTGAAAGGTATCCTTCGAGGATTTGGTCCCATCCTTTTGGCATTAGGTTAATGTGTGTTGCTTCAAAGGTTTTGCGAAAGACTAGGAGGTCAACTGCTTTATCTTCTATTTTTGCACTGGTTTTTCCCAAACCAAAGTCAATGAAGAAAAGGTCTTTGTCATTTACCATTATGTTGCTTGTTGTAAGATCTCCGTGGATAAGGTTTCCTGAATGCATTAATGCAACCATTTGCCCCACCTGTTTGCATAGGGCAAGGTTTTCCTTTTTCAAAGCATCTTTTAGACGCGGTCCTTCAATGAATTCCATTACAATTTCTTTTTTCTTTTTGTCAACTTCAAATATTGTGGGAGTGTTTACTCCAAGAGCTCTTGCTTTCCTAAACATGTTTGCTTCAGCAGTTGTTCTGGTACTTCGAAGCATTTCGTCAAGTTCATTGCATCTGTATGCTTTTGGCACACGCTGTTTTAGCAAAGCGTTTTTGCTATTAAATTTTGTTTTGAATAATTTTGCTTCTGCTCCTTGTGCTATTAGTTTCATGAATATTTACCTCTAGAATTCAAGTTTTACTGAAAATTCTTTTCCTTTTTTTATTTCAAGTGCTTCAACAGCCATTGTTCGCTTAATTACTTCAGAGTTCTGCTCAAGCTTTTCTGCATCTTCAATTGTGACAACTGCTTTTTTTACAGGCGTATTCAATGGCTTTCTTGCATCGCTTTTTTGTTTTCTCATTTCGGCAACAACAGAATTTATTGCCTCACCTATCTTTTCTGTTTCTTTGTCAATCAAACTTTCATCTGCTTTTGGCCATTGCTCTAAACAAATACTTTTTCCTGAAAGTCTTTCCTTAAAATGTTCCTGTGCAATTTCTTCCGCTGTGTGTGGTACAAATGGCGTTAATAAAAGCAAGGTTTTCCAGGCAACTTCCTGTAATACTGCTGCTGCAGCTTTTCCTGAAGCTCCTTTATCATTATAAATTCTTGATTTTACTTCTTCAATGTAAAAGTCTGCAAATTCAAGCCAGAAAAAGTTTCTTACTGGGTTAAGGCATTTGCTAAATTCAAATCTTTCAAAGGCTTTGGTGGATTCTTTGATTACTCTGTTTAGTTTGCTTAAGATTGCTTTGTCTTCCGGAAGCAAGGTTTTTTTATTTATCTTCTCTGTCTTTTCTTTTGTTACCATTGAAACAAATCTATTTGCGTTTAGCATTTTTGTAAGGAATTTTCTTCCTGAAACCATTTCTTTTTCCTGGAATGGAATATCCTCTCCCAAAACAGGAAGGCCTGCCCAATATCTTAATACATCGGCTGAATATTTTTGAATCATTTCCTCTGGTTTTATTACATTGCCAAGACTTTTTGACATTTTTTTGCCTTTTGAATCCAGTGCCCAGCCGTTTATTGTAATTGTTTCCCATGGCAATTTTTGCTGGTGGAATAATGCTTTTACAATTGTGTTAAATGCCCATAATGCAATTATATCGTGTCCCTGTGGTCTCAAGTCCATTGGAAACATTTTTTCAAAGAATTTTTTGTCCTTAACCCATCTGCAATTAATCTGTGGTGTTAAAGAAGAAGTAAACCAAGTATCAAAGGTGTCTTTTTCTCCGACAAATTCAGTGCTTCCGCATGTGCATTTTCTTTTTGGCTTGCTTTTTAAAGGGTCAATTGGCAAATCTTTTTCGTCTGCAATAATTTCCTTTTCACATTTTTTACAATACCATACTGGGAAGGGAACACCGTAATGTCTTTGTCTTGAAATATTCCAGTCCCATTTCAAACCATTAATCCAATTGTCAAGTCTTTTTTTCATATAAGGCGGAATCCATTGCAGGGTATTTGCTTTGGCAATGTATTCGTCTCGCAGGTCAAGATATTTTACAAACCATTGTTTTGCTCCAATTATTTCAATCGGAGTTTTGCATCTTTCGTGAACATTTACAACGTGTTTTATTGGCTCCTGTTTCACTATATGTCCTGCTTTTTCAAGTTCTTCTATTATTTTCTTTCTTGCCGTTTCTGTTCTAAGTCCTTTTAGTATTCCTGCTTTTTCATTAAAAGTTCCGTCTTTGTTTATAATTTCAATAATTGGAACATTTGTTTCAAGAATCCATTTAACGTCATCCAAATCTCCAAAAGTACAATGGTATACTGCTCCTGTTCCAAATTCAGGGTCCACCTCCTTGTTTGTGTAAACTTTTACTGTTCTTCCGCCAGTAAAAGGAATTTTGACTTCTTTGTCAACAAATTTTTTATATCTTTTGTCATCTGGATGTACGTGAATTGCAACACATGCAGGCATTAGTTCAGGTCTTGTTGTAGCAATTGATATTTTTTCTCCGTCGGTTGTTTCAAACTGAATGTAAACAAAACTTGAGTCTTTTTCTTTATCTTCCAATTCTGCCTGTGCAATTGCTGTTCCGCAGTTTGGGCACCACATTGTTGGCGCATCTTTTCTGTACAATCTTTTCTGTTTGTATAAATCCAAAAAGCTGTATTGTGATGTTTTTCTTGCCAAATCATCAATAGTTCTGTATAAAAGGCTCCAGTCAAAGCTGATGCCAATGCTTTTGAAGCCAGCTTTCATTTTTTCTTCTTCTTCTGCTGTTCCTTCTAAAACAATTTTGATAAACTCTTCTCTTGAAAAATTCTTACTTTTAATTCCTTTTTTCTTTTCAACCATTAAAGCTGTTGCTAAGCCGTTGTTGTCAAATCCTATTGGGTGAAAAACTTCAAATCCCTGCATTTTTTTATAGCGTGCAATAAAGTCTTGTTGTGAGTATGCAAAGGCATGTCCCATATGCATTGTGCCTGAAACAGTTGGAGGCGGGGTATCAATGCTGTAAACCGACTTTTTGCTTTTTGGGTCAAACTTGTATATTTTGTCTTTTTCCCATTGTTTTTGCCATTTTTCTTCCATTTTCTGCAAATCCAAAGCCATTCAAATACGCCTCTTTCTTTTAATATTCTTAAATAGGAAAAGAATAAAAAGTAGGCAAACTATATATATTTTGGAATGGAGATATTTAAGGCAGGCTGTTTTGCAGTCGTAATTTTGGCAGTAATTCTTGCTTTTTCTGTTTATTCTATTCTACCCGAGAGTGTTCCAACCCATTGGAATGCTGCAGGGCAAGCTGATGGTTGGGGTGCAAGTTGGGAAGGAGCATTTATTTTTCCAATTATGATGGCCGGCATTCTGCTTCTGTTTGTAATTATTCCGCTGATTGTGGTTTTTAAGAAAAACTTTAAGGGTTTTGAAAAGGAATACTGGATTCTTGCATTTGTAATTCAATTGTTTTTCTTTCTTTTTTACATTATGACTCTTTTGCCAAATTTTGGTTATGACTTTAATTTTTCACAGATTTTGGTTTTGCCTATGGCAATGCTTTTCATAAGCATTGGTATTTTGCTTCCTTCTTTTAAGCGAAACTTTTTTGTCGGTATTAGAACACCTTGGACTTTGGCTGATGACAAAGTTTGGAAAAAGACTCATCAAGTAGGTGGCAAACTTTTTATTCTTGCAGGATTTGCAGCACTTGTAAGCGTTCCTTTTCCAAGTGCAACCATTTGGGTTTTGGTCGGCGGTGCTTTGATTGCAGGATTCGGGGCAATGATCTACTCACTTTATTTGTTTAAAAAAAGTGGAAAGAATAAACTTTAATCTGTATTTTTTTTATTTTAATTCTGCAATAGCTTCTTGAAATAAATCTTTTATTTCTTGTTCGAACTCTATTTCATTAACGAGTTTTTTTGCTTTTTCACTTAACCTTCTGTACATAAATTTTACTTTGTTTTTTGTTTTTTCTTTTCCATTTTTCTTAAAGTATCCATTTATGTTATAATCAAAATAAGCAATGCTATCAGCATCCATTAAAATATTTGTTTCTTTATCTCCTCCCACTTCGTGATTTAGAACAAGCCTGTTTACTTTTTCAATTGTTTTCTCATCAAATTCAAACTTTTTCATTAAATCCGAAATAATTTTTGCAGACCTTTTTGCATGTTCTGCTTTGAATTCATTTATTTTGCTGTAATCTTTTAAGTCATAAGTTTCTGTTATTCCAGTAACTGCTCTGTCAATATCGTGAGCAAGAGCGGCAATCTGCAATGCATTGTCTGCGTCAGGTTTCAGATAAAGACACCACTTCAAAGTGAGTTTTGAATGTTTTAATTCAAAATCCAAGGGCGAATTAGGCATGATACTTTCAATTTCTTTCTTAATTGCATCATTTTTTTTTCATTTTAATTGCTTCACCTAAACTTTTTCTTAATTTTTTCAAAGAATCCTTTTCTTTGTTTTTTTACGTCGTCTTCTTTTGCAAGCTGTTCAAATAGTTCTTTTTGTTTTTTGTTCGTTTTTGAAGGGGTTTGGACAATTATTTTTACATATTCGTCTCCATGTCTTGTTTCGCCCAATTTTTTAATTCCCTTGCCTTTTAGTCTGAAGATTGTTCCTGTTTGTGTTCCGTTTGGAATTTTTATTGTTGTTTTTTCTTCAAGTGTTGGTACATCAAGGTTTGTTCCAAGTGCTGCTTCTGAAAAAGAAATCGGCATTTCTGCATAAATGTCTTCGCCGTCTCTTTTGAATACTTTGTCTGTTTCAACAAAGATTACTGCAAAAAGATCACCACTTGGACCGCCGTTAATTCCTGCATTTCCTTCGCCTCTTAGATTCAAATGATTTCCTGTGTCAATTCCTGCAGGAATTTTTATTTTTATTTCCCTTTTTGCTTTTGCTCTTCCTCTGCCTTCGCATTTTTTGCAGACATTTTTAATAGTTTTTCCTTTTCCGCCGCATCTTGGGCAGGTTCCTTGTGTGACAAATGTTCCAAACATTGTTTTTCTTTGCTGTCTTATTATTCCTGCGCCATGACATTGGTCGCATGTTTCTTCTCCTGAACCGCCTTTGCCTTTGCATTCTTTGCAGTTTTCAATTCTTGTAAGTTCAACAGTTTTTTCTGTTCCAAAAACGGCTTCTTCAAAGCTTATTGAAAGGTCAATTCTGAGGTTTGCTCCTCTTGTAGGGCCTGCTGCTCCTCTTCCTGTTCCGCCTCCGCCAAAGGCTCTGAAAATGTCTTCCATTCCGCCAAAGCCTCCGAAGCTTCCTCCGCTTCCAAAAATGTCTCCCATATTGAAGTCAAAGCCGCGTGTTCCTCCGCCTCCTCTAAAACCCTGGAATCCCTGAAAGCCTTCTGCCGCATGACCAAACTGGTCATAGTTTGCTTTTTTCTTTGAATCAGAAAGAGTTTGGTATGCTTCCAAAGTTTCTTTGAATTTTTCTTCTGCTCCATTGTCTTTGTTTAAATCAGGGTGGTATTTTTTGGCAAGTTTTTTGTAAGCTTCTTTTACTTCACTTGTCGAGGCTCCTTTTTTGAGGCCTAAAATATCATAGTAATCACGTTTTGTAGGCATTTTAATCAGTTAAATTATTGGAAAAAGAGATTAAAAAAGGCAAGCTTTTACTTGCCTTTCTTTTTGTCTTTTTCTTTTTTATCATCTTTGACTTCGTAGTCTGCGTCAACTATTTTATCTTCGCCTTTCTTTTCTTCTGCACCTGCTTCCTGTTCAGGTCCTGCGCCTTGTGCGCCCTGCTGTGCTTGTTGCTCTTGCTGTGCCTTTTGATAAATTTCTGTTCCGATTGCCTGCATTTCCTTGTTCATTTCATCGGTTTTTGTCTTTATTGTGGTGATGTCTTTTGGTTCTTTTCCAAGCAGTTCTTTTAGCTCGTCGTTCTTTTTCTTTATACTATCAAGCTTTGTCTGGTCAACTTTTTCCTTTATATCTTCCAGCATTTTTTCTGTGCTGAATGTCAGGGCATCTGCCTGATTTACTATATCAATTTCTTCTTTCCTTTTTTTGTCATCTTCTGCATGAGCTTCTGCATCCTTTTTCATTTTTTCAATTTCGTCTTCGTTAAGCTTTTGTGATGCAACAATCTTTATGCTTTGTTCTTTTCCTGTTCCCAAATCTTTTGCTTTTGCGTGCACAATTCCGTTTGCGTCAATGTCAAAAGTTACTTCTATTTGTGGAACGCCTCTTTGGGCTGGTAAAATTCCAACAAGTTGGAATCTTCCCAGTGTCTTGTTTCCTGCTGCCATTTCTCTTTCTCCCTGCAATACATGAATGTCAACTGCCGGCTGGTTGTCTGCAGCGGTTGAAAATACCTGGCTCTTTTTGGTTGGAATTGTAGTATTTCTTACAATAAGTGGTGTTCTTATTCCGCCAAGTGTTTCAATTCCAAGAGTTAATGGTGTTACGTCAAGCAATAAAACATCTTTAACGTCTCCGCTTAGGACTCCTGCCTGTACTGCTGCTCCCATTGCAACACATTCCATTGGATCAACGCCTCTTTCAACTTTGCTTCCAACTATTTTTTCAACAAACTTTTGAACAACCGGCATTCTTGTCGGTCCTCCAACCATAATTATTCTGCTAATGTCTGATGGTTGCAGTTTTGCATCTGCAAGCGCTTGTTGTAATGGTTTTTCACATTTTTTGATTAATGGATCTACAAGTTGTTCAAGTTTTGCTCTTGAAATTTTCATAGTCAAGTGCTTTGGTCCGCTTTTGTCAGCAGTAATGTATGGTAAATTAATGTCTGTTTCAAGTACTGTTGAAAGTTCAATTTTTGCTTTTTCTGCTGCTTCTTTTAGCCTTTGCATTACCATTTCATCTTTTGTAATATCAATTGCCTGGTCTTTTTTGAACTCTTCTGAAATATATTTTATAAGAACTTCATCCATGTCTGTTCCGCCAAGCTGTGTATCTCCGCTTGTTGACTTCACTTCAAATATTCCGTCACCAAATTCCATTATTGTAACATCAAGTGTTCCTCCGCCTAAGTCAAATACGAGGATTTTTTGTTCTTTGCCTTTTTTGTCAACGCCGTATGCAAGAGATGCTGCTGTTGGCTCGTTGACAATTCTTATGATTTCAAGTCCTGCAATTTTTCCTGCATCTTTTGTTGCCTGTCTTTGGTTGTCATCAAAGTATGCCGGAACTGTAACAACTGCTTTTTCAACCTTGTCCCCGAGGAATTCTTCGGCATCCTTTTTTACTTTTTGCAAAATAAATGCACTAAGCTGTTGCGGGGTATATTCTTTGCCAAGTGATTTGTACTTAAAGCTTGTTCCCATTTTTCTTTTGAATGATGTAAAAGTATTTTCAGAATTGCTTACGGCTTGTCTTTTTGCTGGTTCGCCTACCAATATCTGTCCGTCTTTTGTAAAAGCAACATATGAGGGAAATGCTTTTCCGTAAACACTTGCTCCCTCTGCGCTTGCAATAATTCTTGGCTTGCCTGCTTCCAAGAAAGCAGCAGCTGAATTGCTGGTCCCAAGGTCTATTCCTATAGTCTTACTCATTTTTTATCATTCCTCCGTTTTTAAAAATCATTTTTTTGAATTTTTTTAAAAATTATTTTTTTTTCCCCGTTTTTTAATTTCCTATTGGTGGCTGTTCCGGCATAAATTCTTCCGGAAAATCAATAGGGTTTGGTTCAAATGTCATATTTTGTTCACCTTTACCTTTGAATGTCTTAAAACTTTTCCATTAAGTATGTATCCTTTTTGAAATTCTTCTAAAACAATTCCGTCTTTTTTTTCTTCGTCTTTTCCCTGCATTACGCATTCATCTCTCATTGGGTCAAATTTTTTTCCAACACAATCTATTTTTTCAAGTCCATAAAGTTTAAGTCCTGTTTCAAGTTGCTGTTTTAATGTTTCCATTCCTTTTATTGCGTCCTCTTTTGAAACCTTTTCCTGTTCTTTCAAATGCTTTTCTGCGGCTTCAATACTGTCAATTAATGGCAAAAGTTCTTTTACAATTCCTGCATTTGCAATTTTTGCAAAATCCTGTGCTTCTTTTTCCATTCTTTTTCTGCTGTTTTCAAATTCTGCCTGAAGCCTTTGCAAGCTTTCTTTAAGTTCGGCTTTTTCCTTGTTTTCCTTTGCTTTATGCTCTTTTGCATCGGCGTGCTTTTTCTTTCCAGAACCTTCCTTTTCTGCTATTGCTTTCTTTTCAGGGTCTTCCTTTTCTGCTATTGCTTTCTTTTCAGGGTCTTCCTTTTCTGCTATTGCTTTCTTTTCAGGGTCTTCCTTTTCTGCTATTGTTTTTTTTTCTTTATCCATTAAAACACCAAAACTACGAAAGGCTTAAACAGCTAACCATCTTCAAAAGCAATGAAAACGACTAAACTCTTTAAACATTTACATATTCTTTTAAACAAAACCTTTATATTCTTTTCTTAGCTCTTTTTTTTGTATGGATGAACTAAGACCGGCTTCTTTTAAGATTGTTATTAGGCGAATTGAACGGCCTTTCAGGCCCTCGCCTGAATCTGAGTTTGAATGGATTTGCCGCAGTCTTGGATTTTTTGAAGTGATTGATAGGGATAAAATAGCTGCGCATATCTTTAGGCAGATTGTTGCTGCTACTGAAAAGGGCATGCCTTTGACGAGTACAGATCTTGCAGAAAAGGTTGAAATGAGCAGGGGTAGTGTTGTTAATCACCTCAACAACCTGCAGCGCTCAGGCCTTGTGATAAGAAATGGGAGGCATTATCTTTCAAGAAGCAGGTCAATGGTTAGAACTATTGAAGAAATTGAAGAAGATATTGACCGAATTTTTGCAAAAATGAAAAAGACTGCAAAGGAAATAGACGAGGAATTTGGGCTAAAGGTTGAGGAATAGCTACTTAAAAAATTCCGGAAACTTTTTCTTTATTGTTGCAACTTTTACATCCCATAATGTTCCACTTTTGCCAAATTGTTGCTGTCCAAAAGCGCTGTCGTAATGCGAAACCTGCACCTTTTTTTCAAACAATTCAAAGCCCATTTTCTTTGGCAGCTCATAATAAAGTTCGTTAGTCAGGTTTTTCCCAAGATGAGGCCAAACCTGCTTTATTATGTGAGGGCTTGACAGTGAAATATTCTTAAAGCCGTTTTTTTCAGCATACTTTGCTACTCCAAGAATTGTAAGTTCAGCCCAACTCCTGTATTTTTCTTTGCTTGCTCCAAGCTTTCTTGCAATGTCTGACTGCAGTTCAAGTATGTGGAGGTTTTTGCCTTTTTGTGAAACCGCAAGGTCTGCAAAGCCAAGCACGTTTTTCAAATGCTGTCTTTTTGGCTTTGCTTCCTTTAACAATGAAGCAATGTTTGGAACCTCCAAATAAAACACCTGCCTTCCGCTCCATTTGCTTACCACTGGATTTGAGCTTGCAATCTGTTTCATTTTTCCATTGAAATTAAATGTCCTTATTCCTTTCCTTGCAAGAGCTGCCTGCTGGCTTTTTGAAAACCTAAATTCTTTTGAAAACAACGGCTGGCCATAGCGCTTAAAGTCTACAAAACGCATTCTTCCCCAAGATGGTTCAAAAAATCTGACTTCGCCACTAGGTCTTTGTACATACTTATATCTTTGTTCACTTTCTCCTGCTTCTGGCTTTTTTCCCAGGCTGCTTGTGCCTGTTGAATGAAATTCCTTTAGGAATTCAGGTTTCAGGTAATTTGGGTCAATGCCTTTTCCTTTTATCATTTCAATAAATGCCTTGGTTTTTTCAAAACCATGTTTTTCTACCAGGGCACAGCAGGCCCTTGCTCTTATTTCGTTCAATCCAAGCTTTCTAAGCTGCTTTGTCCTTTCAGGGGTTGTTCTCTTCAGGAATTCCCTTAACTCTAATCTGTTTGGATATTGCAGCATTTCTTCCAGTGCAAAACCTTTTTTTAATCCACTTTCAACAGCTTTAAGGTCATATGCATCAAGTTTTTCCATTACTTTAATCCTTTCTGGTGCAGGCCTTTTTGCAAGTCGCCTCCCAAGTTCTGGAAACCTTTTTTGCAAAGCCTTTGTCTCCAAAGCTACTCTTTTTGGAGAAGCAACCCTTAAAACATGCTTTGGGTTTGAAAGTGTGTGAAAGGCAACAAGCTTTCTCAAATCCTCTCTTGGCTGTTTTGTGCCTGTCAGCATCACAAGCTTCTTTTTTGTTTTTGTAACTCTTTTCCTCGGGTTCATAGAAAACATTTGTTTCTTTTCCCTAAAAAAGCTTTGTATTTTCTGCAAAAAACCATTAAATACTTCTTTGCACTTCTTTTTTCTTGATATGGCTTTGTTAAAGGATGTTGACCGTGGAATTATAAGGCGTGATTGGCGAATTATTTGCATGGTTTTTGCCCAGCTTTTGCTTCTTGTTTTGATTGTTGTGCAGGCTTTGCAGATTCTGGGATTGCATGTTAATTTTGTTTTAAGAATTTTTGAAATAAAACCTGTTTTTGAGCCTACTGCTATTATTGTGTTTGTAATGTCAATAATTGTTTTGGCAATTCTTTCCTATTCGATTATGAAAAGGAATCCATTGCTTTTCAAAGCAGAAAAGTCTGCGCCTGGAATAATAAAACAGGCTGTGAAGGAAAAGCTGAGTAATGCAAAGAATGATCCGAGAGCGCCTGCATTGCTTTTAATTGATTTTATGTTTGTTACTGCAGTGGTTGTTGCAATTTATGCATATTTTGATCCAGAGTTTGAATTAATTCCCTGGAGCAGAGTTGGTCTTACGTCTCCAGTTACAACAATAATCAATGCAGTTATTGCCATCATAATTCTTGGCGCTTTTTATTACATGTATAGGTTTACCGCATCCTATAGAAACAGGTAGGTGTTTTTTTGAGGCATCCATTACATCAGCCAAGTCCCCCTCATCTTGAAAGAAGTCTTTCTCTTACAGAAGCAGTTATCTATGGTCTTGGAATTATTCTTGGTGCAGGAATTTATGCCTTGATTGGTGAAGCCGCCGGAATTGCCGGAAACAGCATCTGGCTTTCATTTATTTTGGCTTCGGCAATTGCCTCTTTCACTGCCTTAAGTTATTGCGAATTAAGCAGTATGTTTTCAAAGTCTGCTGCAGAATACACTTATGTAAAGCATGCGTTTAATTCAAACCTTTTTGGCTTTCTAATGGGATGGATTTCGTTGTTTGTTGCAGTGATTTCTGTTTCAGCTGTTGCAATTGGCTTTGCAGGCTATTTTAATGCATTGTTTGGAACAGAGCTTGTTCTTACAGCAATTGGTGTAATTGCAATTCTTTCAATTGTAAACTTTTTGGGAGTTAAGGAAAGTGCAAGGCTTAATATGGGCTTTACTTTGGTTGCAATTGGCGGTCTTATTCTGATAATTTTCATGGCTGTTCCTTTTTTTGGGACGGTTGATTATTTTTCTTCAACCATTCCAAACATTCCTCTGCCTGAAATGCTGAACAATGTTACAATTGCCGCTGCATTAATTTTCTTTGCATACATTGGCTTTGAGGATATTGCAAATATCAGTGAGGAAACGGTTAATGCAAAGCATGCCGTTCCAAAGGCGATTTTAATTTCTCTTATAATTTCAACAATTCTTTACGTGCTTGTTTCAATTAGTGCAATAAGTATTGTTCCCTGGCAGGAGCTTGCTTCAACCTCTGCGCCAATTTCCCTTGTGGCCGGAACAGTTCTTGGCCCGATGGGTTCAGTAATTTTTTCATTTATTGCATTGTTTGCTACTGCAAGCACTGTCCTGATAATTCTTGTTGCAGTGTCAAGGCTTTTGTATGGAATGGCTTCAGATCATAGCCTGCCTGGAATAATTTCAAAAGTGCACTGCAAAACAAAAACCCCTTATGTTTCGATTGCAGCAACATCGATAATTGCAATGCTTTTTGTGCTCTTAGGTGGTCTAAGGCATGTTGCTTTTGTGACAACTTTTGCAATTTTTGTACTGTTTTTTATGGTAAACCTTGCTGTCATAGTAATGCGCCTGTCAAAGCCAAAGCAGGAACGCATTTTTTGCATTCCTGGCAATATTGGAAAAGTCCCAATTATTCCGCTTATTGGCGTTGTTGCATCTGTTTTCATGATTAGCAGGATAGATTTTGGGGCGGTTGTTTTTGGCTCTATTGCCATCCTTTTGGGCTTGCCAGCTTACTATCTGCTTAAAAGAATCAAATAAACGCTCTATTGAAAGGTGAAAAAGCCTTAATATTGCTTAAAATAGCTCAAAAATACCCTTAATTACGCTCTTTTCTTCATTATTTGCCGAATTTTGGGAGTTTAATGGTTTGAGATATAGTAGTTTTAAATAGTATACTCTGTAAAAATTCAGCAAATGCGGAATTGTTATGTATAAGTAATTACTTATTCTGCTGTAAAGCTGCCTGCCCATTCAACATTTGCAGGGGCATCTCCATTTTCAAGCATTTCACGCCAGGCCTCGTCAGTAAGCCTTTGGGACATTGGCTGCTTGAATTCATAATATGAGAAAACAGGCCCTGCTCCAACCAAAACTCTTCCGTCAGGAACCTTGTATGCAACTACAATCATTTTCACATAGCCAACCCCTTCTTCCAAAACCTGCCTTGTGTTTCCGTCTGTGTGTACATCAGCTATAACCGTTGTCTTCTTTGCTTTGTCATCAACATCTGCAATAACGCCATTTAATTCTTTGCCAAAGTTCTTTATGAACTCGTAGTCAGCTTCTTCCAGCTTTTCATTTGCCAGCTCTTTTTCTGAAAGAACAACAAGCCTTTCAAGGATTCCCTCAAGTCTCTGCAGCCTTGATTTTGATGCTTCGTCAAGAACTTTCATGTCATCCAGACCATTGCTTGTCATTCTCGTCAATGCAAGCAGCCTGTTGTAAAATTCAGGAACCGGTTCCACATAGCCGACAACATCAGGTTCAGGCATAGGCATACTGCTTTCTGCCATTGTGTAGCTTTGCTTTGCATACAGGATTGTGTCATGCCTTAGCTCTGCCCAGCTTGCCAGGGCAGTTGTTAACTGCTTGTTCTGCCAGGCTTCGGTCTGCATGAATGTTGGATAACCTCCACTATATTCTTTCAGCAGTGGCTTTAATGCAAAAAGCCAGGCCCAGTAAAGGTTTTTGTTCCATTCTGCCTCGTCAAAGGAATCAAATTCCTGCTCAAGTTTGTCAAACTGCCTGTCATAAAACTCGTAATTGCTGTCATCAAGTTCATCCAAGAGCTCTCTTGCCCTTTCAGAGCCAAGCAATGCCATTACATCCAAACCCCTGGGAAAGCCCCTTATCGGCCTGCCTGCACCACTTATAACAAGAGTAAACGGGTTTTTGTCTCCCAAGTAAAGTCCTGTATACTGTCCTACAAGGTTGCTGAACATGTATGAATCCGGAATGAATCTTTGTCCCATCAATCTGAATCCCTTTGTGTTTTCAAGGCATTGGTCTGCCTGCTCAGCGGTAAAAGGAGGCTCTATAACGCAGTCACCTGTTCCTCCATAAATTTTTGGGCCACTGTATTTGGCAAGCTTTTCCTTAAGCTCCAAAACCGTTTCTGCAGTCAAATCCTTTGGGTCAAAGCTGTTTCCAAAAACAAAATTCATGGTTTCAAGGTATTCATAGGGGCCCAAATCATCGGACAAGCCGACATAGAACGCTGTAACATCATAAATCCTATCCCATTTCTCCTTAAGTTCTGGTGTTGTTCCAATATCTGAAGCAGTCAATGCTGCTCCCATTGTCTGAATCCTTGCATCCTTTTCACTTACAAGGCATTCTTCTGGATTTTCACAGCCTTTGAGCAAAAAGCTTATTCTGCCATCCCACATAAATGCCTTGAAGTAATTTTTGAGCTTCTCGCTTCTTGTGTAATGCCCTCTTGGCACATACTGTGAATAGTCTTCCTTGTAATGGAAAATTGGTGATTTTGCAAATCCCTGGTGCGTTTCAATCAAGGCAAGCTCTGCTTCAACATCCTGTTTCACAAAGCCTGCTGGTTCAAAAACATACTTGGCCGCTTCCTCTTTAGTAAAAAATGCATCTGACGAATTTTCCATTTCGCATTCCCAGTCGTCCTTGGTGCACTCTGGCTTTACCTGTTCTGGCTTTGGTTTCAGCAATTCAAGTCCAACCGCAAAGAATTCCGCGTTCCTTTTATATGTTTCTTTTAGGTCTCCTTCGTTTGCATTATAGCCTGCTACGCTGTTCTCATACAATTTCTTGCTAATATCCCAAATCATTTCATAAAATTCCCTTTCTTCTATCTGCCTAAGGGTTTCATCAAACTGAATGTGGTAAAGGTGCAGCAATGAATCAGATGTTATAAAAATTGGCACTTCTTCCTGCTTCAGCGTCTTGTAAGGCTGTGTAATATATTGCTGCTTTTCATAGAACGGGTCATTTATTACAACAAATCCATTTTGCTGCAGCAGTGCCATGGCATTTTGGCTGAGAGAAATTTTTGAGCTAAAATCTGAAAAATTGCTTATTTCACCAGTTGAAACAGGCAGCTCATATTGTGATGTCTTCAGCTCTATTTCAATGCCTGGCAAAACATAGTTGCTTGCAAACTGCATCCTTTCTGTTGAAATATTGCTTAAATCAATCGGCTTTATTGTAAGCGGTGGAGGGGTTGGCCCAGGTCCTGGTTCGGGTGAAGGTCCAGGTCCAGGCTGCAGGCAGCCTGAAAATGCAACAAGCACAATTAATGCAAACGCCAAAATCTTTTCCTTCATATTACAGAAAGTAATGTATCCTTTCTTTTATAACTATTTCGCAAGAATACCGCCGGTTTTAACGGGTGGATGAATTGCGAACACCGTTAATGTATTTTCTGGTTGTTTCTTCACATATGTTGAATCCAGTTTACATTAATTGAATCAGTCCTCTGCCTTTGGTCAACAGCAGTTTCTTCAACTTTCATCCTGTTTCCTGTTTTGTATTCCACAATTCCAAGCCATGCTGGCAATAAGCCATTGTCAAGGCATGCTGCAAATGGCGGCACAAAGAATTTTGCTTTCCTTTCATCGCACATTTTTTGAAGCATTTCCCTCAATGCCTTGCTTGCTGCTACCCCTCCGGTGAGCAAAAGCTCTTTTTTTTCTGTGTGTGCAAGTGCTCTTTCGCTTACTTCTGCAACCATTGCAAATGCATTGTGCAAAAGGGAGTAAGCAAGGTCCTCTTTCCTTTCCTTTCCGATTTTTTGCACTGCGGCTGTTTGCAATCCTGAAAACGCAAGGTCCATTCCTTTCACAGTGTAAGGCAGTTCCACATATTGCTTTCCCTCAAAGTACATTCCATCAAGTACCGGCCCGGCAGGAAAGCCCAATCCCAGTTTTCTGCCAAAAGTGTCAAGAAGATTGCCAATCCCTATATCCAAAGTTTCGCCGTATACGCGGTACCTTCCTTTCTCGTAACCAATTATCTGAGTATTTGCCCCGCTTACGTAAACAACAATCGGGTCTTTGGTCCCTGTCAGGGCCTTTCCTATTTCAATATGGGCAACGCAGTGGTTTACCCCAAGCAATGGCTTGTTGTTGGCTAAAGCTAATGCTCTTGCTGCTACCGCTCCAACAGTTAAGGCATTGCCTATGCCAGGCCCAATTGAGAACGCGATTAAATCAATGTCCTTTAATTTCAAGTTTGCTTTTTTTAAAGCTGCTTTAAGAACAGGCACGGCATATTTTTGGTGGTGAATTGCCAACTCTCTTGGAATCATGCCGCCCTGTTTTGTTACAACCGAATGCTTTTCGTTTGCAAGGATGTTGCACTTTCCTCCTTTATCTGACACGATTGCGATTGAAAAGGTATGCGCAGTGCTTTCAATACCTAAACAAATCATCTTCTTTCACTTCCAAAATTCTTTATCTCCTTTTTCTTGATGAAAAGCCTCTGATTTTTGGAAATCTATCTGGAAATCTAAGCACCTTTTTTGAAACAATTTTCTTCTTTTGCATTTTTTGCTTTGTTTCAACAATATCGGCGCTAGGAATCCAAGGTAAATGGCTTGCTTCGTCAAAAGGCCTTTGCACAAAGGGGTTTCCCTTAGTAATCTTTTTTTCAGTAAAAATATCGCTTCCATTTAAAAATTCTTCAAGGCCATAACCAGTTGGCGTGCCCTTAAATTTTGTTGAATGCAGTTTCCAGGCTGCCGGCAGGCTAAATGAGCGGTTTCCGGAATATTCTGTTTGTATTTCTCTGTTATTCCTTTGTCTGTATCCTGCTATAGTCATCACTGACCTGTCTTGTCTTGTTCCATTCATTGCGTTTCTAACCATTTCTATCAATGTTTTCCTTCGAATCTTTTCAATGTCTGCATCAAGGAAAAGCACTGCTGAAGGTTTTCTTTTAAGAGCTTCTTTAAGGCCAGTGAATATAGCGCCTGTTTTGCCAAGATGCTTTTTCAAAGTAATTACTTTTACTCCCTTGCTTCTTGCAATGGAAGCCGTTCCGTCCATGCTTCTGTCGCTTACCACAATTATTTCTGCCTTAATGCCCGTTTTCCTAATTGAGTCAATTGTGTTGCCAATCCACATTGCTTCGTTATAGGCCGGAATTATTATCACAGTGTCTCCCGCAGCACCCATTCCTTATCCCCCAAGCGCCTGCTTTATCCTGAATTCCATTATTGGCCCTGTTCTCAGTATCTTTTTTTCCTGCACATTGTAGATTGTGCTTGGCGTGTTGTGTGCAAGCTCTCCGTCGTCAATTATCAGGTGGACACGGTTGTTGAATTCTTTTATTGCTTCTCTTGCATCATAAATGTTTGGTCTTTCGTGAAGGTTTGCAGATGTTGCAGTAATTCCGTTGCCAAGTGCTGTGCAAACAGATCTTGCAATTGGGTTGCTTGAAATTCTGAAGGCAATTGTTTCATTACCAAGCAGTCTTGAAACCCCTGGTTTTTTTTTCACAATAAGTGTAAGCGGACCAGGCATAAATCTTTCAACAAGTTTTTTTGCGTCTTCTTTTACAAATCCGAATTGTTCTGCTTGTTCAATATTTGAAACTATTATTGAAATGTTTTTTTCTTCAGGCTGCTGCTTTATGAGTGCAATCTTTTTTATTGCTGTTTCGTTTGTTGCGTCAACTCCAATTCCGTAACTTGATTCTGTTGGAAAAACAATTACTCCGCCTTCTTTCATTATTTTTGCGGCTTTTTCAGCTATTTCTTTTTCTTTTCCAGGAAACATTTTTTTTATTATTGCCATTTTTTTTACACCTTTAATTATTGTTTTTAGGCAATTTTATTATTGCCATTTTTTACACCAAAAATATTGCTCCTAATGCAATGGCATTGTATGCCGCATGTGCCAGTATATTTGGGTACAAATTTTTATTTAATTGGAACGCTTTTGCCAAAATCAGGCCTAAAGCAAACGCGCCGATTATTTCTGCAATGCTCCCATATCCTATGTGGAATAATGCAAATACTCCGCTGCTTGCAACAATTCCTATTTTTTCAACAAGAAACCCTCGGAAGAAAATTTCTTCGCTTATTACTCGAAGAATTACAATCATTAAAAACAGTGGAATAATCGGACTTATTTTTTTAATTGATTCTGCTACAAGGTTTAAATCATTCAATCCAAAAAAGCCAAATGCTGTGGAGAGTATTATTGATGAAATAATTAGTGCAACAAAAAGAAGCAGGCTTTTTTTCAAAAGGCTTAGGCCATTAATTTTACCAAAGCCAAGTTCTTGTAATGTTTTTTTTAGATTTCTTTTTCTTGAAAGAAGAAATGCTATTGGGAGCGAAATTAGGGCAAGGTCAAAAAAAATATTGAAAATAAAGCTTTCAATCATTTACTGACCTTTTCTTATTTACCTTTGGTAACTTTTTTTTCCTTGTGTTCTGCAGCTTTTTCTTCCTTTGGAGCTTCTTTTGTTTCGGCTGTTTTTTCTTGTTTTGTTTCTGTTTGCTTTGGTTCAGCAGTTTTGCTTTTGAATTCTGTGTAGCCACATTTTCCGCAGTTGAGTCTGTTATTGTGTTCTGCCAGTAGAATGCCTGCCCCGCATTTTGGACAGCTTCTTCTTTTTCTTTCAATTGCATTTTCTTTGGCTTCGTACAATGTAGACTTAAGGTGCTTTGGATGTTTTTTCCTTACTTTTTTTCCCTTTCTTTCTTTTTGTTTCTTTGGCATCAGTTGTCACCTTCTTTCTTTTTTTCAGCCGGTTTTTCTTCTTTGCCTTCAGGCTTTTTTTCTTTCCCTTCGGGCTTCTTTTCTTCAGTTTTAGCAGGCTTTTCTTCTTTGCCTTCAGGCTTTTTTTCTTCTTTGCCTTTTTTCTTTTGTTTTCCCAAGTCCCTTTGAATAAGGTAAGCTGGTTCTGTTTTTTTCATTGCTTCTTCGTTTTCGTAAACATGGGCTTTTATTTTCCCTTGGTTTGTGCCAAAAGTGTGATCAATGTTTTCAATTACTGTAAGCTCTTCTTTTGCTCCAAGCAATGCTGCAATTTTTGGTCTTAGTTCTTTTCTGCTTGGTGTAAGCATTGCATTTTTTATTTCAATTTTTACTTCTTGTCTTTGAAGTGTTTTATTTTCTTTTTTTCCAGTTATCTCTAGTTCCATTCAACTCACCTTAGTCCTTTTTACTTTTTTTTACCGGCTTAGTCTTAGTGCAAATTTTCCAGGTCTGGTTGTTCCCATTTTTTTTGCAATTTCACTATTTTCCGGGTCAAGTATTATAACATATCCTCTCCAGAATGTTGTGAAATTGTCTCCTTCACAATTTGGGCATTTTTCTTTTTCTTCTACAACCATTCTACATTTTCTGCAGGCTTTTTCTTTTCCCATAAGCGTTCACTTTTATTGTTTCTCCTTTTCTTTTTTTGCTGGCTTTTTTTCAGCAGCTTTTACTTTTGCTATCTTTTCATCCTTTTTTGCCCATCCTTCTTTTCCAAGAAAAGGCTGTCTCATTGTAAGACCAATTTTACTGTTTTGGATGTTTCCTCTGAGTGAAATTGTTACAATTCTTGCCAGAACATCATCATCTACTGTAATCTTTTTTCCTGTTTTTTTGCCGACAAAGCCAGGCATTTTTGCATCGTAGTTTATGAAATCATCCATTATTTGACTTACGTGGATTAATCCTTCAATTGGACTTATCCTAATAAATGCTCCAAATTCTGTTATTTCTGAAATATTGCCTTCAACAAGCTCATGCATTAATGGTTTGTATACAAGCATTTCAATATCTGCTTCAAAATAAGCTGCTTCGTCGCCTAAAACAACTTTTCCTTCGCCAATGTTTCCTGCTTTTGTAACTGCAATTACAAGTCCGACATCGTCGTCCACTAATCCTTCGTATCCTTCTTGAATTATTTCAAGCACTGAATTTTCAAGTTTTCCGCCCAAAAGTTTTGGTGGAACTCTTACCTTTTCCCTTATTTTTACAACGCTATACATTTTTGTCTTCCTCCTATTCTATTTCAAGAAAACGACTTTGTCTTAAGTAAATAACTTTTCCACCAAAGCCTTTTATTCTTTTTCTAAGCACTGCATCGTTTGAAGCAACGTAAAAACCCTGTTTTGCCATCTTTTCCAGAGCATTATCTGCATTTCCTGCTTCGACCTGCATTTTTTCAACTTTGTGCCTTTTAATTTCCTCCAATGCTATTTTTATATCTTTTTTCATTTTTTCATTGCTTGTTTTAAATCCTTCAAGTTCTTCCAAAACCTGTTTTGGAATTGCAAGCATTATTTCCTTTCCAAATTTTTTTTCAACCTCAAAAAACACATCAATTTTTAACTGTCCTATTGTGAGCAGCATATTTGTGTCAAATGCAATTTTCGGTTTACTTTGCAACGGCGTATGCAACTAGCTGCCACCTTCCTTCTGCTTTTTTGCTTACTGCAATCTTTTGTCCTGGTAATACCACGATCTTATTTTTTAGTGAAATTTTTGCTTTGTTTCCGCCTATACTCGTAACAATTCCAACTTCTGCCATTGTGCCAATTGTAAGCACAACTGTTTCGTTTGGTTTTATTTTTCTTTCAACTTTTTCAACAACTCTTTTAATATAATTAATTTCTGTGTTAAGATCTGTTACTGTTTCAGGCAGACTTTTTTCTGTTCCAACAACCTGTCCTCTTAATCTGTCATTTTGTGTAAGGCTTGGGTCAAGTCCTGTTCCTATTGCAACAAGTCCGCCCGGAATTGCTTCTTTAAGATTTCCTGAACTGCAACTAAGACTTCTTATATCTGTTGAAATTTCTTTGCCTTCAATTCCTGGTCTTATCAGAATTTTTTCTCCAATAATTGCTTTGCCTTGAATAATTGTTCCGCCTATTACTCCGCCCTGCATTGCTTTTAGCTTTGAACCTGGTTTGTTTATATCAAAGGATCTTGCACAATACATCAAAAGAGGTTTTTTCAAATCAAATTTTGGTGTTGGAATTGTTTTTTCCACTGCTTCTATTAGCAGGTCAAGGAATTCCTTAATTTGTTTCATGTTCTCTTTTGCTTTTGGCATTTCTACAAGGTCAATTTTATTTTGTGCAATTACTATTTTTTCAATGCCTGCCATTTTCAATGCAGTAAGATGTTCTTCTGTCTGAGGCTGTGGACATTTTTCATTTGCAGCAATTACCAGAATTGCTCCGTCCATAATTGCTGCTCCTGAAAGCATTGTGGTCATTAAAGTTTCGTGACCTGGCGCGTCTACAAAAGAAATTTTTCTCAACTTCTTTGCCTTTTTGCCGCATATTGGACAAACAGCTTTTGTTGAATATGCCTCTATTCCTTTGCAGTGTTCGCATTTGTAGAATATAACATCTGCGTATCCAAGTCTGATGCTTATTCCTCTTTTTAGTTCTTCACTATGTGTATCGGTCCATTTTCCTGTAAGAGCCTGAGTAATGCTGGTTTTCCCATGGTCAACGTGGCCAACCATTCCAATGTTTATTTCTGCCTGAACTGCCTCATCTTTTGCACTTTCTTTTGAAGCATGTTCTGTTTTTACTATTTTGGTTTCGGTATTTTTGCCTGTCTTTGAGGCTTTGCCTGCTTCAGTTTTGGCAGTCTTGCCTGCTTCAGTTTTGGCAGTCTTGCCTGCTTCAGTTTTGGCAGTCTTGCCTGCTTCAGTTTTGGCAGTCTTGCCTGCTTTAACTTTGGCAGCTCCTTTTGGAGCTGCCTTTGGCTTCTTTGGTTTGTGCTCAACCTTTTTTCCAGCCTTTTTTTCACTCATGTTTTTTAACCTCTTATTTTTCCTTTTATGTTTTTGGCCTCTTCAGCTAGCTCTATATTGCCAACGTTTTCAAGGCTTTGTTTTATCATTCTTTCTTTTGCACTTTCTTTTATCTCTTTTTCTTTTTTTGTTTCAACAGGTTTTATAAAATCGTTTATTGGTTTGTCACCTTGTTTTGTTATTACAAGATTAATTTGGATAATGTCTTTGCCAACGGTATTTCCTCTCATGTTTTTTCTGACAATTTTTCCTTTTTCTTTCAGGTTAACTCCAACTCCTTTTTTTACAAGGATTTTTCTTCTTGTCTGTCCTTCAATGCTTGATTTCATTGGAAAGCCCTGTTTGTCGCTTCCGCCTGTAATCTTTGCTTTGAAGCCGGTAAGCCCTACAACACCTAAGTCAACTTCTTCGCCTACTTTTTTATTGAGAAAAACATCTTCTTCTGTTTTTTTGTTGTAAGCTTTTCCTGTTTTTTTATCTGATATAACAAGCTTCATTTTTATTCAGCCTCCTTTTCTTTTACTGTTTTTTTCTCCAGTTCGTGAATTTCTTCAATCAATTCCTGTTCATCCAGATTAAAATAATTGTTCATTTGGTTAAGTTCGGGGAACTGTCTGTTTGGAATATACGAGTAAAGAAAATGGTTCTCCTGAATGTTTCTTCCGACAATCGCTACTGTTCCGCTTATTGATATGGCAACTTCCTGTCCTTTTATTGCCTTTTCAATGCTTTTGCCTTGTATTTGAATTCCTGAAATTGTTCCAACAATTGTTCCTTTTTCATTCAGCATTTTTATGCCTGGCTTAAGTTTTCCTTCAAGGATTTTTACACCTATAACTGCCGGCTTGCTATGTCTGAATATACACCCTTGCATAAATCTCATCTTTACAGGCATTGTAACTTTTGCAAGTTTTTCCATTTTTTGTTCTTCTTGCTTTTCCTTTAACCATTCATTGTAATCTTCAATAATTTTGTATACGATTTTTCCTGCAAATATTGGAATTTTGTGCTTTTCTGCTTCTGCTTTTGCAGAATCCTCTATTTTTACGTTGAATGCAAAAACAACTGCCATTAATTCGTCTTTTTCTTTTTCTGCAACAGCTTCCATTACATCTCTTCTTGTAACTTCGCCAACATCTGCACTTTTTGGTTTTAACTTTGCTTCATTTTCAAGCAATACAATCATTGCTTCAAGGCTTCCAAGTGTATCTGCTTTGAGCACTGGTCCAATTGTGTTTGTTTCTCTTTTTACTGAGGCAATTTCTTTTTCAATTGCTGCTTTTTCTTCTAAACCTTTTTCAACAAGTATCGGGCTTCCAGCAAGCGCATCTTCTAATCCTGGTGCCGCGATTTTTATTCCTGCGGCCGCGTGTACTTCTTTAACCTTTAAAAATTTTTCTGCAGAATTTCCTCTGATTTCCTGCAACGGTTTTGGCATAAGCAATGCTCTTATTTTTGTTTCAATTACGTTTTTTCTTCCTCCAAGAACAATTTTGTCATTTAGTCTTAGTACTCCACTGTAAAGAATTACGTCAATTGTTTTTCCAAGTCCCTTTTCTTCTTTTACTTCAAGAATTGTCCCCTTGCCTGCTTCTTCATCGTCAATTAAAAGTTTGTTTTCGAGGAATTTTTGACTTAGTCCTGTTAAAAACATCAATAATTCCGGCAGACCTTCACCTGTCTTTGCACTGATTGGCACAATTGGAATTTGTTTGTGGAAATCGTTGCATCTGTCAAATCTTTCGCTTTGAAATCCTTGTTCGTGTAATTTCCCCATAAGTATGTAAATTTTTTCGTCAACAAAATCTTCTGCTTTTTTATCCTGTTTTTTCAGGTTTGCAGAAAATTCTCCTTCTTCACTTTTCCAGCCTTGTATTAGATCAATTTTATTAGCTGCAACAATGAACGGTGTCTTGAATGTTTTTAGTATGCTTATTGCTTCAATTGTCTGAGGTTGTAATCCCTGTGTTATATCAACAACGAGTACTGCAAGGTCTGCAATGCTTCCGCCTCTTTCTCTTAATGAAGTGAATGCTTCGTGTCCTGGTGTATCAATAAATAAAAGTCCTGGAAGGTCTACATCAAAGCCGTATTGTTTCATTAATTTTCCTGCAATTTTTTTAATCAGGTCTATTGGCATTTGTGTTGCACCAATATGCTGTGTTATCGCACCTGCTTCTTTTTCTGCAATAGTGGTGCCTCTGATTTTGTCCAGCAATTTTGTTTTGCCATGGTCGACGTGACCTAAAACCGTTATAATTGGCTGTCTTGTTTTCATACAAATCCCTTTGCTTTAATTCAGTCCTGTACTGCCAAATCCACCGTCTTTTCTTGTTGTCTCATCCAGGTCAAAGGTTTCTTCAATCTCGGCTTCTTCGACTTTTGCAATTACCATTTGTGCAATCTTTTTTCCTTTTTCAACTTTGTATTCTTCTTTTCCATGATTTACAAGAATAACTATTACTTCTCCTCTGTATCCTGAATCAACTGTTCCTGGAGTATTCAAAACAGTTATTCCAAACTTTGCTGCCAAACCTGATTTTGGTCTTACTTGTGCTTCAAATCCTTTTTGAATAGCAATCTGTAACCCTGTTTTTACAAGTTTTGTTTCACCTGGCTGCAGTATTGTTTCTTCTACAGAGTAAAGATCCATTCCACTGTCGCCTTCGTGAGCATATGCTGGAATTTTTGCATCTTCATGAATTTTTTTTACCTTTAGTTTCATTCAAACACTTTTCCAAATCACTTTTCTTTTTCCATATATGTTTCGTCTCTGCTGTAAATCCAGTCAAAGTTCATTTTTTGATATTCGTAGATTTCTTCTTTTTTGAAAAATCTTGCAATTTCCTTTTTTGCCTCTTCCTCATTTTCAGAAGCATGAACTATGTTTGACTGATTGCTTACACTATAGTCGCCTCTTATTGTTCCAGATTCTGCGTCCCTTCCCTGGGTTGAACCAACCATTTTTCTTATCACAGAAACGGCGTCTTTGCCTTCCAAGATTATTAAAATGCTTGGAATGCTGGTCATATATTTTATGAGGCCCTCAAAGAATTTTTTGTCCTTGTGGTGGGCGTAGTGTTCTTTGAGAACATAGGGTTGCAGCAGCTCCATTTTCATTGCTTTTATTTGTAATCCTTTTTCTTCAAATCTTTGAATTACTTTGCCTGTAAGGCATCTGTTTACTGCATCGGGTTTTATGATTACTAGAGTCTGCCGCATTCCTATTCACCTCTTTTTCTTTTTCCTAACTTTTTTCTTTTTTACTTTTGTTGGCTTTTCCTTCTTTTCTACAACATTTACTTTTTTAACTTTCTTTAATCCTGCCTTGTTTAATTCTTTGACATGGATATATGCATTTGTCCACTTTGTGGCAATAGGCTTTCTTTTAAGTTTTAGCAAATTTTTTTCACATTTTCTGCTACAGAAAAAAAAGGCTGTGCCATCTTTTTTCACATACAAGAAACCTGTTCCTGGCTTAATTTTTTCTCCGCAAAAAGAACATTCTGCCATTTTTCCAACACTCTCCCATTACCTTGTTTTTATTTCCTTGGCTTCTCTTTCAGTATTTAAGAGAATCAAGACGTCTCCTTTTTGTACATTGCCTTTGCAATTTCTCCTTTTTACACGGCCTTTTTCAATGCCTTCGAGGATTTTGCACAAGACCTGCGTTACTTCTCCGTGAACGCCTGTCTTTTTTACTATTTCAACAACTTCCGCTGGTGTTCCCGCATCCATTATTAAACCACCTTACTTTGCTAGCTCAGTGATTTTCTTTATCACTTCAGCCAGCTCCTTTTTTGCATCGCCTTCGTCAAGAATTGCGATTGCTGCAGTGCTAACTGCAATGCCTGTTTTTTCACCCAATGCCTTTTTGGTTTGGACAACACTAACAGGTACATTTTTTTCCTTGCATAGTAAAGGCAAATGCATTACTATTTCCGGAGGGCTAACATCCTGTGCAATCAACACAAGCTTTGCAACGCCTCGTTCAATAGCTTTTGTTACTTCGTTTACTCCGATTTTTATTTTTCCCTTGCTTTTTGCTTTTTCAACAACGGCAAGCTGCTCCTGCATAAGTTTCTCAGGAACCTCAAATTTCACTAAGTTAGTCATTTTCTGCTACACCTCCTCCACCGCCTTAAAAAGCGGTTTCATTTTTCATCGGCAGAAAAAAGAATTTTTCTCTGAAATAATTGCCCTTGGCAATGTTTAAAAAGCTAAGTAAAACACCTGAATTAAACTATTTTCTTGATTTCTGCCGGTTTTTCAAAAAGTCTGCGACCTTCTTTATTGGGGCAAGAATTCTTCTTTTTGCCTTTCTTCGCCACATTTTTTTCTTTGCAAATCCGCCAACCCTGTCGACTATTCTCTGTATTTCCGCCTGGATTGGCACAGGCTTGTTTAATTCACTGTCCCTGTTCCCTAATTGTCTGATGCGCGATTTATCATTGTGCTTGTTGCCTGGAACATACATAAATCCAGGGAGCTTCTTTTGCAGGTCTTTTAATGCCCTTAGCTCTATTTTATTTGCAAGGCCCATTCCAGTAAGCATTTTGAATATTTTTGCATCCTGATTTTTATTAGAACCTTTTGGGCTTCCCTCCAGCATGAAATGATAAAAGGGATAATAGTTGCCGACCTTAATTAGATTTCCTGTTCTTTCTATCAAAAAAGACATATTGCCTATGGGAAGCATTCCATTAAAATTCAGCATTTTTTGCACTTTTGCAATTCTAACGCTTATTTTTGGATTTGAAACAAAGGCTTTCCCTGGCTTAAGGCTTTCCCTATCATACTTCCCAATTATTACTTTGTAGTTGTAAATTGTGCTCGCGCTTCCATCAGCTTCTCTAGCTAAGCCGGCTGATTCCAGCTCTATATATACGCCCCAGCGCTCTTTTTTTGCTGCCATAAAATTGTCTCTTTTTCTATTCGCTGTCTTCAAATCTTTTCCTGCTTTATCCGTTTCCATTTCCTTGAATTCGGGCTTCTGTTCCTTCCAATTTTTGCCATAATCATCCCTCCTTTCCTCACTTGTGCCTTTTCCTTGCTTGCCTTTTCTCTCCAGCCTGCTTTCTTGCCCTGGCCTTTTTCCTTGCCGCAAGCAGCCTCTTCACACCTGATTTTCCTTCCCTTTTTTCCATTCCCTTTAGCCCAACGTAGTCTGCAATTCTTTGAATTTCTTCTCGGAATTCAAACGGCTTTATGAAATCTGTTGCGAATTGATAGCTGCCCCTCTTTATTAAGTGTGTCCTTAGTGGTCCTTGCGCAGTACCTGGCTGAACAACAACCTTGTGGCCAGGAAACTTTTTCTTCAAGTCTTTCAATACCATTAGGTCTATCCTTGAAGCAAGGCCGAATCCCTTCAATTTTTTTCCTAATTCGAAAGGTACCTCATATCTTTTTCTTGTAAAAGGCCAATAGCCCCCTATCCTGACGACTTTTGGTCCAACTAGAAAAGTGAAGAATCTAATGTACCCAGTGCGCACTTTTCCCTTTAATTCATGTTTTCCATTTATTGCTGCAATCCTTTTACTTATTTCAGGGCTTGAAGTAAACATTTCGCCTTTTTCCAGCAGGATTTTGTCATATTTCCCAATGCTTATTATATACTCACCAGACTTAAAGCCCTTTTTATCCACTTCTATCGGCCCAGGCTTTACATAAGCCCCACACCTTTCCTTCTTTGCAGCCATACCTTTCTCACTTCCCGCGCCTTTTCCTTGCCAAATTTCTTCTTTCAAAGCCTGTTGCCTGCCCTGCCTGCCTTGCCTTTTTCCTCATTTCTTCTGCTTTTCTCGCTTTTCTCTTTATAGCTTCTGTTTTTGCAAGTTTTCTGTTCAATGGTCTTTCCCGAAGCTTACCAATAATATTATTTTTCGGAATCCTCAGCTTCTTTGCAATCTCACTTGCATGAACAGGATTCATTACAATAACTGCTGTTTCGTTGGCGGTCTTAAGTTTTCTTATCCATTTCCCTTCTCTTTTGTTATAGGCTAAATAATTGGCTTTTTCTGCGTTACTAAAGTCCCATTCTTTATCTCTGCCTATTATACTTGCTGCATTTCCTGCCCCTATAAGTTCATCTATGTCTTTTTTATTGTCTAAGCCAACAACCTTCAAGCCTGTTTTGTTTGCTTCAAATACAAATCTTTGGAAAGCGCCAACAAGGGTTGTATGCCTAATCACATCTTTTTTAACTGTTTCAAAAACTTCTTCAGAAGTAAGTTCAATGAAAAGAATTTTTTTGCCTTTAATAACTTGCCTAAATTCTGCCATTCTTTTTTCTACTTCTTTTGGTTCATGCTCGACAGAAAACAAAACAGGTTTTCTTAATCCAATAGCCATCTAATCACCTTAATACTATTTGTGCGTAAACCTCAGCAAAACCTTTTTCTCTTCCTTGCTGTCCACAATACAGAATCCAAGGCCGTCAAAGTAAACCCTTTCGCCTTTTTCTTTTCCTGCAATTTTCATATCTGCAATTCCTAGTTTTTTTGAATTATCATCCATTACAATTTCAACATCTGTTCTTTCTCTAAACCATCCAACAATTGGCTTATTTATTTTTGCTGTTCCAACAAAATCGGCAAAAACCTGCAAAGAATCTTTTTTTGTAATTTTTATATTAAACAACTGCCTTAGTCTTATAACATCGCCTTTTTTGAATTTTTCAAAAACCTTTTTGTTTACAATAAGCTTTCCATTTTGTTCTGGTGCAAGATGGACGTCAAGTTGTAACGGTTCTTCAAAAAATGCCATTCGCTCGCTTTCGGGTTCAATTAGCTTTTTGTTCAGGTCAATTAATTTTGCCCATTGAATAGTGGAATCGTTTGTGTTCACGCCCAAATCAAACAATGCTTCTTTCAATGCCTCTGCTTTAAACCCGCGCCTTCTAAAAGCACAAATTGTACCAAGTCTTGGGTCATCCCATCCGGAGTACAAGCCCTTTTCTATCCCTTCTTTTATTTTGCTTGTGCTAAGCATCAATCCGGGCAAGCCAATCCTGCCTATATGAAAGCAGTGCGGGTATTCCCATCCAAAATGCTTGTAAAGAAATTCTTGTTTGGTTTTGTTTTGCTCATGTTCTTGTCCTCTTATAATCAGTGTAACTTTAAGTAAGTGGTCATCTATTGCAGAGGCAAAATTGTAGCTTGGCCAAACATATTTTTCCATTGCTTTTGGATTTGTATGAATTGCTTCGTCCACAATTTTTGCAGCCCACCAGTCTCTAACACTTGGGTCTTTGTTTTCAAGGTCGGTTTTGATACGAATGACGGCAGTTCCCTCTTTTATTTCTCCTTTTAGCATTTGTTCAAAAAGCTTGTGCTGTTTTCTTGGTTTAATTTCACGGCATTTGCATGCTTCTTTTTTCTTAATTTTTTCCCGCCATTCCTCTGACTTGCACTGGCAAATATATGCATAGCCTTTTTGCAATGCGGTTTTCAAGTAACTGTAATAAATGTCAAGTCTGTCTGATGCAAAAAATGTTTCATCAGGAGTACAACCAAGCCAATTCAGATCTTCCTTAAAAATGGCTTCTGCATTTGCTATTGGCTTTTTTACTTTTGGATCTGTATCATCAAATCTTAGAATAAATTTACCATTATACTTTTCTGCATAATCTTTGCTTAGCACAGCTGTTCTTGCATTTCCTAAATGAAATGGTCCGTTTGGATTTGGTGCATATCTTGTTACAACCTTTTCTTTTTTTGCCCATTCAAGCATTGGCAATTTTTCTTCTTTTTCTTTTGGCTTTAGTTCCCAGCCTTGTTTTTCAAATTTTTCAAATTCTTTCTTCAATTCAACTGGTTCAAGGCCGTTTGCTTTTTTTACGGCTTCAAGGGCAATTTCCATTGTTTTTTTTATGTCAAGCTTTGGGTAAAGTGCTTTGATTTTTCCCATAATTGCGCCAGAGCTTGCTTTGCCATTGTGCAAACTTGCATTTTTTACAGCATACCTGTATGCATCCTCTTCAATGGTCATAATTCAAGCAATTAATGGTAAGATAATCTTTTATTCATGTTTAAACTTTTATTTTAATAGTATGAAGCTTATTTTGACAAGACATGGTGAAACAGAGGAAAATAAGAAAGGAATTCTGCAAGGGCAAAAGATTGGAACACTTTCAAAGAAGGGAATAGGGCAGGCAAAAAAGCTTGCGCTAAGGCTTAAGGGCAAAAAAATTGACGCCGTTTATTCAAGCGACCTTGTAAGAGCAAAGAATACTGCAAAAGAAATTCTTGCATTTCATCCAAAGGTGCCATTGCATCTTTCAAAGAATTTGCGGGAAACTTTTTTGGGAAAGTATGCGGGAAAAAAGGCGAGTGCTCTTGATTGGGCAAACCGGCCAAAGGAAATTGAAAGCAAGGCAAGCATGACAAAGCGTGTCAGGAAAGTGCTTGACAAGGCCTGCAAAAGCCATCCAAACGGTATTGTTGTATTTGTTGGGCATATTGGAATAAACAAGGCTTTGGAGAGGATTATCTTAAACCAGTCTTTGAAAAAGATTGCCTGCCAGTCAAATGCTTCAGTTAGTGTATTTGAAATAAGGGAAGACAAAAATCACAAGGTAATGCTGCTTAACTGCTCAAAGCACTTGGATTAGAAAAACACAGACAAAAACCTTAAATCTGTTTTCAGCCTGAATTAGTATGTATTCAAAGAAGCGGAAGCCTAAAGTCTCCTTGAAAGTTTTTTTCTCCTTTTCTTCTTTTTGCCTGAGTTCTTCTGTGTATTGTTTTCGCAGTCTATTGCGATGGGCTTTGGAATATTTGCCAGTCATTCCTGGCAATTGGCTTCCTAAGTCTTCTCTTTTTATTCTTTGATTGACTTTTTTTCGTCTTCTTACCCGGTTGATTATTCTTCCCCTTATTACATTTCCTTACTTTTTTGCATCCTGCCAGCATTTTTCAAAATAGTGTTGTAATGCGTTTACCATTGGCTTGTGGCCGTTAAAAATTGTAAAATGATATTCTGGTTTTTCTTGTTTAAAATCGCTTAATGCAAGAACAACATTTTTGTTGTCAATAATATATGCGTTCAATCCATGCTCTAATTGTTTTGTGTTGGTAGCCTTTTGCAGCCAATTGTTTTGAAATGTGTTAATAAGTTTTACATCAATTTTTTTCTTGCCTGCTGATTCAATTGCTTCTTTTATTGCTGGTTCTTTGTCTGTAAGTTCTGAAAATCCAACAATACTTGTTTTTGCTTTTGAAATTTCCTGTGCAAGAATTCTTTCAAAATCGTGTTTGTCTTTTACTTTCATAACTGTTTCACCCTGCTCGTCTTTTCTTGTCGTGCTTGCAATAAGTGCTTCTATACCATCAATCCTATTTTCAAGGTCTTGCAGTTCGTCTTTTCTTTTTTGCAAAAGTGAATTAAATGCTTTTTTGGCTTCTATCCCCCTGTATCTTTTTGGTCTGCCTCTAATTTCTATTACGAGGTTTTTTTCAACAAGTTTGTCAAGAACATCATAAACCCTTGTTTTTGGAACCTGTGCAATCCTGCTTATGGCAGGGGCCTCTGCTTCGCCCATTTTGAAAAGTGTTCCGAGTGTTTTACTTTCGTATTCGGTCAAACCGATTTTTTCAAGCAATAAATTTAATTCTTTGTTATCCATCAAATGTCACTTTTTCTATATATTGCATATATTATAGGCGTTTTTCTATATTTAACTTTACCCTATACAGTTAAGGAATTACATCAATAAAAGCCTATTGCTGCATATCCAACAACACTTTCCTTGTCTCCTGTTGCTGTAGCGCTTGTATCATAGTGCAAAAGTCTTCCTTTTTCAAACCCTGTTTTTTTACAATATTGGGTTAAAACAGTGATTGGTGAAAGCCCGCAGATACTTAGGTTTTCTGAAACCACTTTTTGATGAAATCCTTCTGCATCTAATTTTTCTATTTTTTTGATTGCTTCATGGTCTTTTTTTGTTGCTGTTTCAACAGGTTCGTGGTGTGTAAAATCACCTGAGGCAATTATTGAAAAATCATTTTCAAGTTTTGCAATAATATTGCCAATTTTTTCAAGTTCTTCAAATCTTTGTTCCATTATAGTTATTGGCAAAATTTTAAATTCCTTAAACATTTTTTGCAAGAATGGAATTTGTAGTTCAATACTGTGTTCGTCAATATGTGCTAAATTATCTGCTTCAATTCCAATTTTTGTAAGGAGTTTTTCTCTAAGTACTGTGTCAAGTTGCACATTTCCTAGTGGCGTTTTCCATTCTGTTGCATCACTTACACTTACTTCGGGTCCAAGACCTGTATGGCTTGGGCTTAAAATCATAAAAGTTTTGTTTTCCTGCAATGCTTTAAAAGAATATGCTGCGGTTTTGCCACTGTAAACATATCCGGCATGTGGTGCAATAACACATTTTGTTTTTTCTTGTTTTGGAACATTTTCAAAAAGACTTTCTAGTTGTTTTTCAAGTTGTTCTTTTTGTGCTGGATAATAGCTGCCTGCCGCGCTTGGTTCCCTTGCTTTCATAAAAAGAATTTGGAGAAAAGTTAATTTAAATGAGTTTCCTTACCTTCGTCTGGAGCCACCGCGTCTGTTATCGGAGCGTCTGTCATCAGAGCGTCTATCTCTTCCATATCCGCCTTGTTCATGTCTTGGCTGTTCTCTTTGTCCTTCTTTCATTTTGTATTCAAAGTCTTCTATTGTTTTCTTGAAGTCTTCGTCTTTTTTAATTTCGCCTTTTTCTTTTAAAACTTCTCTTGCAAGAAGGAAATATGCGAGAGCCATGCTTTTTCTTCCCTTGTTGTTTATTGGTATAACAAGGTCAATTGTTGTAAGATTGTTGTTTGTTGAGCACATTGCAATAACAGGTGCCTTTGTTTTTCCAATCTCTTTCAATATTTGCCTGTCTGCTTCAGGGTCTGTTACAATTACTATTTTTGGTTCCATGAACTTTTTTGCATTTGGATTTGTAAATGTTCCCGGTACAAATCTGCCTAAAATTGCTTTTCCGCCTACTGCTTTTGCAAATTGTTTTGCTGGTTCTTGTCCATATGTTTTTCTTGCAACAACAATTATTCCGTTTGAATCAAATTTTGCAATGAATTTTGCAGCTATTCTGATTCTGTTGTCAATTGTTTCAACGTCAAGCACTTTCAAGCCATCTCTTCTTTGCTTGTAAATGTAGCGTTTCATGTCACCTGTTTTGAATTTTGTACCGATGTGTGAGCCTGTTTTAAGATATTCGTCCAGCTCTACCAAATGCTTTGAATTTTTTGTCTCGTCCATTTGAATCATCTCGGATATTTTGAAATTTCGTCTATTAAATCAACCTGTGAAAAAACCATTCTTCTGCAACAGTATCTTTTTATGCCTAGGTCGTCCATTACTTTTTCAGGTTTTTCGCCTTTTTCAACTTTCTTTTTGAACTCTTCATACACGCCTGCAAGCTGTTTTCCACAACTGAAGCATCTTATCGGAACCATCATATTTTAATCACCTTTTGCTCATTTGTTTTTTCTTTCTTGCTTTTGTTCCTAATGGCTTTTTACTTTCAACACGTCTTACGTCATCAACAAGTAAAAGCCTGTCATAAGCAACCAATGCCTGTTTTACTTTAACATCTTTGCTGAATAAAACAAAGCTTTTTGCAATTGCACTTCTTATCGAGCTTGCCTGTCCCATAACTCCACCACCTTTGACACTTATATCAATGTCTACTTCTTTTGCAAGATCTGGCAAGATTTTTAATGGCTCTTCAATAAATGCTTTAACTTGCTTGGGTTCAAAAAGGCTTATATCGCGTTTGTTTATTTTTATTTTTCCACTGCCTTTTCTTATAACTGCTCTTGCAATAGCTTCTTTTTTCTTGGCTTTGCTATTAAGTCCTGTTTTTCTTTTTCTTTTCTTTTTTTCAATCATTTTTTTCACCATTTTGCTCCAAGCAATTTGCATATTGTTCCTAATTCAATACTTTTTCTTGATTCTCCTTTGCTTGGAATTTCCTCAAATTTTTTTCCTTTAAATTCTTCCGGAATTCCAATATAAACATGAATTCTTCTGTATGCTTCTCTTCCTCTGCTGCTTTTCCATGGAAGCATTCCTCTTACGGACATTCTTAAAACCCTGTCAGGCATTCTGCTAAACTTTGGTCCTTCTTCAGGATTTCCCTTTCCACCTATTTTAAGTCTTACTTTTAACTTTTGCATTGCAGCATCTCTTGTGCCTGTTATTGATGCCTTTTCAGCATTTACTATTGTAACTTGTTCTCCTTCAATTGCTTTTTTGGCAACAAAGGATGCCAATCTTCCCATAATAACATTTTCGCCATTAACCAATATCATTTTACAACACCTATTTTACTATTACCATTGTTTTTACAGGTTCGGAAACAGCGTTTTCTAATAGAGTTGCTTTTCCTCCTGCCTTTTTTATTTTTTCTTCAGCAGAATCGCTGAATTCAAATGCAACAATATTTGCTTTTTCTGAAATTACTCCGTTTCCAAGAACCTTTCCTGGCACAATTAATGTTTTTCCTTTAAAAATTCTTGCAAGACTGTTAAGCTTCCAAAGATTTACACTTGCCCTTTGTCTTCTTGGTTTTGCAATTCTTGTGGCAATATCAAGCCAGAGTGCACTCTTGCTTTTTCTGCTTGTTTTCTCAAGTAATGCTATTACTTTTTTTGCTCTTTCTTTTGTTGGTCCAGTTCTCATAATTTTTCACCTTTTTTTTTCTTAATTGCAGGAGGGAGGATTCGAACCCCCGAAGGCACTAAGCCACGGGATTTCTTCTGCACCTCTTTAATAAATGAAATACAACTTAAGTCCCGCCCCTTTGACCGCTCGGGAACTCCTGCTTAATCTATTCCATAATACCTCATTTTAACTTTTGTAAAGCTTTTTCAAATTCCTTGCTTTTTTCTATTATTGCATTTGTTGCCCCTTCAATTGTTTCTTTTTCTGAAAGTCCTGCAACTGGTTCTATTACAAGAATATATTCATTTTTGTTAAAATCAAGTTTTAAGGCTTCTTTTTCACATGAGTCAACACATGCCCCGCATAATGTGCATTTATACTGATCCTTTAAAATAGGCTTTTTGCCTTTTATTTCAATAATCTTTACTGGGCATGCTTTTGCGCAGTGGTCGCATCCATTGCAGTCTTTTGAAACAATAAACTGTGGAACTTCGCTATAGCTTATAATTGCCGGTTGCCATTTTGCATGTTCTCTGCCAGGCATCATAACTGCCTGCATTTCAATTTTAATTTTTTGATCCTTTGTAAGTTTTGTAATTGGAATGTTTTTGTCGGTTATATCTATTTTTGGATCAGTGCTTTTAATGTCTTTACTGTAAACAGTGCAAGGTCCTTCCTTTTCTACAACAAGCTTTACTTTGTCGCCTAGTTTATATGTCTTATCTGTTTTTATTGGAAGCATACCAAGCCTGTGTGCAAGCATTTCATCAAACAGCACAGAGTCGTTTTGATATATTGAAACATCTTCAATTGCAAGACATGGTGTATGCAGCATTACGCTTCTTCTGACTGCATTAATGAATGCAATGCTTGTGTCTTTAACAAGATAACGTGAAACATTTCCTTCTTTGTCAAGTTTTTTTATGCTAATTGTCATAATAATTCAACTCCTATTTGGTTTAACACCTTACTTTTTCTTCCCTCTAAATTTTTTCTTTTTTCTGCATCCATTGTGTGGTACTGGGGTAACATTTTCAATTGTCACAATTCTTAGTCCTGCTCTTGTCAAGCTTTTTATTGCTGCCATATTTCGTTCTCTTGCTTTTTCAGCAATAGTTTCTGCAATTTTCATTGCAGCATATGGACTACCTTCTTTGTGCTGTGCTTTTATAACTTCTCCGCCTGAACATTTTGCAATCGTTTCTGCTCCGGTTATATCGGTTAGTAAAATCATTGTGTTATTGTGGGAAGCGTAAATATGTATAATGCCTTTTTTGCTCATTTCTTCACCTCTTTCTTGCCTTTTGCTGCCTTTTCTTCTTTTTTAGGCTCTTCTTTTGCTGCTTTTTTCTCTTTTTTAGGCTCTTCTTTTGCTGCTTTTTTCTCTTTTGTAGGTTCTGCAGCTGTCTTTTCTTTTTCTTTCCCGCCTTTTTCTTCTTTGGATCCGGACTTTTCTCTGGCGTTTTTTATTGCCTTCATTATGTCAACGGCATTTTTAGTTGGAGCTTCTGCAGGTTTTGCTTCTTCAAATTCTTCCTTAATGGTTTTTTTCTTTTCATTTTTTTTTGCCTCTTTTACAATAGGTGTAAGTATCATTTTTTTGCCAGCATAATAATCAATTTTTCCTTCATCTTTAGTTGTAACCATATAACTTGGAGCTGTAACTCTTTTTCCTCCGATTGCAATATGTCTGTGTGTTACAAACTGTCTTGCTTGTGTTGCAGTGTTTGCAAGTCCTTTTCTCCATACTATAGTCTGCAATCTTCTTTCAAGAAAACTTTCGATTGTCAATGTTAAAACATCATCAAGTCCTGCGTTTTCGCTTAAAATTCCCATTCTTGAAAGACTTCCAATAAGTTCTTTTTCTCTTTTCAATCTTTCTTCCAGTGGCAATGCCAAAAGGCTTCTTGCACTGTGTCTTTTTTTCCTCAGGTTTGTTTCAGTTTTCCAAATTTCTCTTTTGTTTTTAAGTCCAAATGTTTCTTTCAAAACTTTTTCTCTTGCAATGCTTGCAGTGTTCCAAATCATCAAAGGTCTTTTGAACTGTTTCCTTGTTTTTCTCGGGTCGCCCATGTTTCATCAACTCTTTTACTTTTTATTATCCTTTTTCATTACACCGATTGTTCCACCTTTGCCTCTGTGGGTTGATTTGGTTCTTTGTCCCCTCACAGTCAGGCCCCAGCTTCTTCTAAGTCCTCTATAAGATTTTATTTCATTAAGTCTTTGGAATTCTGTTCTTGCCTGGAAGTCAAGGTCTGCCATTACTAAGTGCTTGTCTTCTCCGCTTGCATATTCTTTTCGCTTGTTCAAATCATGCACTGGAATTCCGTGCTTTTTTGGATCCAGTACAATGTCTTCCAATACTTTGTCAAGATTTTCAGGCAATAAACCAAGTTTGCTGTCATATTTTGTGCCTGTTTCTTTTTCAAACACAAGTGCAATACTTTTTCCCATTCTTATTCCAATGCCTTTTATTTTTATAAGTGCTCTGCAAATAGGCATATTTCCGTTTAGGTCTTTTGATGCAACCCTTACAATATGCCTGAATTCTTCATTTTCTGTCATTCAATTCACTACCCCAAAAGCTCCTTAAAATCCATATTTGTTTTTATTTTTGCTGAATCGATTTTTTGGCCTGTTGGAAGCAAATGCTTTGCATTGCATTTTCTTTTCTTAACCAACGGACCATCAATTGTTGCCTCATACTTTTTGCTGTCAAAGTCAACAATAACAACTTTTCGTCCGGCTTCCTTGCCTCTTGTCTTAATACAAACCATTCCTTTTTCAAGTCCAGCCATTTTATTTCACCTTTACCTGTTTTACATAATTCTGTAAACGTAATTCAACTTCATCAAACTTTTTTGCCTTTGCTTCAACCTGTGCTGCTTCCATTACAACCAAGTGCCTGCATTTGCTGCATAAAACTCCTGCAAATAATGCTGTTGGTCTCCTCTTTGTTTTTGAAAGCTTTCCAACTTCTGCACTTGTTTTTCCATGGGGGACGCCGTGCAAAACGTTTTTGCACAAAGCACATTTATGCTTTCCTGTTTTTCCCCTGACAAAAATTCTTTTAGACTTGCCTCCGGCAACTCTTCTGAATTTTGTTTTTTTTGATCTTTCACTTCTATTTGGCATCTTCAACACCCTTTTTTTCTTCGTCGGCATTTTCTATACTTTTTACTTCTTCTGTATCTTTTATTTTAGCATTGTCAACACCCTTTTTTTCTTCGTCGGCATTTTTAATAATACTTCCCTTTTTCACTACTTTTTCTCTAACCTTTAATGTAATCGCAATAATAATTGACGCAATTAAATAAATTACAAAATACCATTTTAGCCAGCCTGTTTCATAACCCCATCCCACAGGAATCCATGTGAATGGATTTAGGAAGAAAAATCCCTGAAATTTTGGTAATATAACCGGTGCATTAAATAACATGCCTCCATAAAGACTTCCAAGTACAAAAAATGCTCCAAAGAAAAGCGGCATGCTTACAAGCATATATTTCATTGTTCCCTGCATTGTTGCATTCATATCTTCAAGCATTTCTTTTTGTAGTCTGTTCATTTCATTCTTGCTTTTTTCATCTCCTTTTTTCATCAATTCTTTTATCTTTTTTTGTTTTTCTTTCATTTTTGCCTGTGCTTCTTTTTGCTTTTTCTTGTCAATCATTTTTGATTGCAAAATTTTGCTTACGACTACAACAACCAATGCAATCAGACCAATCTCTATCACAATATCTACAAATACCATTTAAAAGTCACCAAAAAAATTCGGCAGGAAATAAGCATTCCCTAAATTACTTGAAAAGGGAATAGAATATAAATTATCCGTTTTTCCAGCCATTTTACTTCACCCAAACAATTTCCCGAGCATTGGATGCATTGCCATCATCTGCTCTTTTGCAAGTTGTTCATATAATCTGTAAACAATTCCTACTGTAAGCAAAATTCCTGTTCCGCTTGACAGACCGCCCAAAGCCATATTTCCAACTCCGGCTAAAAGACCTACAAATATTGAACCAAGAATTGTAATTGTCGGAATATACCGATTCAAAATTCCTTCAATAATTCTTTTATCACGTCTAAATCCCGGAATATACATCCCTGAACTTTGTAATTGGTCTGCAACTGCTGCAGGACCCTGGTTTCCCATATTAACCCAGAATATTCCAAATACAATACAACATACAAGTAAAATAATCAAATAAATTATTGCCTGAAAAATATCAGGTGCCATAAATGATAATGCAGGAATAAATCCTTCGCTTCCAATCCTTACAATTATATCATAGAACAAATTGAACGGGCTTGTTGTGGCCCATGCGAGGAATCCCATAATTTGGCCTAAAATAGGAACGCTTTCTACTACTGTTGCCCATAGTTGCAAGTTTGCAAACAAGGCAATTGCAAGAATTACCGGAAGGTTTGAAACATACAAAAGCTTTACCGGGAAACGTCCCCCCATACCTTTTCTTCCCATTGTAATCGGAATATTTACGTGAATTCCTTCTGCAAATACCACAATTGCGAAAATTATAATTGCAACTATTATTGGCAGGAATAGCAAAAAGTTTGCACCTGTTCCAAGAGATGCAATAAACTGCATTATTACTCCGCCTGTTGGTTCTATCGGTGTAGGTGGTCTGAAAACCTGCCAGAAAAAGGCTCCGCTTACTCCTCCTGCAATAAACAATCCAATACCTGAACCAATACCGTATTTTGATACCAGTTCGTCAAGGTATAGAAGAATAATTGAACCAAGTGCAACCTGTAAAATTACAAGCAGCATAAAACCTGGTTTTGCAAGCAAGGGCGTTCCTGTAATTGTATATGCAAGAGCTTCAAAAAAGCATAATGCTATTGCAAAAAGCTTTTGTAGGCTTTGGAATTTTGATTTGTCTGCAGGATTGCTCATATCAATGTTGATAAATTTTGCTCCAACCAAAAGCTGTAACACAATAGATGACAACACAATTGGGCCTATTCCTGCACTAATCAATGTTCCCATATTGCTTGCAAGAATTGTCTGGATTCCCAAAAGATAATCTGCTCTTGCAACATCGAGTCCCACCAGGGTGATATTTCCCATAACAAAGAAAATCACCAATGCAAGCGATGTCCACATTAGCTTTGTCTTAAGTGTAAGTTCTTTTGCCGGTGGCTTGACTTCAGGAAGTAGCCTGAAAATTGGTTGCAATGCATCAAGAAAAGTCATTTAAAATCACTAAAAATTACTTTTTTTTCTTTTCCTCTTTTTTAACTTCTTTTTTTTCCTCAATTTTTTCAACTATTTTTTTCTCTTTTACTGGTTCTTCTTTTTCAACCACTTCTTCTGTTTTTTCTTCAGCTTTTTCTTCAAATTCTTCTTCAGCAATTTCTTCTAATTCAACATCTCCGCCGGCCTTTTTTATTTTTTCAATTGCTTTTTTGCTTGCTTTCATGTTTCTTACAATAATTTTTTGTGTTAATTCTCCTTTTGAAAGCAGTTTATCAAACCCAATTTTTGAACCATCAACAATAATTGTATTTTCTTCTTTTGAAATTTTTCCTGCAGCTTCAAGTTTTGGCATTTTTTGAATAAGCAAGTCAATATTTATTTCTCTAATAATCTTTCTTGACAATACTTTTTTCTTTTCCTTTCCAAACTTGCCTGCATACTTGCTATATTTGTGCTTGTGAGATCCGGCCAAACCTCGACCGCCTCTGCTTCCTGCGCCTCTTCTTTTTTTCGTGTCTCCATTTCCTCTGGTGCGCTGTCCAAGCATCTTGGTTACTCTCTTTTTTCTTCTTCTTACAACCATTTAAATCATCCTTTTAACAAGCTTGTTTATGTCACTAGCCCTGTAACCCAAGGCTCCTCCGACACTATAGCTTTTTTTTATGCCGGCTCTTTCATAACCTTTTTTTGGGGGTGACAGTCTTAAAATTGGCTTTATGCCAACATCTTCAAGTCTTGTCTTTCCTTCAATAATTGATTTTGCAAGTTCTTCAAATGAAGCGATTTTTTTCTCTTTTAAAAAATTCTTGCTAATTTTTTTGTTTCCTGGAAGTCTTCCTCTTTTTTCAACTGCAAGAGCAAGTGTTTCCTCGTTTATTTCACCAAATGTAATAAATGACTGGGCCTTTTCAAGCATTCCTTTTTGTTCTTTTTTTACGAGTGCAAGATGGTTGACTCTATCAAGTCTGAGTAATTCAAGAGTTTTCTTAATTCTTGGAGACACATTAACTTTTCCTCTAACTCTTATTGCAGCATACATTCAAATCATGCCCTCGCTTTTGTCTTTTTTTTCAATCTCTTCAGAAACTTTCATCTTGTTTGTTTGTTCCAGTGCGTTTATTGCCGCCTTTACAAAATTAAGTCTTGTATCGGTTGAGCCTGCTACCCTTGTCCAAACGTCGTTTACTCCTGCGAACTTTAAGACATCTTTAACAGATTCTCCTGCAACTCTTCCTGTTCCTTTTGGTGCCGGAAGGAATGAAATTCTTACGCTTGCATTTTTTCCGCTTACTTTAAATGGAACACTGTGTCCTGTTCCGCAAGTGCATTCCCAGCTTCCGCATCCTCTTCTTACCCTTACAATGTTGAGTTTTGCTTTTCTGGTTGCTTTTTTTACAGCTGGCCATTTTTCAAGATCTTTTGCAGTGCCTATTCCTACAAATCCGTTTTTGTTTCCGACCAATACAGAAACTCTAAAGCTGAATTTTCTTCCTGCTCTTACAACCCTGGTTGTTTTCTTAAGTTCAATCATTTTTTCTTCCATTGGCATCAGATAATCAATAATTTCTGCTTCAAGCACTGGTTTGTTTCCTTTTACAATTTCATCCATGCTTGTTATTGTGCCTGCAAGGACCTTTTTGCCAAGTTCTGTTTTTGGAACCCATTTTGCAAGCTCGGCTTCTCTTTTTTCTGTTGCCTTTTGTGCTCTTTCTTCAGCGCTAAATTTTCTTCGTTCTCTTGCCATTCAAATCACCATTTATTTTGTATCCAAAATTTTTTGTTTTACTTTTTCAAAAATCTTTACCGTATTTTCTAAATCTGCTTCTTTAATTTTTCCAAAAGACTTTCCTTTGGAAATTTTTGCAAAATCCTCAATGTGTTTTCCTTTAATCCTGTTTTCATCAGGCATTGCTTCTTTTCCTGCCGGAATCTTAAGTCCTGCATCAATTGCACCTTTAAGTGCGCCTGACCACCAACCCTTTCTTTGAGGGATGGCAAAGCCAATATCAAGGATTGCCTTTTCAATGTTTGCCTTTTTTGCTCTGTTGCCTGCAAGCAAGCCTGTAAGGTATGCTGCAGGAACGCTTTTCTTTCCTGCTTTCCAGCCAAACTTTTCAAGTTCTCTGCTGTTTGCATGTGCAATTGTTTTGTCTCCTATATCAAGATATTCTATAAGCTGTACGGTTACATACTTGTTTGTTCTTCTGGCAACAAGCCTTGGAGATTCGCTCTTAAGCATGTTTAATCTTTTCTTGTAGTTTGTTTTTCCTTCTTTTCTTCTCCGAAACGGAACTTTAAATGTAGTTTTGTTAGCCATTTTTAATTACCTTTTTTTTCCTTCAACTGCTGCTTTCAAATACTTTTTACCCTTGAAATAACCGCCTTTAATTCTTTTGTACAATATCCTGTAGCCAATTTTTTCAACTGCTTCAGGTGTTTCTTTTTGTAATTGTTTAAGCATCTTTCTCTGGCTTCTTACATTTTTCATCCAGGTTGGTTTTTTTTCAACTCGTGCCTTTTTTGTTCCTTTTCTTTTTCCTTTTCCTCTCTTTCTTCCTTTTTTCTTTTTCTCCTGGAGTTTTCTGGCTCTTGCCCTACTCTGGCTATTTTTTCCACTTTTCTTTATTACTTTTTCTTTTATAAGTCCCCTTACATCGTCCTTTGTCATAACTGACTTGATTTTGTCGCCTTCTTTTGGGTCAAGCCATATAATATTTTTGCCGCATTTCAAAATGCCCGCTGCCATTTCTTTAACTTTGTCTTGTTGCATTCAATTCACCTGTTTAAAACCACAATTTTAAGTTCGTCTGCTTTTTTTAGAATTTCTGTCTTTTTTTTCTTTCCAATAGTTCTTGAAATCTTTACAGCAGTATTTCCTTTTTCTTTTTCCATTGCCACTAGTTCGTTCATGTTCCTAACAAGTTTTTCTTTATAGCCTGAAGGGTGAATAAATCTTATTTTTTTTGGAGTCATGTAACCTGTTCCTGGTACAAGTCCGTCCTCTTTCTTAAATACAATATCAATACCTCTTGGTTTTCTCCATTTTTGCCATTTTTCTCTACTAACCTTTCTAACGCTTCTTTTTCCAAATCTCCCTCTAAACATATGTCTTTTCTTTGCTCTCACAAGTGCTGATAATTTTTTAATTTCTTTACTTTTTGTAATCTTAACCGGCTTTTTCTTAACATATGGCTTCTTTGCAGTCTTTGCTTTTTCTGCGTGCTTTTCTTTGCCCTTTTCTGCGTGCTTTTCTTTGCCCTTTTCAGCGTGCTTTTCTTTTGTTTTTTCTGTTTCTTTTGCTGGCTTTGTTTTTTCTGTTACAGTCTTTGTTTTTTCTGCACTTGGCGTTTCTTTTTCAACATGTTTTTTTGCAGCAGGTGTTGTTTTTTCAACATGTTTTTTTGCAGGGTGTTTTTCTACAGCCTGTTTTGTTTTAGCAACTGTTTTTTCTTTTACAGCTTTCTTTGCTTTTTCTGCGTGCTTTTTTGCATGTGTTGCTTTTTTTGCTTCAGCCATTTTACTTATTCTCCTTTTCTTCCTGCAGTCCTTTTTTTACAATAAAAATTCCATCTTGGTAAACTCTTTTGTCTTTTCCTTTGACTTTTGTTGCATTTTCAAGGTTTGCTGCTGTTTGCCCTGCAGCTTCTTTGCTGTGGCTTTTGACAACAACGTCTTTTCCCTTTATGGTTATTGTTGCGCCTTCAACAATTTTTGCATTTCTTGGTTTTTTTTCTCCGACAAAATTCTTTATTTCAATAATCTTGCCTTTAATTGTAACATTCATTGGAAAATGGCTGTAAACAATAACTAATTTGTAAACATATTCGTTTTCAAGTCCGCTTATCATATTGTTTATATGGGATGCAATTGTGTTAACTACTGCATTAATTTTTCTTGAAGCTGGCTTTCCAATTACAACAATACTGCTATTTTCTTTCTTAAATGAAATTCCGTTTGTTTTCAATTGTCTTGTTGCCTCTTTTCCTGCTCTTTTTACTGAAACAATGTTTTCTCTTACCTCTGCAGTAATGCCTTCTGGCAAGTCAATTATTTTTTCAACTGTTTCTTTTTTCATAAAAAAATTCACCTAATATACATATGCTATAAGTCTGCCGCCAAGACCTTTTTCTTTGGCTTCTTTATGAGTCAAAACT
>JAFCCG010000087.1 GCA_017610335.1 Chloroflexota bacterium | reverse complement strand
TTCAACAAATGGAACAAAATTTTGGTTGAGTTTTCAACCAGACCAAAATGGCACAATGCTTTGGGCAATTTATAAGTTCTTTGAGAAAAAAAAGATACCAAAAAAATATGTCACTCTTATAAAAAAACTCGCAAATGGATTATGCAATATATGGGACAAAACTCATTTTACAAAAAAGACTCAGGGTTTGTGGGAATACTATCACTGTTACCCTGATTTGGATGAGAACCATACTTATTCCTTGGCAGCTTGCGCTCAAGGTCTTAATCTAGCAAATAAGCTTATAACTAACAAGAGATGGAAAATTGTTTCAAAGCAAATGATAAAGCAAATCCAACAAAGATATGTTCAAAAACTCAATTATTTTACAAGGACAACAGGAAAGATCAAGTTTCTAAAAATTGATGCATCGCTAATAGGTTTAGTATATCCTTTTGATATTGTAAAACCTAATGATGAAAGAATGATTAAGACAATTGAGATCAGAGGAAAGGGAGCAGGAAGTTGGCCTTTGCTCAATTTCTGGTTGGTAATTTATTATCATCAATCTGGAAACAAAAAGAGTGCTTTGTCATTGTATAATAAAACATTAAAACAATTTGAAGATTACATACCTGAACAAGTTTTTGATAACGACATACAACAAACAGTAAAACCTTTAGCTTGGGCACATGCAATGTTTATTCTTGCCACAAAAGAGTTGAGTTTAATATAAGTTCGAGTACGTCTTTGCTCCTCATTACATTCCTGGAACTAAGTTCGCCACTCTCAATCTTATGTCTTGTATTTTGGTCAGCATTATTGTAAGCAAGCATCATTTATTGGACTGTACCCTTAAACGGGACAACTGGTTAAACAACTTTTCAACATAACAATACCGTTTAAGGAAGGAAAATGATGCAGAAAAAAACATTCAGCAAAGAGTTCAAACTTGAAATCTTACAGGAACTCGTATCAGGCAAGACTACAACCCAGATTAGCCTGGAGCAGGGTATCAAAAAGAGCCTTATTTGGACTTGGAAGCGAGAGTACAACAAAAACCCAGAGCACGCTTTAGGGGCCATGGACGTGCTGTTAAAGAGCAAGTGAGAAAAGCAGCGATAGGGTATATCAAAGAAAAAAACATCGCGCTTAGACAGAGAGTTCATGCTCTTCTTCCAGGCAAAAAAGACATCTCAAGAAAGGAGTTCGGTTCTTCGTAGACGAAATAGGGCAGAACCGAATTGTTTACCGCGTATTCGACGAAAGCAAAGAAGTTCGCCTTTACTTTATTGGAAACCACAAAGAATACGAGAAATGGTACAGGCAGTTCTTCTGACCAAAGCACTTAAATCATTTATCTTCTATATTGTCTAATAGGCAATTATGAGATTAACACCTGCTGAAATGTGAGTGGGTTCGGAGAAAATGCCCTTTTATTTGTCTAAGTGTTTTTCGAAGAGATCAAGCCAGTCAATCATCAGCCTTGTGATTAAGAAATTGTTTTTTACATGCTCTTTTCCGTTTTTCCCAAGCTCGTTCCCCAGTTTTTCGTCTTTCAGAATTTTTATTACGCTTTTGCTAAAGCACTTGGTTTCATTTGGCTTGTGCAAAAACCCGTTTACGCCGTCAATTACCTGTAGTGGGATTCCCCCAACATTGGAAGCAACAACCGGTGTTCCCTTGTATAATGCTTCGCTTACAGTTAATCCAAATCCTTCCCTTTTGGATTTTTGGACCACGACCGAGGACGCCCGCTGAACGCAATTAACAAGAAAATCGTTTGCAACTGAAATCAGTCTGATGTCCTTGCTGCATCTGCTTTCTGCTGCCCTTTTTTCAAGTTTTTCAAAAAGTTTTTGGCCCTCGGGGTAAGCAAAACCAGCTGGCAGTCCACTTTGCTCCTAATCTGTTCAAAAACCTTTACAACGCCAATTGGATCCTTCCACTTGTCAAACCTTGATATCTGTGAAACAATCGGCTTGTTTAAGTCTATTCCGTATTTGCTTGTATACTTCTTAATTGCCTTCCCGCTTGTCATTTTGTTTTTTGCACTTAATGGGTCTATGGCGGGCCAGATAACGCTTTGAGGAATTTTCAAACGCTTTTTATATTCATTTTTTGATACAACAAAATCGTCATATTTTTTGATAAAGGTTTTTAAGTAATCCCAGGTTTGAGGGTTTGGATTAGTTAGGTCAAGATGGCACCTGAAAATCCAAGGCTGTTTCTTTTTATAGAAAGAAATCAAAGGCAAAGGCTGTGGGTCATGCACTATAACCAAGTCATGGTCTAAGTGGGTAAAGGTTGAAAAGCGCTTGTTTGTTTCAAAATAAATCTCCTTCTTTCTTTTTGAAAGGTTTATATTCGCTCCCTGCAAGGCATTGTGAAACTTCTTTGTGATTGTAAAGAAGTCCGGTGTCCCATGCAAAATACGCCAGCCTAAATCTATTCCAATCTCGTTGAACAAAATTACAGTGCTGTTGAGCAGCTCTGCAACCCCGCCCCCATGATGTGTGGAATTTATGAAAACAATATGCTTGTTTGCCAGCCTTTCCGCTTTGTTGCGGATGCTTTCAATGACTTCTTTTCCTGCAACCTTTTCATAATTTTTCAGGTTCGGCATGTCCATATTATTTGGCGATAGTTGTTTATAAACATTTAGACTTTGAAGTGGCTTGCTTTTAGCTAATCTTTGCAGAACAAAGACTCATTCTTTCAATTTTTTCAACACTTCTCTCACGCCTTCTGTCGCTGGCTTGGCTGTTACCTGGTTTGCCAACATTTTAAGTTTTTTGGTAGCGTTTGCCAGAGCAATCTTGAAGCCGGGGTTCAAGAACATGTCTTCATCGTTTTCTCCATCCCCAATCAAAACAGCCTTTTCAAGGTCTATATCCAAATACCTCATCACAAGCCTTACTCCAAGGCCTTTGTCAACTCCTGTAGGGAGCACCATGACCTCGTCCACGTTTTTGACAAAATTTAGGTTTTTGGCAAGCTTTCCAAGCTTACTCTTTGCCATGGCCTCGTCATTTACATGCACGCTCGTTATAACCTCGCCCAAAGTGGTTCCCGGAAGCTTAAGTGCCTTTATTATTTCTCTTGCTTTCCTCATATGTTCTGTGTTGATTACTATAGTCTTTTTTGTCAGTGGAAAATAAAGCACTGCCCCGTTCTCTGCAACCACGCCAGTCCAGCACTTGAATTTCTTGCACATGTCTTTAACAAAGTTGATGCTTCTGCCTGTTGCAAGAAACAAGGGCATATTCAAGCCTTTCAATTCATTCAGTAGCCTGGAATCGAAGTCTACTGGGTCAAATTCTCGTTTGCATGGCTTGTCAGTTATGGTTCTGTCTAGGTCAACAACAATTGCTCTGATGTCTGATAGGTCAAGGTATTCCATCCTGTGAAATTCGTCTTTGCTTCTCTTAACTGAGTTGTAAAGCATCAGGTGCCTTTCAACTCCTCTCTCAATCTTAAAGTTTTTGTCAACAATCTCAAGGGACTTTTTTGACATCTTTTTGCTAAGCGATTCCCCTCGCAAGAACTTAAATATGCTTGTATCGCCTTTTATAATCTTAACAATGCTTCTGGCAGTAGCCTTTATGTCCCCAACATCGACCAAAAAACCATTCTCGCCATCCTTTACCTGAATAGGAATGCCACCTACTTTTGTTCCTACAATTGGCTTGCCGCATGCCATGCCCTCGGTTATTGCCAAGCCAAAGCCCTCATTCTTTGAACACAATGCTACGACATCAACGCTGTTGTACAACTCTGGCAAAAGGTGGTAGTCAACGGTGCCTGTCCAAACCACATTATTCTCCAAATCAAGGTCTTTTATTAAATTTAGCACCTTTTGCTTCAAAGCCAGCCTGCTTTTTGAAAGCTTGTTGCTCATCGAGTCGCCGCCAACAAAAACAAGCTTTGCATTAGGCACTTCTTTGATTATTTTAGGCATTGCTTTAATTAGCTGTTCATGGCCTGATTTTGGGTCAACTCTTTGAACGCTAAGAATAAT
>JAFCCG010000086.1 GCA_017610335.1 Chloroflexota bacterium | reverse complement strand
TGAAAACAAAACCTGTAATTCTAAAACCAGGGCAGAGCTTTTCATTCAAATAATTGTTCTATTTTTTATTCAAATAGCTTTATTTCCCTTCAGGGTAATATTTCCAGTTTACAAACCATACAAGCAATGCAAATACGTCAAGTGCAATTATGACTCCTGCAGCTGCAAGTATTGTAATTTCCAAAATCCAATGCATTACAAAATTTAATGCAGTAAAAATAAGTCCTGTTGCAACAGCCATTAATGCAAAAAATCCTTCAATGAATTTCATAATATTCTAATATCAATAGCTGAAAACACCTATATTAAGCTTTCCAACCAAATGCACTTTTATTAAGCTTTCTTTTTTCCTTTCAAATTCTTTCAAAAACGCAGGCTATTTTTTATCAAGCGTTTTCTGCCTGCCTTAATTCTTCCACTGTTCCAATGTCAACGCATTTTCCCCTGTACAAAACAAATCCTGCCCTGCCTTTTGCAGCCAAAGCATTAATGCTGTCCGTCAGCTCAAATTCGCCTCTTTTGCTTACCTTTGTTTCTTCAAGTGCTGCAAAAATCTTCTGGCTGAAAAGGTATGCGCCGGCATTGACTAAATTGCTTTCCAGCTTTTTTGAAGGCTTTTCAATAATCGCCTTAAGCTTTTTTCCTGAAACAAGCGCAACACCATATCTTTCAGGATGCCTGTCTTCCCTTAATGCAACAACGGCATCAAAGCCCTTTTTTGCAACAAGCTTTTTCCAAAGCGATGGCAAAACGATTACGTCAGTACTGCCAACCAAAAACTTTCCCCCTACCTTTCCCTTTGCCTGCAGCACTGCATGGGCAGTTCCCATTTGGACCCTTTGCTTAACATAGCTTAGCTTCATTTTTCCAAAAGCATTTCCAAACCTTTTCCTAATCATTTTGCTGCCAAAGCCGACAACAACTACTGTCTCTTTAATTCCTGCCTTTTCAAGGCTTTGCAAAACATGCTCAAGCAACGGCTTTCCCCTAAATTCAACAAGTGCCTTTGGCTTGCTGTCTGTCAAAGGCTTCATTCTTTTGCCCAACCCTGCCGCCAAAACAACTGCTTTCATGCTTGTTTTCCTAAAAGAATACAGTTTGGAAAAATTTAAATACTAGAAGTACTTTAGTTAAAAAGCAAATATAACAAAAAAGAATTGTTTTTCATGAAGATTGAAATAAATCCCGAAAACAGGCGAATTGCATTTCTTGCAATATTCACTACAGTAATTTTTGCAATAGGACTGGCTGTTGCATACAGCGACCCACCAACAGGCATAACACCAGCCTCAGAAGTAGGCCACTCAGCCGACGAACTCAATCTGGACCCACTGCACATAGACTGGGTTAATGAAAGAATCGGCATAGGGACAGAAAGTCCGGGAGAAGAATTGGAAGTAAACGGAAACATCAAGCTTTCCGGAGCCACTCCTACTTACAAGCTTACTAATCTTGCAACACCTGTTGCCGGCAGTGATGCAGTAACCAAAGATTATGCGGATGCGCTGGCAGGTGAAACCGCTTACTCCCGTAAATGTTCTTGGAATTTCGTGCGGAAGGAAAGTATGGAGGCTGAAGACTATGAGGGAGATGAGGATTGCGGAGGAACAGGTTGGAGTGAACCCTCCTGCCCTGTTTGGCCTTATGGTTTGGACACAAGCTGCACGCCTCCTGATTGCGCTGAAGGCCATGCTGACATTGGCATAGATTGTTATGCAACTTCATTCGAAGCATATAAATTTTGCTTTGAGGGGGGTTGCCCAAACGATAATGAATTTTATCCGTGGAACCCTACATATGAACGATTGGCGTACACTCCCAAATCATATACTGTATTAGGCGTCTGTGAAAGAGTATGTATAGGTTAACCAATTGCATCTGCGCCAAGTTGACAATGTTGCAAAACTTTGGATGATTATGAAAAAAGCAGCCGGTAATTCATTTGCTATTATAACCGTTGTTTTAATTGCGGCAGTCTGCTTGTTTGCCGTTTCTTTTTTGAACTGGCAGCTTAATTCAGGTGATTCATCCATTGAGGTGTTGAATGTTTTCAGGCAAAAGAGCATACAGTTAGGGGCAATTCGTTAAGCGGGATTCTTGAAAGCGGTGAAATAGTGAATATTCTTTTTGGTTACTATGATTGCCATGAAATAGTAGCAAATGAAATTGTTGCCTATGATTATGCAGGAAACGAAAATCCTGTCATCAAAATTGTGAAGGCATTGCCTGGCGACAGTTTTTCTTTAAAGGAATCAGATGAATTGCCTGGCGACAGTTTTTCTTTAAAGGAATCAGATGAAAACTTTGGCTGGAACCTTTTTGTCAACGATGAAATTGCAGCAAATTCTATCCTGGGAAAAGTGGAATGGTAGACCCAAAACTTTCACAATGCAGCCTATTTCAAATCTTGCCCAAAAAACCACTAAATCGCCTAATTTTGTCCAAAAGTTTTAAATACTCCCGAATGTTTATATAACTAAAAAGTAGGTTGTAAAAGATGTCCCTGAAGTTGAATTTCACTATTCCGAATAAGGCAATTCATGCATTTGTTGGCTTGATTGTTTTAACAGTTATTGTTGCAGGCGCCTATGCTTACGTTGTTTTGCCTGGTTCTGTTCCAAATCCAGGGCATGCTTTGGACACAATTCAGGGCTTTTTTCAGGGGGATGCGAGCTTGTTGGATTCTTTGGGCAAGGTGCAGCAGGAGGTTTCTGGAGCCTGTCCTGGCCAGGTTATAGTTGGAATTAATGCTGATGGAACAGTGGTATGCGAAGCAGATGACACAGGTGGTGCTGGTGACAATTTGGGAAACCACCTTGCAACGCAGAACCTTGACATGGCCAACCACCAAATAGTCAATTTAGTTGCCCCAATAAACAACAATGACGCAGCAAACAAAGCATATGTGGATGCGCTGATAGGTGAAACCGCTTACACGCTCAAGTGCGCTTGGTCAAAA
>JAFCCG010000041.1 GCA_017610335.1 Chloroflexota bacterium | reverse complement strand
AAGGTCAAGTTCCATTTCTTCAACAACTTCGCTGTCAAGTTCTCTGTGATACATTCCGATAAAATCAAATCCCCTTTCTTTGTATATCTTTTTTGCAGCAGCATTCTTTTCTTTTACTAATAAAAGAATTCTTGCAATTTTTTTTCCTTTCAAAAATTTAATTGCATAATCCAAAAGCTCTTTGGCAACTCCTTTATTTCTTGACTCAGGTTTTACTGTCAGACCATTTATTCTTGCAATGTTTCCTTCCAAAATTTCCAGTTCAACAAAACCCAAAATCTTTTTTCCTTCAACTGCTTTGAAGAGGAAAATTTTGTTGCTTTCAATTCTTTTCCTGATTTTTTTTTCATCAAATTCCACATAAGGAAATTCTGATTTAATAAGTCCAATAACTTCGCTGTAATCAGCTTCATCAATTTTTTTAATAGTCATTTTTTTCACACCACTTTTTTCTTTAATTGTCATTTTTCTTCACCATTTTTTTCCCTGCAAAAACATATTAATTTCTCTTGCCGAAACAGCACAGCCTGAATACTTTGCAGCAAACAATGCTGCTTCAAGGCTTTGTGCACCTTTTGGCAATTCATTTTCAAGCAATCCAAATTCTTCAGCCAAAGCAATCAGTTCAACACTTCTAATCATTGTAACATCCGAAAACATAAGTGCTAAAGCTTTTACATTTGACTGGTTTATTTTAATATCGATTCTTCGTCTGGCTTGCAATATTTTTCTCAACTGCTCTGGTGCTTCCAAAAGCATTCTTGTAGTTCTTTCATCAATTGCAAAAGCCCTTGCTCCTAATTCTTTTATAAGTGCAAGAGCTTCAATTTCACCTCTTTGCAAAAGCTTTATTGGTTTTCTTTTTATAAAAAAACAAGTATTTGCAATTTCTGCAATTTCGTCAAAAAGACCTTTGTTTTCACAAGCCATTACCTTGAAGCCATTTTCTTCAATTACTTTTTTTATCCTAATGGCATTTAACTCAAATCTTTTGATTGAAATAGGCCTTTCAACGGCTTCATAATATACCGATTTCGGAACTATAAAATCTGCATTCATTTCCCGCTTCAAGCCAGCTAAAAGATTCACAAGACATGTTTGGCTTATTGAAATAAGAGTAGATGCATCAAAAATCATATTCATTTTTTTTTCACTCCCATCATTCTCTTAAGATTACGCAGTCTTTTTCCAATACCATAGGTAACAGTATCTCTGTCAGCAATTCTTGTAACCCCAATATAACGCAGTAAATCTTTTTTGTCTGATTCAGTCAAAGCAGCTGCCTGCCCCAAACTCAAACCCATGCTATAAGCAACACTTGCATATTTTACTTTTGCTTTTTCAAAAAGATTTTGCACATAATTTCCAATTTCTTCATCTGCTTGTTTTACTGAACCAATTACTCCGCCAATCCAGTAGTCAAAATCATCCAAATCAAGAGCTTCAAGGCTTTTTTCAGCCTTTTTCAAATCAAACAAAATATCGTGCTTTATTTCAGGCCATCTTCCATCTCTTACAATATGTTGTTTGCTGCACATTTTATGCAAACAATAAGCAATAAGAGCAAGGCTTGCGAGCCTTTTGTTATTTGCCAAAGAAGCATTTTCAATAGCCTGGTTTGCAATTTCCTTTAAACCAAAAATGTCCTGTTTTTCAAAAGCCAGTGTAACCTTTTTTAGAAACGAAAAAAGTTCCTTTTCACTCAATTTAACTCCCCAATACAAAAAAGGCAACCCACCTATTTAAGGCTTTGCAAAAACTAGTTATTTGGCCTTTTTCATTATTTAAGTCTACTGTTGAGCCTGCTGTGCCTGAGCCTGTTCCTGCTGAGCCTGTGCCTGAGCATGTTCTCTCATTTCATTTAATGCAGCATCAAGAGAATTTTCGCTTACAAATTTTTTCCATCTTGCCGGCTCAACCTTTGTACTTTCCCTCAATTCACTCATTTCTCTAAGATCCTGAACCATTTTGTCACCCAACTCCATCTTTCTAACCCCTTTCTTAATTAAACCGTTAAAATGCTCCTTTAGCCTTCTTGCAGGAATATTCATCTGTGAAGCCATTACCGTAATTTCCCGCCTTACTGCCCTAGTAATTCCATAATAAGCTGCATTACGTATTGCTCCAGTAAGCCTTCTCTTAACTTTAGAGCCAAGTTTGCCCCAAGTCATCCTTCTCATCATACCTGCTGGAATTGCCATAGTCTATCAGTAAAAAACTTGTTTCCCGAACTTATTAACACTTTCGCTCTCTAAGCCTTTTAAGAACGATTTTTGCCTTCATAAAAATTCACCAAAACCTTAATATATTCCGTTCCATTTATTACTATTCAATGGTTAAAAGATTTTTGATAGCATTAGCATTGCTTGTTTTGTGCTCGCAGGCTTTTGCAATAAGTGCACAGGATGCAATAAATTTTGCAACAAAACAAAACAATTTCCTTTACAGTAACGAATCGGTTGAAATTTTTCCAAATGTAAGAATTGAAAACAAAAACAAAGACTATTGGGTAATAACCATTCTAAACGGCAATACATTAACAGGATTCATTCCGGTTTATGACAAAACCTCTTCTTTACCTGATTCTGAAATTGCAAAGCGTGAACTCATAAAAACAGCATATGTTCTTCGCAATGAAAAACAATTGGCTGAAAGCAGTAGCAGACAAGGACTGTGGCTTTTTGATGCATCAAACGTAAAATTTTTCTCAGACCTAAGTCAGGATCTCAAAAATGAAAAAATTGACCTTACAACAATAAAAACAAGCCTTGGTGGCTTTCCCTTACTGCAAGATGAAGTTGACGACCTTGTTAACCAACTTGACGAAATGTGGCCTCTTGCAGATGACATAAGCAGGTCATTGCTTGAAACATCTTCTTTTGAATCAGATTTTTCAGCAAATCCTGATACAAATGCTCTTAAAGACCTTAAAAGAAATTTTGAAGACTCTTTTGAATTAATGGCAGAGCTTGAAACAGAGCGTTCAAATTATCTTGCAGACCTTGACAGTCTAAGACAAGCAATTGCTTTAACCGATTTGCCGCTTGAAACCAAACAAGGCCTAAACAGCCTTGCAAACATTCCAACAAGTTTGCAGCAATTTGGTTCAAAAGTAATTCTAGCAGTTGACCTTGAAGAAAAACTTGAAGCAATTTTTAACGGAGCAGCGGCAAATGTTGACAATCTTGTACTTAACCTTTCAACAAGGGTGCGAAGAAATAATGCATTGAAGGCACTTTACGGAACAGACGAAGAGATTTTTGAAAAAACCGGACAGGCTTCACTTGAACAACTTATTACACTTCTTTTAAACGAGGACTATTTTTTTATATGGAACAATCAGGAAGATTTAGCCAATGCAAAAGAAGATTGGGACCGGGCAAAAGGATTTTATGAAGCAGGTTCTTTTGAACAGGCTGAAAATAATGCAGAAAGCTCAAAAGAATATGCGCTGGATGTTTATTCTGCAGGAACCAAAGAGCCAAAACAGCCTTTTGATACAGATTTGCTTTTTACCGGTGTTGTTTTATTAATAATTGCAGTAATAATTATTTATGCCTTGAAAAATAGGGGAAAAATTTCAGGGCTTGTTTCAGGAGAAAAAGAAGAATTTGAATTAAATGATTGGGACACATAAAAATTGTTGGACTGGTAAAAATTGTTGGACTGGTAAAAATTGTTGGACTGGTAAAAATTGTTGGACTGGTAAAAATTGTTGGACTGGTAAAAATTGTTGGAAGAATAAAAATGATTGGACTGAATAAAATAATTGGAAAGAATTGCATTTTACTGGCTTTTGCATTAATTTTGCTTCTTTCAACAGCAAATGCAAGCCTTTTGGTAAATGTTTCACCAAAAGAGCCGGGAATTTCTGCGTTATCTCTTTATCTTGATGAAACAGGTCAGTATGAAATTGAAGTTTTTAATGACTCAGAAATTTCAGCAACCAATGTAATGTTCAAAATTTCAACAGGTGAAGGACTTAAACTAATTGACAAAGGTTCTGAAAAAACAACAATTTCAACAATAATTGAATCAATAGAACCTTATGAAAAAGAATCATTTCTTGTAACACTTAAGCCAACAGAACTTAGTACAAACAATCTTTTTGTTTATGTTGATTACGGAATAGATGAATACACAAACCTAAGCGCAACCTATGTACTGGTTGAAGAAAGTCCGCTGCAAATAAACACAAGCCTTTCAAAAACAGCTCTTGACACAGGCGGCGAAGGCACTGTTTCACTTTCTCTTAAAAATATGGGGACTAAATCGATTCAAAATATAAAAGCAGCGCTCATTGTTTTTGGTGGACTTGAAACAAATGCGGGAATTGTTACTGTATCATCACTTGCTCCAGGCGAAGGCTATGAGGCAAAAGAATTTTTATTTATAGCAGATCCTGATGTGACCGGGAAGGTTCCGTTGCTAATGCAGATAGTTTTTGAAGATTCAAAAGGAATTCATGTGATTGAAAAATACTTTGCTGTTGAAATTCAAAGCAGGGAAACAATCCTTTACCTGATTGCAGGTATAATAATTCTGCTTGTTGCTGTTGCTATAATTTCAAGAATGCGGGATTCTGGTTCTTCGAAAAAACTTGAAAAGTTAGTTGAAGAAAAACCACTTGAAGAAAAACCACTTGAAGAAAAACCACTTAAAGGTGCAGTAAAATAATTTCTGTTTTTTGTACGAAAGAACTCTGAGAGACTACTGGTTTTTTACACAAAAATTTCAACAATGTCCTTGTTTTTTAGTTCGTAATCTTTTGAAACTCTTTGCCCTTCAAATTTTGTACTACCCCAAACCTTTGCAAACTTGAGTTTTTTTTCAAAGTCTTTGTGCAAATGTCTTGCAACATCTTTTGTAGTTGAATGCAATGGCAAACCCAAAGGCATATCATAGTCTGCTTTGCTTCCTGGCTTTTTTGTATAAATAAGTATTTTATCAAGCAGGCTGAAAATTTCTTCTCTTAATTTTTCCAAATCCTGTTCTTCAAATGCATTAATTGTGATACTTTTTTTAAGTTCCTTTCCTGTTTGTTTTTCATTAAGAGAAATTCCGCTTTTATACAATTCTTCTATAATTGTTTTCTCCTGCTTTTTGTCAGAAGCAACCAAAATAATGGCGTCTGAATTTCTTGCAATTGAAAGAACCTGTGGGCCAGCTGCTTTTCCTTCACTGCTTCCTTCAACTATTGCAGGCAATTCAACAAGTTGCACCTTGCCGCCAAAATAATCCATCATTCCAACAACCGGTTTTTTTGTGGTAAAAGGATATGGTGCTATAGCTGTTCCGACTCCTGTGATAAAATTTAACAAAGTACTTTTTCCAGAATTTGGAAATCCAATCAAAACAACCTGGCCGATTCCTTCCTTTCTTACAGCGATGCTTTCCCCGCTTCCCTTTTTTTTCTCAACCTTTTTCCTTTTGTCAATATCTTTTTTTAACGAAGCAACTTTTTTGTTAATGTCTTTTCTTAAATTTTCTCCGCCTTTGTGGCTTGGAGCAGTACTTTTCATTTTTTGAAGCGCTGAAAGTTTTGCTTCGGAGGAAGTAGCCTGTTGATATTCATTTACTGCATTTTCATATTCAAACGAAACATTTGCTGGCATATAAAAACCTAAGATTGAAAACAAATTAAAATCTATTTAGAGTTCCCTTAATGCTCTAAAAACAAGAAGTTTTTCAAAAAATAGCTTTTTTCTTGCCACAACCTTTGCTTCAAAGCCCTGTTCTTCTAAAAGTTTAGCACTTTCTTCTTCTCCATTAAGGCTGCTTTGCAGAAAAAAACATTTTCCCTCTTTTTCCAAATACTCTGCAAAACCCTTCAAAAACTCATCCAAAACCTCTCTTCCATTAATTCCCCCATCCAGGTCTGCGTATTTTTTTTCCTCAGAAATCACATAAGGTGGATTAAATACAATTACATCAAACCCTTCCTCTTTCTTTAAACAGTCAAAAAGGTTTCCTTTTCTAAATTCAAATATCTTACCAAAGCCAAGTGCTTCAGCATTCTTTCTCGCATTCAACAAAGCAACTTCATTAATATCTGTGCTTACAATCTTTCCAGCGCCCTGCATTGCGGCATTTATTCCCTGAATGCCAGAACCTGTTCCCAAATCAAGTACGTTTGCTTTTTCTTTCACTTTAACATTTTCTGCTAAAAGAAAACTGTCGTCACTTGGTTCATAAACTTTTGGGAGAACAAAAAGCTTTGTTTTTTTTAAAAAAACAGATGGCATAAAAAAAACGCCTTTTTTAAATCTAACCGCAAACAGGCAGGTTATTGTTTATTTCACAAACCGCTGTACCCATGTATTCTATTGGAACTTCATACTGGCAGTTTATCAAAGCAGTCGGAGTTATATTAATTCCAGCAGCTTCTGCAAGTTTAATGCTTGCAGGAAATTTTTCATTTTCAATATTGTAAAGGCATTTGCTGAGTATTATTCCATCATAAATCATTGCCTTTCTTGTCAATTCATTCATTTCTTCTCCTGTAATAAACGACTGATAATGGTTACTGTCACCGCATTTTGAAAGCTGTTCAGCCCCAAAAAAATCCATTCTTTCAGAATTCAAATCACAATATAACGCATACATTTCCTGTTGCAGATTGCTGAATTTTTCAAATCCAAAAGCATCATTTGCACACACCAAATATTTTGCTGCTCCTTCAATATTGTTTCTTATAGTCATCTGGCTTCCGCCAAAATTGTACAAATACCAGCTTTCTAAAACTCTGCTGTAAGTAGGTAAATAATTATAGCCAAAAGAAACGTTTACATCTTCTTCAAGTATTTTCACAAAGTTTTGGATATCCATAGTTCTTATAATGCTGTTTGGATCATATGGGTCTGCAAAAATTTGTATATTTATATTTTCGGCATTGCCACAACTTTCCCCTAAATGAATTTTTGGTCTGATAAATCCATCCAAGTCCATTTCAGGAAATACAAAAATTCCTTCATCATAAGTTCCCTTGCCCTGCATTGCATAAATTTGAAGCACTTCTTTAAGCGGTCTATTTTCACCATCACTTGTTGTAACAACCGCATCTGGACCAATACTTTCTTCTTCAATTATATATGTTGGAAGTTTTTTTATTCCAAGTGATTGAATAAGTGCCTGTCCTTCAGCAGTGCTTTCCTCAATTGTTTGAGTTACATATTTTATTCCTTCTGCACTAAAAAGAACTTCAAAAGAATTTGCTTCCTCGCATCCTACACATTTGTCGCTTGAAATTATAATCATTTTTATAACGCTTTCAACATTGCTTCCAACTCCGTGAAAATCATCGAGGTCTGCGGTATTAGGAGTTGCAAGGGATACGACAAGAACGGCAATAATTGCAATGCATAAAATGCCTGCAATAAGCCAGGGGTTTTTCTTAAAAAAGGTCAAAAAATCTTTCTTTTCATTGCCTGTTTTTTTTTCAACTGTGCTGGTTTTTTTTACATCTGCTTCTGATTTTTGTGTAACCTTGTTTACTTTTGTTTTGCCAGCATTGGCTTTTTGTGCATCTGCACCAGCTTTTTCATTTTTCTTTCCTTTTTTTTCTTCAGCCAAATTTTTCACCAAAAAAAGTCACTGCACAAAAGCAGCTTTAAATTATTTTACCCAAAGATTGCTTAGGTTTTGCCCAAAAAGATTAAAAAAACAAGCATTTACAGGTTGTTTGGTTGTGGAGAAAATGGTTGTTACAATTTTTTTAAGCGTGCTTATTCTTGCCCTTTTTCTGGGAAATGCTTTTTTGAGCCTTACAGACCCAAAAAGACTAAAAGCAGCGGCAAAACAGCGGGAAATTAACGGAACTGATACAACAAACAGCATTGAAACAATTAACGGTTCTGAAACAGTTTTGGAAAGCCAGCAATATGCTCAAGAAGAAGTTCGGGAAACAGTTCAACAAAAGTACAATTTTCAGGAAACGGAAGAAATTCAGAACAATGAAAGCAAAATTCTTGTTGCAAAATCAAAATATGACGGAAACACATCTCTTACTAAATCAATTCCTTTAGAAGAATCATCTCAAGTTGAAAGAGTTGATTATCTTAACAGGCGAATTGCAAGGCTTGAACAGCTTTTACTAAAACTCAATGGCAATGGTTCAATTGCTCAAAAAATTAACACAACTGAACTTACTCAAAAGCTTGATAGCCTTGGAGAATTCAAGCAAAACACCACGCTTGAAATAGCGGCCTTAAAACAAAGGCTTGACAAAATACAACCTGTTGAAAAAAAGAAAAAACAAAACATTCCAAAAATAAGTGACAAAAAACTCAGAGACCTTGTGTTCAGGGCATCAAATTAAGAGCTAGTTCTGTAAACACCAACTTAAGCTTTTGTTTTGTGAAAAATACTAACCAGTCTTTGTTTCCTAACACATTCTTTAGTTTCATTTCTTCTAAAAATTAAAAGATAAATTATTCCAAAAATTGCCGCATAAGAATGTAAAAATGGGTCAATACTTGTTTCTGCTGCAAGCTTTTTGCTTTCACTAAATTCCTTTAATTCTGTTTCAGTCTCTGTTTTTTCAACAGCAATTACAGCAGCTGTTTCATAGTCTCCTGTTTCAATAGCTGTTGCAAGTGCAGTTCCAAGTTCAGTATTCTTTTGCACCATTATTACTTCGTATTGCTGTATAGCGATTGCAGCCGCAGGAAACAAAAACAAGAACAAAGCAACAATAATCGCAAGTGCGGCAATTGCCCTTTTGGCATTTAACACAAAGCTTGCTGCCATAATTCCCCACACTCCTGCGCTTGCTCCTATAAGTGCAATTCCTGGATTAAAAAAAGAAAAAAATACAACTGTAAGAATTGCAGAGAACAAAAAAATTCCTGCAACGTCCTTTGAAGACAAAGCAAGTTCAACAATTGTTGCAAAAAGAACAAGGCTTACCACATTTACTATTAAATGCCAAATGCTCATATGTGCAAGCATGTATGAAATAATATTGAAAGAATTTCCTGCACTAAACGACATTGAAAGAAGTGCGTTCTTTTCAATAAAAAGACTGCCTTGTGAAAAGAAAAAATATGCGAAAATTAAAATTAATGCAATTGCAATTGTTGCCTTAAGTCTCCAGACAATTGCACCAATCTTTGCCAAAGACCCGTCGCTTTTTGATTTTCTTTTTAGCTTTTTTTTGACCAAGTTCCCCACCCTTTTCTTTTACCTTTGTCTTCGGATGCATCACGAACACTTTTTGCAATAATACTTGCGGCTCCAACAACAGGATTCAAATCATCGCCTTTTACAAGAAATTCAATTTCTTTTTTGCAACCTTTCATCGGAGAACCGTCTACTACAATTTTTACTTTTCCTGCATTTTTAAAAAAATCACACAATTCATTAATTGCCCTAACTTCAATCGCATTAAGATTCATTCCTTAACAAGCTTGGCTTTTTCATCCAAGTTCTTTACCTTTTTGCTGTCTCTAAGCTCTCTCATTGCATTTGGTTTTGCCAAAACGCCTGCAATAACAAACGGGCCAAAATCTTCGCCCCTGCCTGTTTCATCAATTCCTAAAATAAGCTCATTTTCAACCTTTACCTTTTTTAAAACCAAATCTCTTGCTTTTTCACAATCGTCTCCCTGCAGCAAAAGCTTTCCTGAAGTATAAAGGGTTACAGTGCTTTTGCCAATTTTGCATCTGAATTCTTCAAAAGAAGTTTTTGTTTTTTTTTCAGGAAAAGCCTGTAAAAAATTTAAGACCTCTTTTTTTTCTTCTTTTGAAAAATTAAGCATACACTGCATGGAAAAAAGAAGGGCTTTTGCAAATTTAAATCTTGGCTTGCAACAGAAATTTCAAATCTGGCAAAAATTTCAAATCTTCTGCCTTTTTATCCTTTCAATGCAAAACCTTGCAATTAGAAATTCAACCAAACTTTCAGCGCCCTGATTCAAATTGGCGCTTTCAGGCGTAAGCCCATCAAAGCAAGCGCCTGTTTTCCCGTCATACAATGCGGTTCCAAGTTTGTTTCCGCCAAAAAACCAGTTAAAGCAAGTCAAAGCAGTTTTTTTATACCCCTCGTTGTTTGTTGCAAAAAAGCCTGCTGTATATGCCTGAACCATTGAAGCGGCTTCAATTGGCTGCTGGTCAAACAATGCTTTTTTTTCATTTTTTGGAAACCAGCCATTTTGTCCAACTGGTTCAAACATTTCTCCATTAACGGTTTGTTTTGTCAAAAACAAAAAGCTTTTTTCTGCAACTTCCAAAAAATCTTTTCTGCCTGTTGCCTGAAATGCAGCAAACATTGCCTGAGGCAATCTTGCATTGTCATAGGTAAGAATGTTTTCAAACCATTTCCAATTTTCTACATTGTTTTCTACAAAAAATCCTTTCATTTTTTCAGCTAAGAATTCTATATTTTCAAGTAAAACCGGTTTGTTCTCCCCTGCCTTTAACATTTCGGCTATTCCAATAATGGAAAAAGCAATAGGTCTTAAATCTTCAAGCTCTTGCACCCAAGGCAAAGCTCTGTAAAACATTTTTTTAGCATTTGTTCTGTGATTTTCTACAAGCCAACTGTTTGTTGCTCTTCCTGAAGCCCACAAAGCTCGTCCAAAACAATCAGCACTTCCTCTTTCATCTCCAAATTGTCTGTCAAACAAAAGCATGTT
>JAFCCG010000012.1 GCA_017610335.1 Chloroflexota bacterium | reverse complement strand
GGAAAAGAAACCAATTGGGATGCTGTGAGTAGCAGCGAGCGAAAGCAGTATAGGGCAAACTGAATCCGGCATGGTAACATGCAGGAGATGTGGTGTTGGCCCGGTTACATCCAAAAGACCAAGTAGAAGTGTTCTGGAAAGAACTGCCATAGAGAGTGACAGCCTCGTAAATGGAAGTTAATTGGATGATTTCTGGAGTCCAAGAGTATTGTGCATTGGTTCTTGCGCAAGAAGATTTGGGAGCCATTAAGTTCCAACTCTAAACATATGTTGAGACCGATAGATTACTAGTACTGTGAAGGAAAGTTGAAAAGCATCCCTAACGGGAGTTTAAAAGCGCTTGAAACTAAGCGGTGACAAATCGGGTTAGGCCTTAAAGAAACGATATCCTATGAAGAGACTAGGTTAATTCCGTCAGGGAAGAAGCCGTAGGGAAACCGAGGCAGCGCATCTTCGTAAGAAGTGAGGCTGCAAGCTTAAACGCTCAAGTCACTAATGTACGACCTGAAACCAGTGCGATCTACGCCTTGGTAAGACGAAGCCGCCCATCCGGGTGGTGGAGGTCTGCAACCGTTGTTAGTCTATCTACTCGGGTAACCTGGGTGTAGGCGTGATATGCGATTCGCGCCTGGTGATAGCAGGCTCCTCTTGAAATATGTCTGAGCATAGCCCAGCTGGAGCATGTCAGTGGGGTAGAGCTACTGATTAGGAAGTACGGGGCCGAAAGGCTTCGCTTTCTTGTCAAACTCCGAATTCATTGACTGTGTAGAGAGCTGGAGTCGGGGTGCCGGGGTAAGCCTGGTATCCGTGAGGGGAACAACCCAGACTTAGGTTAAGGCCCATAAATACTGGTTAAGTGTTAATCGAAAAGTGTCCTTGTCCTAATACAGTAGGGAGGTTGGCTTAGAAGCAGCAATCCTTTAAAGAGTGCGTAACAGCTCACCTACCTATGGATGAGGGCCTTAAAAATAATCTGGGCTCAAACCAGTTGCCGATACCTGAGGATGCCTCCTGTTGGAGGTAATTCAGTAAAGAGGTGTTCCGATAGCCTAGAAGCAAGTTGGTAACAACTTGTGGAGCTGTTGGAAATATGGATCCTTGCACTAGTAATAACTATAGAGTCGTGAGAATCGACTCCGCCGAAAGGGCAAGGGTTCCTTAGCGCTAATTATTAGCTAAGGGTTAGTCGGTCCTAAGCTATACCGTAATCCGGTTGAGGCAAAAGGGAAACAGGTTCATATTCCTGTACCTTTTCAATACATTTTCGGCAACGATAGTTTACTTTCAGACGTTTCGGGCTAAGCCAAGTATGCTTGTCTGCATGCTTAACTGGGATAAATCTTTGGAGAACTGTAAAAGTGAGAAAGAGATTAAATCTAGGAAATTGGCTGAGGCCGGGAGCCCATGAAAATGGAAGTATAAAGTATTTGAAAAGTATTTGAAATGACCGTACCAAGAACCGAGAAAGGTGCCCCTGGCTGAGAAGGCCAAGGCGTGTCGGGGAAATCAAATTAAGGGAATTCGGCAATTTAGCCCTGTATCTTTGGTATAAGGGGTGCCTGCTCTGTAGAGGGCAGGCTGCAATAACAAGAGGAGTCCGACTGTTTAGCAAAAACACAGGTGGCTGCTAGTCCGTAAGGATGTGTATAGCTGCTGACTTCTGCTCACTGCCAGTACGTGAACGCCCTGTTCAAGGGGTCTAAGCGCTGGTGAAGAGCGGGCCTAACTCTGAGGCTCTCACGGTAGCGTAATACCTTGCCGGTTTAATGCCGGCTTGCACCAACGAAGTAACGAGATTCCTGCTGTCCCTAATTTGAGCCCGATGAACTTGCTTTGCGGTGAATATGCCGCATAACTCTAACGGGAAGAGAAGACCCCACGGAGATTTACCGCATTCTGATGTTGTGGTATGGTTTTTGGAGTGAAGAGTAGATGGGAGCATCGAAGCGATTTCGCTAGGAATTGTGGAGCACCAATGGGACACCATCCTTTAAAAACTATATCGCTAACCTGCAAGGGGACAGCATTTGATGGGCGGTTGGACTGGGGCGGTACGCCCCTGAAAAGATATCAGGGGCGCCCAAAGGTCTGCTCATGCGAGTTAGAAATTCGCAGTAGAGTGCAAGGGCAAAAGCAGGCTTAACCATGTTTCTCACAGCACGAAACGTGGGTTTGAAAGAAGGGCCTAGCGAACGCCAGTGTGTTCGTTAATGGAACCCTGGTCTAACAGTGAATTTACCCTGGGGGTAATTGAGTGGTAGCGGGTGAGAGTCCACATCGACCCCGCTGTTTGCGACCTCGCCGTCGTCTCAAGGCATCCTGGCCGTGCATAAGCGGCCAAGGGTGGAGGTGTTAACTCATTAAAGCCTTACGTTAGTTGGGTTAAGAACGGTGCGAGCCAGTTTGGATCCTATCTGTTAGAGTTGTCGGTTGTCTGAGGGGAAGATGCCATGAGTACGAGAGGAACGTGGCATCGTAGCCTCTAGTGTGCCAGTTGTCTGACAAGGCATTGCTGGGTAGCCACGCTGCAGTTGATAAGAGCTGAAAGCATCTAAGCTCGAAGCAACCCCTGAAAATAGACAACCATTCCTGAAAGCAGGCAGCTTGACTGCTTGCCGTAGGGACGAAGGTGCCGGTAGAACACCGGTTCGATAGACTGATTGTGTAAGCAAGGAGCTTCGGCGACTTGTTCAGCATACCAGTACTAAACACCTGAGGGCTCTTAATATACAAAAGCAATAACAATTTGCTTGACATTGCGAGAATGCTTCCATTGTATGGCTTTCAGCCATCTTTTTTTCCAACTAATTTTTTCCAAAAGCTTTTTATTTTCTAGATTATAATATATTTTCAATGAGGGCAAAGAAGTCTACTTCAAAACGCAAAATTTTCAAGGCAATTTCCACTTTAGGAAAGATCAGAATTTTGCCTAAAGAAAAGAGAACACAAAAAAACCCTGTGATAGTGGTCTTTGTTTGCTTTTATGGTGGCTCAAGCACGTTCTGCAAAACTAGTTTTGAAAGATTTTTACAGAAGAAAAAAATTTCTTCTATTGTTTCTAGTTCCTTTTTCATAACTGGAAAACGAACTTCCAATCTTTTACCAGCTTCAAAGATTAAGGAAGCTTTTGCCAATGCCGATTTTGTGGTTCCAACAAGGATTTTTTTAAGGGATGCTCGGAAAGAAATGACACTTTTAAGAAATTCACTTCCACGCAAAGCCAAACTGTTAAAACCCTTCACGCCTATCAGGAATGATTATGGTGCCCTGGTAGAGGCAATAAGAAAGAGATTTAAGTTACAGGAATAAACCACAACCTTTAAATTCTATCCTATACATAATTATCTTTAGGGTAGTGGAAGGCCGGTTAACGCTTCCCCGTAAGGGTTTGAAGTGAGGAAAGTCCGCCCTCCCATATCAAAAAAATGCTTCTGAGAGGGAGCCCAGGGGAACAGAAACGATATCATCCTTTGGCTGTCAAAGGCTTTGGGTTGAATGAAACGCGCCCTTGGTTAATCTTCAATTCTTTTGGGAATTGAAGCGGGTGCAACGCCTTAGAGCGGCTTAGACAAATGTCGGCAGCCTGCTTCACAAGAGGCAGGGTAACAAAAGGCGGCTTACTCTCCACTGCCCTATTTTTTTATTTATTGCAGTGTTTTTTTTGGGTTAAACTTTTTTTTAAAAGTTTACTTGGCTATTCTGTTTTTTATTTAAAAAAGAGACTTTTTTTATAGTAGAAGTGCAGTTATCTTTTTATGCCGTTTAGAGGAATTAGAAGGACTGTTTTGCCTTTTGGAAGAATGATTAATAGGAAAGGTCGTCCCAGAAGTAATTTGCTGATTACTAATCATGGTGAAAGTCTTGGTCTCAGATATGGAAAGCTTTTGAGCTGTGTTAGGATAAGGAAAGTTGGGGGAGAAGAGCAGATAACTTTTTCCGATAAAATTCATCCAACACATATTGGTGAGGGTGAGCATGGAACTGTTTTTAGGCTTTTTCCAAGGGAGGAGTCAACGTTTCTTAAAGATAAAGGGCAAGGAATCAAGATGGTGCTTCCTTCCATGGTATTAAAAGTATACCATATAGACAATGTAAAGATGGGAAAACCTGACGGCTTTACCCAGTTTTATGCAAATACTGTTATTTTTAATTGGCTAAAAGCACGGCCTAAAAAGGGGTTTGCAATAGTGCCGCTTGACAACCTGTTTGTTTCAGATAGGATTACTGTAAGAAGGTTTATCAATGCCCCGACATTTGAAGAGGCAAGATTGGCGTTGTTGGATCCGAAGTCTACCGAGCCTTTGGGGGAAGCACTTTCAAATGCGCAAATTTTGGATTTTCTTGCAAAAAGAAAGATAACACTTTACGATGTTGACTCTGCTGAAAAAAAACTTTTTGACCTGCTTTACGAAGGCAAGAAAACAAATTTTGGAACAAGGTTTAATATCGAGATTGATCCTATTTGGCGAAATTACTTTGTTGCAGGCAAGACAAAAAGCGGGGAAATAGCTGCTTCAGTAATTGACCAGGGAAAAGTACCAATACCTAAAATTGGCAGGCTTTTAAGAAAGGGAAAGATTGCGCTTTAAAGCCTGAAACTTTGCATTTTAAATCTTTTCTAACTTAATTTTGTTCTATGTGGACTGCAAAAAAGCTTGTAAAGGCATATCTGGACTTTTTCAGGGAAAAAGGCCATGCCATTATTCCAAGCGCTTCGCTTATTCCAGAACATGACCCAACAGTGCTTTTTACAGCGGCTGGAATGCATCCTCTTGTGCCATACCTTCTTGGTCAGCCTCATCCTGAGGGAAAAAGACTTGCAAACAACCAGAAATGCATTAGGACAGGAGACATTGATGAAGTTGGAGATGCTTCGCATTTAACTTTCTTTTTTATGCTTGGCAATTGGTCTCTTGGAGATTATTTTAAGAAAGAGGCAATTGAATGGAGTTATGAATTTTTAACAAGTAAAAAATGGCTTGGTTTGGATAAGAACAAAATTAGTGTCACTTGTTTTAAGGGCGATAAAGATGTTTCGAAGGATGAGGAAAGCGCTAAAATTTGGGAAAGCATTGGAATTCCAAAAGAATTGATTTATTTTTTGCCAAAAAAGGACAATTGGTGGGGCCCTGCGGGAAAAACAGGCCCATGCGGGCCAGACACCGAAATGTTTTATGACACAGGTAAGAAAAAATGCGGCAGGGATTGCAAGCCAGGTTGCAATTGCGGAAAGTATTTTGAAATTTGGAACGATGTCTTTATGCAGTACAATAAGACCGTTGCGGGCAAATTTGAAAAATTAACACAGCGAAATGTTGACACCGGAATGGGTGTTGAAAGGACTGTTGCAATGCTGCAGGGCAAGGGCAATGTTTATGAAACAGAAATGTTTACTCTGATAATGAAAAAGATAAATGAAGTGGCAAAAGAGCCTAATGAAAAGAGCACTCGCATTGTTGCAGATCATTTAAGGGCGGTTGTATTTGTTTTAGCTGATGAAAAAGGAATTGTACCAAGCAATGTTGAACAAGGTTATATTTTGCGAAGGCTGATTAGGCGTGCTGTAAGGCATGGAAGACTGCTTGGAATTGAAGGAAGTTTTTGCAAAAAGATTGCAAAAAAGGTTGTTGAAATTTATGGTGATGAATGGCCAGAACTGAAGAAAAATAGTGTACATCTTCTAAAAGAAATTGAAGCTGAGGAAGAAAAGTTTGCAAAAGTTTTGGGACTGGGTGTAAAAATGTTTGAAAAGATTTTCAAAAAGCAGGGAAAGATTTCTGCAAATGATGCATTCCTTTTGTATCAAAGTTATGGTTTTCCTTTGGAGATGACCGTTGAAATTGCTAAAGAAAAAGGTTTTGAAGTTGATAAGAGTGCTTTTGAAAAAGAATTTGAAAAACACCAATCGCTTTCAAGAAAGGCAACTGCAGGAAAGTTCAAGTCTGGTCTTGCAGACAATTCTGAAATTACTGTAAGAATGCATACTGCAACTCATTTGTTACATGCAGCTCTTAGGAAAGTGCTTGGAAAACATGTTCAGCAAAAGGGAAGTAACATTACTCCTGAACGTTTAAGGTTTGATTTTGTAAATCCTGAAAAGGTTTCAAAGGAACAGCTTGAAGAAGTTGAAAAGATTGTAAATGCTGCAATTAAAGCAAAAATTCCTGTTGAACAAAAAGAAGAAAGTCTTGAAGAGGCAAAAAAAGAAGGAGCGCTTGCGTTTTTTGATGCAAAGTATGCTCCTGAAAAGGTTTATGTTTATACTATTGGAAATATTTCCAAAGAAGTTTGTGCAGGCCCGCATGTAAAAAACACTTCTGAACTTGGAAAGTTTAAGATAAAGAAAGAGGAATCTGTCAGTGCAGGGGTGCGAAGGATAAAGGCAGTGCTGGAATAAAGCCGATAACTATTTATTGTCCTGCCTCTTTCTTTCCTTTATGGGCTTTTTTAGAAAACCGATTCTTAACAAGGAAAGAAGAAAGGCTTTGGAAAATTTTAGGAACCATGCGTCTCAAACCCTTGACAAGCTTGAAAAAAAGGCAAAGGTTGGCGTTGAAAAGGCCCTTTATGCAAGGATGCGGAAAAATGTCGTAAACACTCCGATTTATTTTTATCCAAGGAAAACACTTAAGGAAAATATTTTCTTCAGGCACGGCAGGGTTTTTGCATCAGTTGTAAAAGGAGAGCATGTTAATGCAATCAAGATTTTTCAAAAGGGCAGCCAGCGCTTTATTGTAAAAAGCGATTACATTAATATGCCTGCAGAGCATGTGTTTGACGGAAGCAGGCTGACGGTTAAAGGAATTTTTACTTTGGCTCACGAGTATGCGCATTTTCCAAAGCAAAATCTGGGAAAGTTTGCCTCCGCAAAAAAGATTTCCTATGAACAGGCAGAAGAGCTTTTTGCAGACATTTTAAGCGCAAAGCTTGCTGTTGAAATGGGTTATCCAAAAGAAAATATTTTAAAACACTTTAAGGGCAGGGAAATTGTTTACGGCAAAATTCCCTTCAAAAAGCTTATTTGGAATGCTGTAAACAGGTAAAAAATGGCTTTTTTGCACAAGGATTTAAAACTGTTTTTTTCATGGTTTTCTATCATGTCATACAATTTTTCAGCCATTGAAAAAAAATGGCAGAAGAAATGGGCCAAGGAAAAGAGCTTTGAGGCAAGGGAATCAAAGGGCAAAAAAAAGTACTATGTTTTGGAAATGTTTCCTTATCCAAGCGGCAAGCTTCATATGGGCCATGTTAGAAATTATGCAATCGGTGACGCTACTGCGCGGTTTAAGCGAATGCAGGGATTTAATGTTTTGTATCCAATGGGTTACGATGCATTAGGATTGCCTGCGGAAAATGCTGCGATTAAAAACAATCGGAATCCAAAGGAATGGACTTGGGAAAAGATTGAGGAAATGAAAAAGCAGCAGGAAATGCTTGGCTTTAGTTATGACTGGAGTAGGCTGATTGCAACATGTGATGAACGTTATTACCATTGGAATCAATGGTTCTTTTTACAAATGTTTAAGAAAAAACTTGCTTACAAGGGCAAGGCAAAAAGCAATTGGTGTGCAAGCTGTGGAACTGTTTTGGCAAACGAACAGGTTGAAAATGGCAACTGTTGGAGATGCCATAATAAAGTTGTTGAAAAAGAATTTGAGCAATGGTTTTTGAAAATAACAGCTTATGCTGATGAGCTTCTGAAGGACTTGGACAAGTTAAAGGAATGGCCTCAAAGGGTCAGGACAATGCAAAAGAATTGGATTGGAAGAAGCGAAGGAGTGGTGGTTTACTTTAAGGAAAAAGATTCAGGAAAAGTAATTCCAACCTTTACAACAAGACCTGATACTCTTTTTGGCGTAACTTTTGTTGTTTTTGCACCAGAGCATCCTCTTGTAACAGAGTTTGTAAAAGAAACCAAGCTTGAAGCAGAGGTAAAAAAGTTTATTGAAGAGGTTAAGGGACAAAGTCTTATTGACCGATTAGCAGAGGGTAAAGAAAAGCGCGGAATCTTTTTGGGAAAGTATGCAATCAATCCTGTTAATGGAGATAATGTTCCAATTTTTGCTGCGGATTTTGCAGTTTTAGAATATGGAACAGGAATGGTTATGTGTGTTCCAACACACGATCAAAGAGATTTTGAATTTGCTGAAAAATATGAGTTACAAAAAAGAGTTGTAATACAGCCAAAGAACAAAAAGCTTGATGTGTTTGCAATGGAAAAAGCTTTTGTTGATGAAGGAATTTTAATTGAAAGCGGTGAATTTAATGGTTTGGAAAATACTGACGCAATTGAAAAAATTAGCAAGTGGCTTGAAAAGAAAAAAATCGGTAAAAGAACTGTTAATTACAAGCTTCGTGACTGGCTGATTTCAAGGCAAAGATATTGGGGTACTCCTATTCCTATTATTTACTGTGAAAAATGCGGAATGGTTCCTGTTCCGGAAAAGGATTTGCCGGTAAAGCTTCCTGTAAAGGCTCCTTTTACTGGGAAAGGAAATCCTTTGGACAAGGTTGATGCTTTTGTAAATGTCAAATGTCCAAAATGTGACAGAAAGGCAAGGCGTGAGACTGATACAATGGACACTTTTGTTGATAGTAGTTGGTATTTTCTAAGATTTTGCAGTCCAAAGGACGGAAAAGCAATGTTTGACAAGAAAAAAGCAGCATATTGGATGCCTGTAGACCAGTATATTGGAGGAATAGAGCATGCAATAATGCATTTACTTTATGCAAGGTTTTTTACAAAGGCCTTGAGGGATATTGAAATGATTAAGTTTGATGAGCCCTTTACAAGGCTTTTAACACAGGGAATGGTATTGAAAAACGGAGAGGTTATGAGCAAAAGCAAGGGCAATGTTGTTGATCCAGGCACAATAATTAAAAGTTTTGGAGCAGATACTGCCAGAACTTTTGTAATGAGTGTTGCTTTGCCAACCAAAGAGCTTGAATGGAATGACCAGGGAGCAGAGGCAACATTTAAGTTTTTGAAAAGGTTTTATGAATTCCTTGAAGGAAATAAAAACAAGTTTGGAAAAGGAAAAATTGACAAGAAAAAGCTTGGTTCAAGTGATAGGCTTTTGTTAAGCAAGGCAAACAGAACAATTTTACAGATAACAAAACAAATGGCTGGTTTTGAATTTAATTTTGCACTAAGTGGAATTACCAGATTGTTTTCTGCAGTGCAAAAGGCTGAAAAAGCTGACAAAAACGTGCTTGGTTTTACTACAAGGTCTTTGGTGCAGTTGCTTGCTCCTTTTGCTCCGCATTTGTGCGAAGAGCTTTGGCAAAAGCTTGGCGAAAAGGGTTTGGTGAGTTTAAGCGCCTGGCCCAAGGGAAATGAAAAAGACATTGACAGAAAAGCAGAGCAGGCTGAAGATTATTTGGAGGGCATTGTTGAAGACGTAAGGCATATCAAGGAGCTTGCAGGAATTGAAAAGCCAAAAAAGATTGTTTTGTTTACTGCCCCTGCATGGAAGTGGAAGGCTGTTCCAATTGCGGCAAAGGCTTGTGAAGAAAGACCTGATGTAGGGGCTACCTTAAAGGCTTTGATGAAGGACACTGAAATGAGAAAGCATGGAAAAGAAGTACAGGGTTTTGCAAAGGCGCTTGTGCCAAGGCTTGTGCTGTTAAAGAAGGCTGAAAAAATTGATGAAACTGCCGTGCTTAAAGAAGTAATGCCATTGCTTGAAAAAGAATTTGGATGTGAGATAGAAATTGAAAGCGCGGAAAAAAGCACTCATCCAAAAGCAAAAAATGCAATGCCCTTAAAGCCGGCTATTTTTATGGAGTAGATTTTTGTGAAGTTAATGATTTGTGGCAGCATGGCATTTTCCAGAGAAATGCTTGAGGCAAAAAAGGCTCTTGAGCAAATGGGGCATGATGCCCTTGTGCCGGTTGATGTTATTGAGTGTCTTGAAAACCCTGACTTAAATATGAATTTGGAACACTGCATTTCTACTAGGGTTGACAAGAAGTGCTTTGACCTGATTGCGGAAAGCGATGCAATTGTTGTCTTGAACCATAAAAAGAATGGAATTAAGGGCTATATTGGCGGTGCGACTTTGATGGAGATTGGCATTGCAAGGCACTTTAACAAGAAGATTTTTTTGCTGCACGAATTGCCGAGTGAGAAAGAACAGCGCTATGTGCTTGAAATAAAGACCACAGAACCAATTGTCTTGAATGGAGACCTAGCCAAAATTGGTGTTGAAGGGAACAGAAAGGTTTAAATTCTCCAAGGCTTTTTATTTTTTAAATGAAAAGAAAATATACCCAAAGAAAGGCTCCTAGCAGTAAGCCTAAGTCAAAGAAAAGCAGGTTTGATTTGAAGGTTTCTAAAGGCCTTGACCTCCTGCTTGAATTGCCTGAAGAAAATTTTAATATAAGGGAAAAGAATGTTTTAAGACGAATACAACAAATACTTTCTGATGTGCTTGTTGGCGGCGGGACCTTAACAAAGGCAGACTATCTAAATATGCAAACGATTGCTAAAAGACACAGCGTAAAACTTCCAAAGTAGAAAGTTTTAAATTCTAGTTTGGTGTTCTTTTTTTATACCAGGAATTAGAAAAGGAAGGGGTCGCCAAAAGCGCGGTCGTGGTGGCAGTAGTTCTCAACAGGGACAAAGCCGCCAGTCTAAACGAAAAAGCAGGCAAAAAGCTCAGAAATTAACACCGCAACAAAAAGTTGCCAAGCTTTTGGGTGCGATAGGCTGCATTCCTGAAATAAACCTCAGCGATCTAGAACGCGTGAGTATTAGCAGGGCTAATGCTATTGTTAAGGGTTGGCAGGTGGCAAGAATTGATGAGCGTACTATTAATAGCCTGCAAAAAATTATTAATAATCATAAGGAAGATCTTGCTGCAGGCAAAAAGGCTAAATCTTCTTGATTCACATCTTTTCAATTGCTTCAATATCAAGCAATTCCAAACCATTTTTCAGCACTTGAACTGTTGCCTGTACTAATGCAAGTCTTTCCATTTTGATTTCTTCACTTCCTGCTTTTAGTACTTTATGTTTGTGATAAAATGTATTGAATGCTTCTGCAATTTCGATAAGCGATTGGCAAATTATATGAGGGCTTAGTTGTTCAAGGCTTTTTTTTACTGCCTCAGGGTAATTTGCAAGCAGTTTCAAAAGTTTTTGTTCTTCGGACCCGATAAGGCGTTCAAATCCAAATTTTTTGAGTTTTATCTTGCCTGCTTTTGTAAGAATACTTTTTGCTCTTGCATAAGAGTATTGAATATAAGGCCCTGTTTCCCCTTCAAACGAAATGCTTTCTTTTGGGTTGAACATTATGTCTTTTTGCACCGCGACCTTTAGCATGTGAAATTTTATTGCGGCAAGGCCTATTGCCCTGCTTCTTGCTGCAAGTTCTTTTTCGCCTATTTTTTTGTCTCTTTTTTTTATTTCTTTTGCCGCAAGGTCTTCCAGTTCCTTGATTATGTCGTCTGCGTCAACAACTTTTCCTTCCCTGCTTTTTAGCCTTCCTGAAGGCAGGTTTACCATTCCGTGGCTTAAATGAATGCAGTTTTTTGCCCACTTAAATCCAAGAAGGGTAAATATTTTGAAAAGCTGCCGAAAGTAAAGGTCTTGTTCGTTTCCAACAATCCAAATACTTTCGTTTAATTTAAAGTGTTTGAATTTATATTCTGTTAGTGCCAAATCGTTTGTGATATAAATTGAGGTTCCGTCAGTTCTCAAAACTGTTTTGTCTGGCAGGCCCTGGCTTTCAAGTTCTGCGACAAGAGCTCCATTCTCATTTCTTTTAAACACGCCTTTTTCTTCACCTAGCTTTAGAATTGCTTTTGCTTTGTTATAATATTGTGATTCAAAAAACCATGTGTCAAATTTGCTTCCAAATTCTTCATAAGTTTCTTTAAAACCCTGCACAGCCCATTCAGTCATTTGCTTCCACAGTTTTTTTGTTTCTTTGTCTCCGTTTTCCCATTTTTGAAGCATTTCATAAGCTTGTTTTTCCAATTCTGGTTTTTCTTCAACCATTTTATTGTACATTATATAATAGTCTCCTACAAAATGATCTGGCTTTTCTTTTGTGCTTTCAGGCGTTGCTTTATTTCCAAAAAGCTTGTATGCCAGCATGCTTTTGCAGATGTGTATTCCACGGTCGTTGACAATGTTTGCTTTTATTACTTTCATTCCTGATGCGGCAAAAATGTTTGATATTGCCATTCCAATGCAGTTGTTGCGCAAGTGTCCTAAATGCAGTGGCTTGTTTGAATTTGGGCCCGAATATTCTACCATAATTTTTTGCCCTTTGCCAAAATCACGCTTTCCAAAGACATCACCTTGTTTAATAATTTCGTTTATTGTATCCTGTGCTACAAGGTCTTTTGCTACAAAAAAGTTCAGGTATGGTCCGTTTGGATTAATTTCTGCAATGCCGTCTGGTAAAAAGATTTTTTCTGCAAGTTCAAATGCAATTTTATTTGGCTTTTTTTTCAATATTTCTGCAAGTTTAAAACATGGAAATGCATAATCTCCCATTCCTGGTGTTGGAGGCACTTCCAAAAGAGCACTTATTTCGTCTTTTTTTAATTTACTATCAAGGGCTTGTTCCAAAGCTCCTGCAATTAATTCTTTAAAGTCAGCCATTTCAATCAACAAAATATTAATGTAAAACTATTTTATCTTCTTTTGCATTGCAGTTTCAGAGCAATTTGGGAACTCTGGGCAATTTAAATTTTCTAATCATTTTTTTTCACTTGCCAATTTTAAAAATTTCTTTTTTTCCAAACTAAAAACGGGCCCGGCCGGATTCGAACCGGCGACCCTCTGCTTAGAAGGCAGATGCCCTATCCACTAGGCTACGGGCCCTTAAAAGAATTTTAGGAAATAAGCATTATTAAGACTTGCGTTTTCTTGTTTTAGTCGTTCTTTTTGGGCGTTTGGAAGTTCTTTTTACAGCGGGCCTTATTTTGAATCTGAAAACAGGCTTGTTTTTTGAAATGTTTTTTTCTAGATCAACTTGTGTTATTACTTTGTCTGTAATCTTCCAGCCAATTTGGGTGAGAAACCTTGCAAATTCAGGATTTGTTCGTCCCTTAATTAAATTTATACCTGCTTTTTTTGCAGCAATTTCAACACAGGGTACCAGTACAGCCAATGCCCTTAAACTTGTAATTTTTGAGACACCCTCATTTGAAAGGGTTTCATAAAATGTTCCGGTTTCACCGCTTCTTGACCCATTTATATAAGCTATTTCTTTTCCTGCTAAATGAATAGAAGCATTCAAAGCCAAAGTGCCTTGACCTTTTATGTCAATTAGTGCTCTTGTTGTATATGGCCCAAAAACGACTTTGTACCCCCCTTTTATTTTTGTTGTAATTGGTTCAAGCATAAACTTATTTTGCTTCAACCATTTTTTTAAATAACTCCTTTTTAGCCATTCCGGGATATTAACTAATTAACTGCCAAAAGTAATATTTAAATATTCTTGTGGGGGCAATTAATAGCATGGGAGATGACTCTAAGGAAACAAGGACTTTTGAAACAATAATTGCATTAGCTATTGTAGTTGCGTCATTTATGTATATTTATGAGGCTCTTACTAATCGTGTTCAGATTGATGTTCTTTTGGCAGTGCTTATTTTTGGTGGCGGAATTATTTATCTTTTTAGCAGCATTTGGAAAAAGTAGTCTTTACAAAGCTTTTTATTTGGATAAAGCCTTTTTTTAGTAAATGAATAAAAGAATAGAGTTGTTGAAGGATTTTATAAAAAATAATCCTTTGGTTTTGGCGGTAATTGCAATAATTCTTTTTCTTGCAACAATTTTTTGGAAGAGTCTGTTACTTATTTTTCAAGGGGTTCTTTATGCAGCAATTGCACTTGTAGTAATTATTGGGGTTATTTTGCTTTGGGCAAAACTTCATTACCGGAAGCCTTCTTTGAAAAAACTTTTTTCGGAAAAGAAAAAGCTTCTTTTAGGAATTAAAATTGTTGAAAGACAGTATATGAAAAGAAAGCTTAGTGAAAATGATTTTAATAAAATTTTTAAAGACAAACAAAAAAGACTGATTGAAGTTGAAGCTTTAATTGATCAGTTTTACGGCAAAGAAAAAAAAGAAAAAATCGACAAAAAGTTTTTGGATGTGCAAACAAAAAAAAGACATATTTTGCAGCAAAAACTTAATGAAAAAAAGCGTCTTATAAAAGAAATGGATATTGCTGAAAAAAAATATCTTAAAAGGAGAATTGATTCAAAAACCTATCAGGCACTTGTTCAAAAAAATCAACAGCGTCTTATAAATATTGAAGCAGAAATCAAAGAAGTTTATGATGAAGCAAGTGTTTCAAAAATAATGAACGATTTAAAGAAAAAGCTTTCAAACCTTGAAAACAAAAAGAAAAATGGAAAGAAAACAAAGGCTAAAAGTGAAGAAGAGCAACTGGTGGAAATCGCAAACGAACTTGCAGAACAGGCTTCAAGAAAGTAAATTAGTTGCATTGTTTTAAGAAAGTGATTGAGCTATTGTTTGTTTTAAGAAATTTAAGACAGTTGCTCGGCAAACGTTTTTGCTGCTTTAAGCTTTTTTTTATTCAATGAAAAAATGCTTCTGATGGTAATGCTTGCAGTTATTTTTCCGCCTTTTGTTGAAAGAATGCTGCCCATTCTTTGAATTGTTGTTCCAGGTAAGGCAGTGCAGGTTGCAAACAATGCAAAATTTTTGTCTTTTACATTTAATAAATTTCTAAGATAGGATAATACCATTGGAGTTGGGCAAAAATTCCAAACAGGGGTTCCAATTAATATTAAATCAAATTTTTTGATGTTAGTAGCAGGGGTTTTCAAAGCAAGCTCTTTTCCGTTTTTTTTGTATTGGGATGCTTTGAGTTTATGAACTGGAACAATTTTTATAAGTTCCACAGCATGTCCATTTTTTTCAAATTCTTGTTTTAAAGTTTCTGCAACTTTTTCTGTTGAACCTGTTTTACTATAATATGCAATTAGTATTTTCATTCAATTGCCTCATTAATCTTTTCCAAAATCATTTAAAAAACCCCAAAGATTTTGTTTAAATGCCCAATTTTAATCCAAAAGAAGAAGCAACGAATGCTATATAAAGCAATAATAAGGTAATTGCTTCAATTCTGGTTATTTTTGAGTCGTTTCTTAGGAATACAAGGAACAACCAGGTAATAAGAAGCAAAAAAACAAAACTAAGCTGCACTTTGCTAATTGGCACAATTATTGGGTTTATTACTGCTGCAAAACCTCCGACCAAAAGAACGTTTGCAATATTACTTCCAACAAGGTTTCCAATCATTATTTGGGGAAGACCTTTTCTAAGACTTGATATAGTTATTGCAAGCTCTGGTAGGGAAGTACCAATCGCTACAAATACCGCGCCTATTGCAAGCTGACTAAACGGAAGTTTTAATGCGCTTGTAATAATCAAATTTGCTCCAAAGAAAATGCAGGCTGCACCAATTAAAATTATTCCAAGTTGTTTGAATAGGTAGAAAAATGCAGCCTTTTTTTCAACTGCTTTTTTCCAATTTCTTCTAAGAGAGTTGCGTATTTTTTTTGCAGTGTCTGAAAAATTTTCCAAAAGCAAACTCATTTTTTCAAACAAATGCTGGCGAAATGCTTTTTTTATGTTTTTAGTTATTTCTGGAACAGTGTCAAATTTTTCTTTTCCTTTTACATCAGAATATTCTTCAAGATAGTTTTTGAAATGAAATTCTTTCTTGTAACGCCTTTTGGTTGTAATAAAGTAAAAAATATATGAGCTAAAAATAAATAGAAAAAATCCACCTTCCCATGGTGTAAGAATTCCATCTAAACAAAAGAAATAGAACAAAAGGGTCACAATAAACATTATTGTTCCGTCTCTGCGGTAAATGTCTTTTTTCAAAGCAATTGGAACCATTATAGCTGCAAGACCAACAATAAGTGCAAGGTTTGCAATATTGCTTCCGATAATGGTTCCTATAATAATATTGCTGTCACCATAAAACGAGGCAGTAATCGCGGTTGCAAGTTCTGGAAGAGATGTTCCAATCGCAACAATAGTAAGTCCTATAATAAAATTGCTTAATCCAAATTGTTTTCCAATCCTTGCAGCTGAATCAACAAGCCAATCGCTTCCCTTTACAAGCAAGCCAATTCCAAAGCAAAACATTACTGCAGTCCAAAACAAATCCATTTGTAAAAAAGAAGTCCTAACTGGAATAAAAGGATTGCGGGAGGAAGGATTTGAAGGCAATGGTTGGTAGTCTGTGGTGAGTAGTTTGTGGGTTCGGTTTTTGGGCAATTAGTTTTTTGGCTCATCAAATCACCTATTCAAGTAGCCTTATGAATTCCTTCTTGCCTATTTTCAGGTCCTGCTTAATGATTTTATTCAGCAAGCCAGGTCCAATCGGCTCGTTTCCATGAATTGGCACACTTGTTTTCCTTCCATCAGAATGAACAAAGCGATGATGGCTTCCAGTTACACGAGTTTCCATGAAACCCAATTTTTTCAAAGCATCAAGTAGCTTTTTGGGCGTAACTTGCTTTGGCAAGAATTACACCTCAACCATCTGAATGCCGACAAATTGATTAGAAAATTTTTCTGTTTTGTCTTCCGAGCAAAGTTCAATTACTTCCTTAACTCTCTTAATCAGTTCGTCCATAGACTTTGCTTGAGTATGACAGCCATGCAGTTCTGGAACATCAGCAACAAGCCAGCCTTCCTCATCCTTCTCAATAACAACAGTAAAAGCCTTTTTTTCCATTAAATTCACCTAATTATATATTGCAACGGATTTAATTTAAATTTATTGTTTGCGGGAGAGAGGATTTGAAGGTTATAGTCGGTGGTCGGTGGTGAGTAGTTTGTGGGTTCGGATTTCTGCATGGTTCTCATTTAATCACTTGTAGGTTCTGTCTTTTCTTCTGTCAGCTTTCAAAATTTCTATCTTTTTTTCTTTCCAGTAAACATCGTAGATTACTCTAATTTTCTGAATGCGAATCCTGTAAGTGTTTTTGCTATCGCTTAGCTTGATAACATTGAATTCTTCGACAGGAACAGGATTTTCCTTCAGTTTTAGAAATAGGCTAAGAAGTTTCAATCTGCTTTTGCGTTCAAGCTTTTCAATTTGCTTTTTTATTCTCTTTGATGGCTTGAGTTCAAAAGACAAGAGAATCACTTTGAAAGAATGGAGAAAAGCTCTTTCTCTGAAATTGTTTCGCCTTGCTTAATCTCTTGCCTAATCTTTTCCAGTTCAGCTGCTTCTCTTTGACTTATCTTCACTTCCGGCACAAGCCTTTTTTCAATACTGCTCACCTTGTCTTCTAAGCGGTTAAGCTTGTTGTTAACCATTTCTAAAGTAACGTTTTGTGCCATGTTTTCACCTGATAGTAAATTGTTCAGACTTTGATTTAAATTTATCGTTTGCGGGAGGGAGGATTCGAACCCCCGAAGGCACTAAGCCACAAGGCCCTCAACCTTGCCCGGTAGACCGCTACGGTACCCCCGCATTAAATAAAAAAAGCCTAAAAAAAGAATTTAAAGCTTCACTTTTCGATTTTAACCACTTTTATCCAAAAGGTAAGCGTTTTTCCAGCAAGCTGGTGGTTAAAGTCAATTACTATAACATCGTCTTTTATTTCTTTTACAACGCCGTTAACTCCTTGGTTGCTTGTAATAGACATTCCTACTTCAAGCTTGTCTGCATTGCCAATATTTGTTTTTAGAACTTCCACAATTTTACTTTGGTCTGTTTCACCATATGCTTCAGATGGCTCCATAGTAACTGTTTTTTCTTCATTCAAAGCCATACCAATTACTGCTGTATCAAAACCTTTAATCATCTGGCCTGCTCCGGCCGTAAACTCTAATGGACCCCTGCCTTCACTTGCATCAAACTGTGTTCCGTCTTCTAATGTCCCCCTATATTCTACTGCAATACTATTTCCTGTTTCAACTTTTTCAATCATGTTATCGCCTCCGTTTTCCTGGCTTGTACCATTGCCTTCTTCAGGCTGCAGGCAGCCGCTTAAAAGCGCAATAGCAAGCACAGAAGTCAAAATTGCAAAAAAAACCCTTCCCATTTACAGATTTTCACAGGAAAAGATTATAATGCCTTTGGATTTTGCAAGGCAAAAGAATTAAATAGAAAAAAGACCTATTTTCACTGAATGCCTGAAAAAAATAATGCCAAAAAAGCCGTAAAAAACAATTTTGCAAAAGCCGGAAAAAACAATGGTGCAAAGAAGCCAAAAAGCCGCAAGTCCCCTTGGGCAAGGCGCAGGCTTACTTTTGGCCAGTGGGCAGCCGACAATCTTACTGGAACAATGGGAAGCTGGGGATTTATAATTTTCTTTTTCACTTTTTTGGGTGTATGGGTTGTCATTAACATTGAATTAATGTTTGTCCAAAAATGGGACCCCTATCCTTTTATTTTACTAAATCTTGTACTAAGCTGTCTTGCAGCAATTCAGGCCCCGATTATTTTAATGTCCCAGAACAGGTCAGGTGAAAGGGACAGAAAGCGTATAGCCAAAGATTACTATATTGACAAAAAGGCGGAAAAGGAAATCATGATTTTGCAAATCCAATTGCTTGAATTAAAGGAACTTATTTCAAAACAGTCACTTGAATCACAAACAAAAAAAATTGCAAACGAAATTAAAAACATACAAAGCGAACTTGAAAATATTGGAAAAACTCTATAAATTGAATAAACCTAATTTGCTTAAATGCTTTAAGTGGTTCTAGAAAAAATACTAAAATGAAAAGGATGCGGCTTTTTAAAAAACCGCAAAAATGAATTTATTTTTTAGCTGACCTATAAAAAGCTTTTTTTGAAGCAAAAAGGCAAATTTTTATACCCTTCAAGCGTAATTTTTGTATGAAGACTGCATTAAGGGTAAAAAAAGCAATTGTACTTGCAGGAGGAACTGGAGGAAGACTTAATGCTTTAACCAATGGAAAAATTTGTAAAGTAAATGTTGAAATTGAAGGAAAGCCAATTGTTGTATACCAGCTTGAATCCTTAAAAAAATTAGGAGTGCAGGATGTTTGTCTTGTTGTAAGGGCTGAAAACAGATCTGAATTCTGGAAACTGATAAATGCTGGCAAATACCCAAAAATGAATTATACCCTTGTTAATACTCCACACGCTGCTTCAGGTTACCATACAAAGGTTATGCTTGCAAAAGTGTTTAAGGAAAAGGCAATTGCAAAATTTGCTGGTGCAAACCCGGTTATTATTACGTACGGTGACGCTTTCTATTTTCAAAAGTTTTTGAAAAGAGCCCTGGCAAGCTTTTACTCAAAAAAAAGAACCGTTTTTCTTGCACAGCCGCAAAGGACAACTCATCCGGTAAAAGAGTCCTTTTATGAAAAAATTGTTGAATCAAGTTCAATTGTCAGGGCAATGGAATACAACCCTTCCTTCAACGGTTTTATTGCTACAGGAAATTTTTTCAAATTCTTTTGTAACACAGTAAGTTCAACAAAATCAACATTAAGATTGCTTGCAAGTGCCCACAAGCAAGGCCTTAATACTGCAATAATGCATGGACAGGTAATTAATGTTAACACCCCTGCAGATTATATTGCTTTAAGAGAAGTTCTTGCAAAAAAGCTTAGGTTTCCTTTTCCTCTTGGATGGGTTCGCAGGTACAAAAAGGAACTGCAGGGCATTACCAATAGAAGAGAAGACAGGTGGTCACACAAGAAAAGAACCAAGGCTCAGAACAGGAAAAAAAGAAAATAATTTAAAATATTTGCAGGAGATAAAGGCACATGAAAAAAAATTATGAATTAAAAAAGCCAGAGCTTCTTGTTGGAGCAGGAAATTTTGTTTCTGCAATTGCTGCAGTAAAAAATGGAGCAGATGCGGTTTATTTTGGAGTCAAAGGCTTTAATATGCGGGACCTTGGAACAAATTTCAAAACAAGCGAACTGAAAAAGCTAATGGCGTTCCTGCACAAAAATAAAGTAAAGGGATACCTCGCCTTGAACACAATTGTTTTTGACAAAGAATTAAAAAAAGTCGAAAGTATTTTGAAAAAAGCAAAGAAGGCAAAAATTGACGCAGTAATTCTTTCCGACTTTGGCATTTTAAAGCTTGCAAAAAAGCACGGCCTGATTCCCTTTCTGAGCACACAGGCAAGTGTTGCAAATTCTGTTGCCGCAGCGGAATTCAGGGGACTTGGTGTCAAGAGAATAATTCTCGCAAGAGAACTCAGCTTAAAGCAAATTGCTAAAATAAAAAAATCTGTAAAAAATATTGAAATAGAGTGCTTTGTTCATGGAGCAATGTGTATTTCTGTTTCAGGGCGTTGTTTTCTAAGCCACGAAGTCTTTGGAACAAGTGCAAACAGGGGAAAATGTTTACAACCATGCAGGCGTGCTTTCTTTTTGGACGGTGTCCCGCCTAATTACAAAGAAAAAAATGTTTTACTACAGGGAAACCTGATTCTTTCCCCGAAAGACCTTAAAACAATTGAATTTTTTGACAAAATAGTTTGCACAGGAATTGACTCAGTCAAAATTGAGGGGCGAAACAAACCAGCACACTATATTGCAGTAACAACAAAGTGTTACCGGGAAGCAATTGACTCGGTTTTTGACAAAAGCTTTAATGCAAAAAAGGTTTCTGGTTGGAATCGCAGGCTTGAAAATGTTTTTAACAGGGGCTTTTCAAAGGGATTTTTCTTTTCAACACCTGGAAAAAGAGACCTTGCCGAAAAGCAGGGCAGCAGGCAAAAGCAAAAGCGCACAAGTGTGGGAGTTGTGAAAAAGTTTTATCCAAAGGCAATGGTTGTGGAAATAAAACTCTGCAAAAACCTTGCACCGGGCGACAGCATATTAATAGAGGGACAAACCACTTTTTTGAAACAAATCATTGAATCAATGGAAATCAATCATCGGAAAATAAAAAAGGGCAGAAAGGGAAAAACAATTGGATTAAAAGTTTCTGAAAAAATCCGAAAAAATGACAGGGTTTTTCTGCTCAAAAAACAAAAATAAAAAAACTTATTGAATTTTTGAAAAGTTTTTTTACTGTAAGCGTTGTCCATAGTAAGCATTCTTTCCGTGCTTTCGTAAAAAATGCTTGTCCAGCAGAGCCTGGTCAATTGCACTTGTTTCAGGATTAACCTTCAATGTTTCAATATTCATTTTCGCAACCTGTTCAAGGACAATGGCGTTCTGAATCGCGTTCTTTGAAGAATCGCCGAATACAAACGGGCCATGGTTTGCAACAAGGCAGGCAGGTACTTGCAGCGGTTTAATCTTTTTTTCTTTAAGGGTTTCAACAATTACCTTACCAGTGTTTGCCTCATAGTCTTTGACAATCTCTTCCTTCAAGAGTTTTCTTGTAACAGGAATCCTCCCAAAAAAATGGTCTGCGTGCGTTGTCCCAAAGCACTCAATTTCCTTCAATGCCTGGGCAAAGGCTGTTGCATAGGTTGAGTGAGTGTGGACAACAGCCTTCACTTTGGGAAAATTGCGGTAAATTTCAAGATGGGTTGGTGTGTCAGAACTTGGTCTTTTATCGCCTTCAACAACCTTTCCTCTAAGGTCTAATAGAACAATGTCCTCTGCCTCCAATTCCTCAAAGGAAACCCCGCTTGGTTTGATTGCAACGATTTTTTTCTTAAAATCAATCTCGCTCAAATTTCCCCATGTGAAGATAACTAAGCCGTATTCTGACAAAGCCACATTTCCCTCACAAACCCTTTCTTTCATCTCTTCAAACATAATATCACTATCAAAAAATGCTTGCAAATAATTAAAAAGGAAAAACCAACCGCAGGGGACGAACTCTGCACAAAAAGTTCAAATCCAAAAACTTTAAATATTCCTGACTGACAGGAATTGGATGGTGTTGGAGATGAATTTTCAGGAATTGGATTTAAGCGTTTTCCAAATAGAGTTTGACCCGCACAAGCGCGGCCAGCATTTCATTCGAGGAATGAACTGCTTAAGCCGTAAATCAATTCAAAGCAATCCAGCTCCCCAATTAATTTTCCGTTTTTACATATGGGGATGTCTTGCAGTTCAAATTTTCTGGCTATAATAAGTGCTTCTTCAAGATTGTCTTCAAGGTGAACAATTGTCGGTGAAGTCATTATGTCTCTTGCAGTAACCTCTTTTGGTTCTTTCAAAAAAGAAAACAGAGACGGCTGGTCTTTTTTAATAATGTCAAATATTTCCTTCAGCCTTATCACGCCCCTTAGGTTGCCTTTTTTATCTACCACAAAAACCGTTCTTGTTGCCTTGTTTCTAAACAAGACTTCGATAATCTTCTCCATCGAATCGCTTTCTTTGACTTGGTCAGTATAACCGGAAAACTTTTGGTACAAGTCCTTAACTTTCAATCCATTCATCCCCTCTTTGCACTGGAACCATTTATTATTGGTTAACTACAAAATATTTAAATATACGTTATGTCCTTATCCATTAAAAGAGTGCTTTATTGTGGTCTGAATGGATTTAACCCTTTTGATGGACTTGGGAATTGTAATAGTTTTTGGCACCCTGATGGGCTGTGTTGCCAAGCTGTTAAAGCAGCCAATGCTCATTGCCTATATTGTCGCAGGCATAATCATCAGCCCGATTGGTTTGGCCTTGATAACAAGCCCGCTAGAAATCGCCATTTTGGCCGAATTGGGCGTGGCTTTCCTGTTGTTCACAATTGGAATACAATCAAATTTCAGCCAATTGTTTAAACTGAAAAACACCATAATAATCGGCTCATTCACACAAGTTGCAGCCACTACCGGAATTGTTTTGGTCCTAATGCACTTAGCAGGCTTGGGCTTTGTTGAATCACTCTATCTTGGCCTTATTCTGGCTTTCAGCAGCACAGCGATTGTCGTCAAACAGCTGTCAAATATGAATTTAATCAGCACTTTGCACGGAAGGCTCATAGTCGGCTTTGCCCTGGTCCAAGACACGCTGGCTATTCTGCTATTGCCAATCCTAGCAGCCCAACAAATGACGTTCTCATTTTCCATGGCTGGCAATCTTTTGCTAAGCTTTATTGTTCTAGCCTCTCTTGCCATTTTGCTAAACAGACTCGTTTTACCAAGGCTGTTGAAACGTTTTGAAAAGACAAAAGAGCTTTTTTACCTAATTCTTTTATCCTGCTGCTTTGCATTTATCTACCTATCAAACGTCCTAAATTTCTCAATAGTAGTTGGGGCATTCATCGGTGGCCTAACTCTTTCAGCATTACCCTATAGCAAGGAAGCATCCAACAGAATAACCGGCCTGAGGGACTTCTTTGCAACAATATTCTTTGTTTCCCTTGGAATGCAGGCCAGCCTTGCCTTTTTCGGATTGCCAATAGCCATTCTTCTGCTAATGTTCTTGGTTGTTTACTTCCTTAACCCGCTTATCTACTTCTTCATTTCCCTAGCCTCGGGCCTCAAAAGCAAAAGTGCATTATTTGTTGGCCTGGCACTTGGACAGGCAAGTGAATTCTCATTCATTCTGGCCAATCAAGGCTTCAGACTGGGCCAGATTTCCCCAGGGCTGTTCTCCGCAAGCATTCTTGTAATAACGGTTTCAATGGCCTCAACACCCTACTTCATGGAACACAACGAAGGCATTTACTCCTTCTTGAACAAAATCGGAAAACACTTTTTCCCAGCCATCTACAGGACCAAATTCGGCAAAAAAGAAGAAAAACTGGAATACCTGCCAACAAAGCCACTTGAAAAGCACACAGTAATCATGGGTATAGGCGTGCTAGGCCAACAGCTTGTTTCAGCCCTTAAAGAAACACACTCTTTGGTTGCAATAGACCACGACTCAGATATAGTCCAAAAACTAATAAACAAAAAACTTCCAATCGTTTACGGCGAAGCAGACAACAGGGAACTATGGCAAAAAGTAGGGCTTGCAAAAGCAAAAGTCCTGCTTCTAACAATCCCGGACACAGGCAAAGTCGCTACAATAATTCGAAACGCAAAAAAAACAAACCCAAAAATAGTCGCAATCGCCAAAGCAAGAAACTTCAAAGACGCACTAGAATTGTACAAAAGTGATACAGACTACGTTGTTCTGCCAGAAGTCATAGGCTCCAACACCCTACTAAAACACCTGACATACTTTCTAGAAACAGGACACAGGCACAGAATATCCAACCTGCAAAACGAATTTATTACATACTTACAAGAAAAAACAAAAGAAGAGAATGAATGACAGCAAAAAAGGGAAATGAATGCAAGCACTGCGCCCCCTATTTTGAGTAAACCAAAATAAGCGAATTTGACAAAATGAAAGCTGAAGAGGTTTTGAAAGATTTGGGAGTGATTATTGAATCAAAGGAATTTACGGCCCCAAGGCTTAGAGATTAGAACTGTAAGAATAAGCGCAGGGAACAAGATTCGAACTTTCACTCCGAAATTGCGCGAGGTAGGGAAATTGCGTGCAATAATCGGGTTTTTATATATCAATGAAGTAAAACTTTTTACGGTTGGTTCAAAATGCCTGTTTTTGGAAAGGAAAGAAAAGGAAGGGAAAGAACAAACCTTCTTGAGAAAGAGATTATAAGGCCCTGTGAAGAAAAAAGAAAATATAAAAAGAGATGCTGGTATATACACACTAGAGGTTCAGCAAAGCGCCTAAAAAGTTGTTTTCCTCTGCTCTTTAAAGGAAAAGATTTTATCCAAGAAAGATTTGACAAAAATGGAAGGCCTGTAATCGTGTTGGACTGGGGGTGCGGCAGGGGAAACGCCATCGCAGGCTTTGCAAAAGAATATGGTTCAAAAATAAAGGCATACGGGTTTTCCAAGGACAGTTACAAAGAATGGCAAAAAATTGACGCGGTAAAGCTTATTCACAGTACAGACAAGGACCTTTTAAGGTATTTGAAAAACGATTCAGTTGACCTTATCTACTCAAGATTCGGACTTTACCTCCTGTTTCTTTCAAGTTCGTTACTTTCAAGCTCAAAGCATAAGAACACAAACAAATACATCAAAGAATTACTTAAAAAAGTAAAAAAAGGCGGAAAAATTGCCTTTAATATTCCACTTGGAGAAATAGTAAAACCCTCTTTACAAAAACTTCTTGAAGGAAAAGCAGACTTTGAATATAACAAGCAGGTAATTTATATCACAAAAAAGTAACGCAGGGAACGTGCGAAATCAATTAATTTGGAGAAATGAAGCATTATTGAAATTCCGCTGTTGCGCGGGAAGAGGGTTTTTTTTATGGCCGGTGGCGTTTCCTGCCAAGCCTTAAAATTTTTCTGCCCTTTGGGCCGATTTTCCTTTTTACTCCGGCAACTTGCCTTTTAACGTCCCTTACTGCAAACCTTGTTTTCATAAAGCTTGTTTTTTTCAGGAATTGGCCTGCTTCTATGACTTCAACAAACTTCATTTTTTTGCCCTTTGCAAGTTTTCTGTCCCTGAATTGGTCACCAAAGGCAAAGCCCTTATAGTTGCCTTCCCTTAGCCCCCATTTCCTCAACACAGTTGCTGTTGCCGTGCTTTTGTCAACCCCTGTCGGAATAATGTCAAAGCCTCTTTTTGTTTGTTCCAAATGAACCTTTTTCGAAAGCCCCTGCCTTGCAATCGTTTGCTCTATAAGCTGCCTTGTTTTTGCCAGGTCCTCTGGCTTAGGAATTTTTGCTCCCTTGGCTCTTGGTGCATTAATTTTTATGGTTACTAGATGGGCTTCCTTGTCCGGAATAAGCTCTAATCCGATTTTTTTTGCTTCGCCAAAAACACTTTTCAACAGCCCTTCCCTTGTTTTTGCGAACTTTTTTGCTTCCGG
>JAFCCG010000085.1 GCA_017610335.1 Chloroflexota bacterium | reverse complement strand
TCTTTTTTGTTTCAAGCAGTGTGCGAAGCTCTTCCTCTGTAATTATTTCTTCGCCAACTTCTTTGATAAGTTCAATTCTTTTCTCCAAGTCCATTAAAAACCACTAAATTATATAAAGTCGCAAAGTTTTCCGATTAATTTGCAATCTTTAATGATTTATAATGGCTTTTTAATTATAAAAATATATGGTTCTGAGATTTTGTTTGAATTGTAAGAAAGAGATTGATGCTAAATATGTTAAGAAGTATTCGTAGTGAAAGAAACCCGTAAAAAGAGTTTGTAGGGCGATATTGATATGGGAAACACTTATACAGATTCCAAAGGTTATCCTGCATATAAGAACACAGGCATAAGAGTTCACAATACAACAAAGGTTGGCAAAAAAAGAAAGGCTGGGCAAGTAACACACCATAAAGACCTCGACAAAACCAATTTTAGGCACAGCAACCTTACAAATATGAGCAGAAGCAAACACAGCAAATTACATGCTAAAAAGAAAAGCAGTTGGTTTTAATGAAAAATCTAAAAAATGTGAGCAAAAGTAATCATGCACGCTATCATGATAGGAAAAGACTGTAGGTTTTAAAATTATGTCTGCTAGAATTCCTGAAACAGATACGAAAGAATATGTTCAAGAATACAAAAGAACTTGTAATCAATGTGGGAAAGTTTGGCATTCTTTGCCAACAAGAGAACAGAACATAAAAAAACAAATAGAATCAAACAAACAACAGCAATGCCTTTCTACTGCTATTCCAATATGTTGCAATACATCTGAAGGTCCATATATTCAAACATACAACCAAGAGAAGCAAATGGAACACGGTTTTCACTCAGAATTAGACAGACTAAAATCTTGTCCTAAATGTGGTTCAAAAGACTACAAAGAAAAACTGATTCGATATGAAAAACGCACATAACCCCTTAGTCCTAATTTCCGTCTTTTTGATAAAAAAAATTTGGCATGGGCAATTTGGAAGAAAATATGTTAAAAAAAGAAATATCTTATGCCGATTCTATCCAACCTGCTCAAACTATGGAGTAACAGCATTGCAAAGACATGGTTTCTTCAAAGGATGGTGGCTAACATACAAACGTCTCAAAAGATGTACCAAACTTAATACTGATTCTTGTATTGATTACCCTTAGCTCGTTTCGCCAACCATTATTTCTTCTGTTTCTTGCAACAACCGGCGTTGCATGGCAATCCAAAAAATGAAATAAAAGGCGTTTGCTTTTGCTTATTAAAGTTTGGTTCATTTCGGCGATTGACTAAAAGGAAAGAAAAATGGTTTTTGGGTTTTAGTCAATTTTGTTAGTATTAGAGTGTATGGTACAGTATAATGTGTTAGAGTATATACTTTGATGTATCATGATAGTATCATTATAGTTTTTTTTGTTATTTTAGCGGAGAGTGAGGTTTAAAACACTTGCCATCCACTAGATTAATGATAATATGGATTTTAGCGAGTTAAACCGAATAAAAGATAAGGGACAAATAAAGTTTTTACCTGTTAATCGTAAAGCTAGGCGTAAGAGTGCTATTTTGAGTTTTTTGGGTGAAGGAGCATTTTCTGCAAAAGAGTTGGCTAAAAAAATGAATGTAAGTCAAGCTTCAGCATACAATTCTCTTAGAAGGCTGGAGAAGGACAAAGGATTATTGAAGGCTTTTGATTATAAAGGAGAAACTTATTTCATTGAAAAACAGACGGCTTTGAAAATGGGTTTGATTGAAACCTTTTCAGAAAAGTAGTTTTACAGTTATCAATCGATTGGTAATAGTCGGGCAAGGGTTGGGATAGGTACCAAGTCCGTTCTAACCCCTGCCTGCAGGCCTTTAAATAATTAAAGCAAGCAATCTATTTAAATGTTAGTTTTGCTACATAATCTGACATTAAGTTCCTTTAGCTACGCTAGTGAAATTTCTAATAAAATAGTCAAACTTTCGGGAAACATAACTGAATTTATTATATTAATTGATTCAATATTTATATACTTTCTTAAAAGCCTGTTTGAATGAATTATTAAGAATTGCCAACAATTTTTGCAAAACCTTTTTCCACAAAAGACGGAAAAAAAGACCGCTTTTTAAACCAAAACACAGCAAGGCATCCATAAAACCAAAACAAAAACAAGGTAAAAAACCATGGAAGCCACTCAATGCCCCTACTGCCACTCAAAAGAAGTGAAAAAAAAAGGCAAAAGAAAAACGCAGGAAGGAGAAAAGCAAAGGCTTCAATGCAAAAACTGCGGAAAACTATTCGCAGAAGGAAAAAACAAATTCCAAAAATTCGGGCAGGCAACAAGGCTGCAAGCAATCAACCACATTGCGCTTGGGCACACCCTGCACCAAACAACACTATGGTTAAACAAAAAAACAAAAAGAAAAGCAAGCAAAGCAGCAATAAGCAGATGGCGCCAAGAATTCAAGCAACAAACAGGCGTAAAAAACACAATACCAGCAAACCAGCTTGAAAAAACACTCATACAAAAAACCTACATCCACAAAGGACTGGCATACTGCTTCCAGCTCCACCAGCCAAAAACAAAACAGCTTGGAAAAAAATTCCCAGCACTACAACAATACCTCTACCGCTTTACCCAAGGCACGCCAAACAAAATATTCGAAACCTCAAACAGAATATCACAACAAAAAATGAAGATTTTTGCAGACATAAAAAAAGACTTTAACCAAGCCAACAGAATAGCAAGCTACGTACTCAAAGGAGTAGAAAACAACAACGAAAGGCACACAAACATCCAAAAAACATTCCTGCTCCACGACTCAACATCCATTGCCTCAGAAGTCCCAGTATGGTACTGGGAAAGAAATTTGAGTAAAGGATACTGCGGACACATCGATTTGGTTCAAATAAGAAACGGAAAAGTGCAAGTTTTAGACTTCAAGCCAAACGCAGAAAAAGAAAAAAAAGCACCAACCCAAATCTACCTATACGCACTAGCCCTCAGCTTCAGAACAGG
>JAFCCG010000011.1 GCA_017610335.1 Chloroflexota bacterium | reverse complement strand
AGGAGAGCAAAAAAGCAAAGCAGCACAGCTTGGAATCAAAAGACTACTTGCAATGGGAATTCAACCCTCTGTTATTGTATGCAGAAGCCAGACAAAATTGCAGGAAAGCATTAGGGAAAAAATGAGCCTTTACATCAATATTCCAAAAGAAAATGTTTTTGGAGTACATGACGTAAGCAACATTTATGGTCTGCCACTTAAGCTAAGAGAAAAAGGTTTTGATGAAACAGTTTTAAAGACTTTAAATATTGAAAAAAAATTCAAAACAAACGGAAATACTGCTTTGAAAGAATGGAGCAAAAAAACAAGCATTCAGGGAAAAGCAAAACCTGTTATGATTGCAATTGCAGGAAAATACACAGGCTCTTCAGACGCCTATATCAGCATCCTGAAAGCACTTGAACACTGCAGCTTTAAGCTTAACAGACCTGTAAAAGCCAAATGGATTGACACAACAAATCTTGAAGAAAAAAATGATTTGCTGAAAAAGCAAATGAAGGGCGTTGACGGAGTAATTGTACCAGGCGGATTTGGAACAAGAGGCGTTGAAGGCAAAATTGCAATGGCAAAATACTGCAGGGAAAATAATATCCCATATCTTGGACTCTGTCTCGGATTCCAGATTGCATTAATTGAGTTTGCAAGAAATGTTCTTGAATTAAGAAACGCAAACAGTACAGAATTTGATCCAAAAACAAAAGAACCTGTTATTTGTCTTCTTCCAGAACAAAGAAAGATAGAGGGTTTGGGCGGAAGCATGCGCTTGGGAGGCCGGAATGTTGAAATTATTGAAGGAACAATTGCTTCAAAACTTCACGGCAATGCAAAAACTATAAGGCGCAGGTTCAGGCACAGGTTTGAATGCAATCCAGAATACATCAAGCAGTTTGAGGAAAAGGGAATTGTGTTCAGCGGCAAAGCCCCAAAAGTGCCAATAATGCAGATTCTTGAAATTCCAAAACAAAAGTTTATGATGGCAACACAATACCATCCAGAATTGACAAGCAGGCCATTGCATCCGGATGAACTGTTTTTGGAATTTGTAAAAAAAGCTTCGGAAAAATAGGCTATTAAAGATAATCAGGCATTGCCATAAAAACGAATTTTCCATTTTTAAATCCAAGAAGCCAGATGTTTCCTGACAAAATGCCAGTTCTTACTCTAACAAGATTTTGTTGTTCTTCGAGATTGGCTTTTGTAACGCCAAAATTTTTGTTGAGTTTGTTAAAAAATTGCCATCCTCTAGTTGTTTGCTGCTTTTTGTTGAGTATTTCTTTTACATTTGGCGCATCTATTTTGGGCATTGCTATAAGCGTGCCACTTATTGCAACAGCAATAGGCTTCAAAAGGAAATAATCTGAATTTTTATATCTGCTATTATGATGTGCAACCCACAATTTTACATTATCAATTACTTCGTTTGATGTTAAAAAGTGATTAGCTTTAATTGCGAGCTGCACCCCAGGAAAGTTTCTTTTAATATTCATCTGCCTAACCCTTCTTCCATAAATAGTAATGTTTTTTTTTGGAAGATTTTTGGGAATAAATCCAAAAGAGCCAAAAATCTCTAGCAACAGTTTTTTACGGTGATCAATGTTTTTCATAGAACCGAGCAGTTTCTCAATCACTGGAGCCGCCTTTTCGAGCCTTTTAACAAGTGCCTTTGGCAAAGGCTTTACTTCTATGACAATTGACTTAGGCTTTTTGGCCGCCTTTTGCCTTTTGGGAACCGGTTCTCTCACAGGCTTTGGAGTTTTGCGCTTTTGCATGCAATAAAATTAGATTGTCTGGCTTAAAAAGCTTTTTCTCTTGTCAGATTTTTTCAGCTTCTTCCACAAGCATTATTGGAATGCCTTCTTCAATGCGGTAGGCAAGCCTGCATTTTTTGCATGTTAAGCGCGATTTTGCCTTTTCATGCATTAAATTTCCCCTGCATTTGGGGCATGCAAGAATATCCAAAAGCTTTTTGCTTAATTCATTTGCCATTATCACACCTTAGCAATAATACTATGCAAACCCATTTTTAATTAAACCTTTTCCTTTTCTATTAATCTAGTGATTTGGCTTGCTTGTTGAAAAAATCAGGATTGGAGAGAAGGAAATTATACTTGTTGGAACTGCCCATGTAAGTAAGGAAAGCATAGACCTTGTCAGCCAAACCATTGAAAAAGAAATTCCGGACGTTGTTGGAATAGAACTTGATTTGCAAAGATTGCACCAGCTAAAGCAGGGTAAAAAATGGCAACAGATGGATTTGGGGCAAATAATCAAAGAAGGAAAAACATACTTGTTTCTTTTAAACATTCTTTTGGCAAACCTGCAAAGACAGATTGGAGACGACCTCGGAGTAAAACCAGGAAGTGAAATGCTTGAGGCGGTAAAGATTGCTGCAGGAAAAAAAATTCCAATAGCACTTCTGGACAGAGATGTAAGAGTCACTCTTAAAAGAGCCCTTAACAAAATGGGAATTATTGAAAAGGCAAAAATGGGATACAGCATTCTTGGAGGATTTTTTGGATTTGGACAAACGCTTGATGCAAAAACTATTGAAAAACTCAAAGAAAAAGATATGTTAAATGCATTAATGCAACAATTAGGCAAAGAACTTCCCTCAGTAAAAGAAGTTTTGGTTGACGAAAGAGATATAGTTATTGCAAATAAAATTCTCGGAATAAAGGCAAAAAAAATTGTTGCTGTTGTCGGAGCAGGACATTTAGAAGGAATTAAAAAATATCTTGATAAACCAAGAGACATAAGGCCATTACTTACAGTTAAGAAAAAAAGAAGCTGGATTAGCTTTTTGAAATACCTTGTTCCAATAGTTTTTATCGGCGTTCTTGCATTTGGAATTTATATAAAAGGAGTTGACATAGCACTTGACATGCTTTTAATGTGGTTCCTGATTAACGGAATCCTTTCAGCTCTGGGGGCAGCACTTGCAAGAGCACACCCGTTTTCAATTCTGGCAGCATTTATTGCAGCACCGTTTACTTCATTACACCCTGCTTTTGCTGCAGGATGGATTGCAGGACTTGTTGAATTAAAAATGCGGCCTCCAAAAGTTGACGACTTTGAGCAATTACCAAAAATGAGCGGAATTATGGAAATGACACACAACAGGGTTACAAAAATTTTAATGGTTACGGCTTTTGCAAATATCGGAAGCCTAATTGGAACAGTGATTGCATTGCCGTATATTACAAGCCTGTTGTTTTAAACAAAAAAATTACAAGCCTGCTATTTTAGGAAATTGAGACTGTTCACTCAACACTTGTTCCGGCTTCAACAGAATCGTCAATTGAAACAAGCTTGTACTTTCCGTCTTTGGCCTTGGCTGCCAACAGCATTGCCTGACTTTCAAGTCCTGCAAACTTTGCTGGCTCAAGGTTTGCAACAACAATAATGCTTTTGCCCTTCAATTCTTCTTTTTCATAAAATGGTTTTATTCCTGCAATAATTTGCCTTTGCTCCGAGCCAAGGTCTATTTGAATTTTGTAGAGTTTGTCCTTGCCAGAGATGTCTTCTGCTACAATAATTTTTGCAACTTTTAATTCTGACTTTTGCCAGTCCTGAAAACTAATCATTTTTACTACCTCGTTTTATTTTTGACACACACCTTATTTTTTCAAACCAAGTTTTGCCATTGTCGAATAAGAATGAACGATAACAGAGGAACTGTGACAATGCAATCTTGTCCTTCCAGCTATAATTTCGGCCTTTGCCTCGTCAAGATTTTTTGCCTTTACTTCAGTAAAAGAATTTCCAAGTTCTTTGGAAGTATGAGCATCAGAACCGCAAATCATTGGAAGCTTGTTTTCTTTTGCAAATCGTTTTGCTCTACTGTTGAATTTTTTCACAATTGTTCTGCTGTTAAAAACTTCTAGTGCATCAAGATGTTTTTTAACTCTTGGAAGTTCGTCTCCCCAGCCTCTTAGAAGAGGCTTTCTCATAAGGTCAAATGGATGAGCAGGAGCAACAATTCCACCCTGTGCATGTGTTAACTCAACTGCTTCAAAAAAATCCTTTGTTACAACTGGCTTTTTTAAAAAAAGGCAAAGCAAATCGCCCAAAAGCTTTTCGCCCTTGTGTGCCTTTATTTCTGTTCCAAAAACAATTGGCACATTGAACTTTTTGCCAAGTTTTTTGAATTCCTGCCAGCTGTTGCAATTATCGTGGTCTGTTGTTGCGAAGCCAAAACCTTTTTCAGCAGCCTTTTGAACCAAATCACTTGGCTTTGAAACGCTGTCTTCGCTATATTTGCTGTGTACATGCAAGTCAAGAAGCATAGTGTAACAAAGTAGGGTTGTTTTTAAAAATCAAATTGTTATCTCTGAAGCAAGTATATAATGCCTGCATCTATTGTGTTATCTTTATATCTATTTTGTTATCTCTGCTTCAATTATATCATCATTTGCTTCAACAATTTCTTTCAAAGTTATTTCAAGAACTTGTTCAGCACTAATAAGGCATTTTACCTTTTCAACAGCTGCAAGCTTTGAATCAACAACTGCTTTTACACCATAAATTGAAACAGGGGGCATAAATTCAAAATCATAACCTGTTATGTCCTCTGCTTTTTCCAGCGCAATTGAATTTGCTTCTTTTGCTCCAACAGCTTTTGCAAGCTTTTTTAAGTCAATTTCTTTTGACGCAAAATATATTGCCAAAACATCAACATCATCGCATCTAAAAAGCTGACATTTAATTGTAGGCGCTTTTACAGGAATTGACAGAATTCTTGCCTGCAAATTGTTTGCTTTAATAAAATCTTCAAGCATTTTTTCAAACCACCTATATAGTAATTATATAAAAGAGAATAATATAAAAGAGAAAGGAAAAAACGGGTTGCCAAATTACAAGGCAATTTGGCTTTTTTCCCAAGGCTTTTTTTTCCACAAAGAAAAAAAAAGGCTTTTAAAGCCCGCATTCCTTTTTTAATTCATCAGCCCTATCAGTTTTTTCCCACGTGAAGATTTCGTCTTCGTGACCAAAGTGACCATAAACACAGGCTCTTCTGAAGATTGGCCTTCTCAGGTCAAGATATTTTATTATTTCACTTGGTCTCAAATCAAACATCTTCTTTACTGCCTCGTGAATCTTTTTTGGGTCAACTTTGTGGGTTCCATGCAGGTCAATGAAAAGACTTACAGGCTCCCTGCTTCCAATTGCATAGGAAATCTGAATCTCTGCCCTGTCTGCCAAACCTGCTTTGACAATGTTTTTGGCAATATGCCTTGCCATATAGGCAGCTGACCTGTCAACTTTTGTAGGGTCCTTTCCTGAAAAGGCACCTCCACCGTGATTGCCTACTCCGCCGTATGTGTCAACAATTATTTTCCTTCCAGTGCACCCGGTGTCTGCCACAGGACCGCCCATAACAAACCTACCTGTGTTGTTAATAAGGTATTTTGTGTCATCTGCAAGAAGATCTCCGCAAACAGGTTTTATGACTTTTTCTTTAATGTCTTCTCTGAGCTTTTCAAGCTCTACGTCAGGGTCGTGCTGTGCTGCAACAACTACAGCGGTAATCCTCTTTGGCTTGTTGGTTTCATACTCAATAGTAACCTGTGTCTTTCCGTCAGGCCTCAAGTATTTCAAAGTACCGTTCTTCCTTACCTCTGTAAGCTTCATCGCAAGCTTGTGTGCATACATTATTGGGGCAGGCATTAATTCAGGGGTTTCGTTCGTTGCGTAACCAGACATCATTCCCTGGTCTCCTGCTCCGCCCTCGCCCTCTTTCTCGTTAACGCCCATTGCAATGTCAGGGCTTTGCTCGTGAATTGAGGTCAGAACCCCAACAGTCTGGTAATCAAACCCATACTTTGGGTTGTCATATCCAATTTCCTTTATCACTTGCCTTGCAATTTTTTGCACGTTTACATATGTCTTAGTGGTTATTTCGCCTGTTATGACAACAAAACCCATTCCAGTCATTGTTTCACAGGCAACCCTTGCCGTTGGGTCGTCCTTGATTATCTCGTCCAAGACAGCATCACTAATCTGGTCTGCAACCTTGTCAGGGTGACCTTCAGTCATTGCCTCGCTTGTAAAAAGATACTTTCCGTTACCTGTTCTCATTTGCTCATCAACTCCAAAAAAATTAATCCATTATTTTAAGAAAAAGAATAAGACAATGTTTTTAAGTAATTGCAAAATGCCTTAATTATTCCGATTAGAATAAGATTAAAAGCCTTTTTGGTACATATATCATCCTATGCTTCCGGACTTAAACGAGATAAAAGCCAGAAGAATTTCAGCAGGTCTTACACAAAGTCAACTGGCTGAATTAAGCAGCGTAAGCCAGAGCCTTATTGCAAAAATTGAATCAGGAAACATTGAACCAAGCTATGGGAGAACAAAAAGACTTTTTGACCGCCTTACAAGATTAAAACTGGGAAAGGAAAAGCAGGCAAAAGAAGTAATGACAAAGCCTGTAAGGTTTGTGAAAGCCGATGAAAGTCTGAAAAAGGCAATAAAGGCATTGGAAAGATATGGATTAAGCCAATTACCTGTTTTAGACAAAGGAAAACAAGTTGGAAGCATTTCAGAAAAAAGCATTCTTGCAAAAATCAATTCAACCGTTGGAATAGATGTTGAAAAGACCAGTGCAGAAGAGGCAATGGAAGAAGCTTTGCCAACAATTCAGGCAAATACCCCAATTTCTGTAATAAGCCAGCTACTCAACTTTAATGCTGCAATTCTTGTAGTGGAAAAAGGCAAAAGTGTTGGAATAATAACAAAAAGCAATTTACTGGAACAGATGCTAAAATAGCCGTCATATCTTATTGTCACCCTTAAGCGAAAGCTTTTTATTGGTCATCAGAGGCTATTATATATAACAAAGCAAAGTGAATTAGTTAATTTGATACATAACTGCTTTGTGGTGTGGGGAGTTAAAATTGCATAAATGTCTTTATGTTATAACATTAATTCTATTATTTGGCAGCATAAGCGCTCATGCAATTTACGTTAATTCCCCTTCAACTATTATTATTCAACAAGAACAAAAAGACTTGCCGGTGACAATCAGAAATGATGAAGAAATTGCACAGGAATTTTCAGCAAAAATTTTTGCACCATTTAATGCATTTGTTTCACCTTCAAGCGGAAGCCTTGGAGCAGGAAAAAGCACTATTTTAAGCCTTTCAATCAGCCCAAGTGAGGAATTGGAAGGAAACAGTTTTGAAACAACTTTAGAAATTCAGATAGGGGAAGAAAAAGTATTCAAAAATGTAAGGGTTATTTTTAAGAAAGCTATTGAAGATGGTGAGGAAAATGCAAGCGGACAATCAATTGGAACAGGTCTTTTTACCTTTGCAAATTTTGAAACATTTACAGCATCAATTTTTACGCCGGAGAACGCGATTAATGCAGTTCTTGCAGTTGTTTCAGCAATTCTTTTAATTGCATTTATTTCACGTTTTGTAAAACGGGTGGAGGGATCAAAATGAACAGAAGTTTTCTTACAGCGATTACAACAATCTTACTGGTACTTCTTGCTTCAAACGCATTTGCATCAATTGCATTGCTTCCAAACATGAAAGAAGCAAATATTTCAAGAAATGATTCAATAGGATTACAGTTCCAGCTAAAAAATCTTGGATATGAAAACACCTGCATTGATCTTGAAACAGAACAAAATGATGCTTATATTGACACAGGACTTATTGACAACCACATATGCCTTAATGGAGGCGAGTCAACAAATATTACAATTACAATAACAACAAATAATGCTCCAAGAGGATTGCAGCTTGTAGAACTTGAAGCTGAATCAGACCAGGGAGACGCATATGCTTTTGTTTCAATTTATGTTGCGGAAGAACCAGAAATAGAGCTTGTTGCATATTCAAATGATGTTTGCAGAGGCAAAGAAGATTATGTGAATGTTTTGATTAGAAACAACAGTGACGAATTTAAGTATGTTAAATTGCAGGCAGAAAACGAAATGCTTTTGCCATATTTTGAAAGACAAGAACTTGATATGGTTCCTTTTGAAGAAAGATATGTTGAATTGAAAATATTCCCTTCACCATACAGTTCAATTGGAAGACACTATGTCAGCATGTATGCAATTACGAACGATGAAACAGTTAAGAAAACACTTTCAATTGACGTAGAAGACTGCGGTGAAGAAGAAATAGCTGAATTTTCTGTTTCAGTTTCCTCATCATGCTTTACTGTTAAAAAAGAAGAAAATGAACGAATTTATTTTAAAGTCACAAACAGACTTGAAGAAGAACAAAAGGTTTTCTTTAGTGTTGGAGGCGAGCTTTCAGCAAATTTGCAGACTTCAAATGCATGGCTTGAGGGAGACGAACAAAGAGAATTTTACTTCGAAGTAAATGCAGCAAATGATACAAGAGTAAAAGACTATGATCTTACACTGCATGTTTGGAATGCGGACCACAGCATTGAAAAAGAGGTTTGTGTCAGACCTTCAAGCGAACATAATGCAGGAATTATTGTTGAAGAAAACGACCTTGAAATAACAGAATGTGGAAACGCAATATTTGTGATTACATTGCAGAATTTGGGAGACTACCGTGAAGATTTTGAACTTGAAATTGAAAACAACCACAGTTTGATTAAAACAATACTGTCAGAGGATGATTTTGAACTTGAAAGACACTCTGAAAGACAGGTTTATGTAAGCGTTACCGCAATGGAAGGGCTTGCAGAAGGAAGTTATAGTATTACATTAAAGGCCGAAACCAGAGAAGATGATTTTGAAAAAATTCTAAGATTCAAAGTTGTTGAAGAAGAACAAATTGTAACAGAGGACGGTCTTCGCATTCTAAGCTATACTGGCAATCTTACAATGGATGCAAATTCAGAAAAAGAGTTTTTGGTTGTTCTCAAAAATTATTCAAATGAAACAATTGAAGGAATTTCAATTGGTTTAACAGGTTTGCCTTGGGGAGTAAGTGCTTCTGAAGAAAACAGCATTTCAATTCCAGCAGGAGCAGAAAGGCAAATCAGCCTTCTGGTAAATGCAGGACCTGAAACAGCAGGAGAATATAACGCAATACTGCAGGCAAGAAACAGCGAATATAGCAATGCAAAAAATGTAAGCATTGTGATTACTGCAATTGAAGAAGAAGATGAAGCAATTGACCTTGGCTTTGCAGGACTGTTTGCATTAGGCGGAGATATTGCAATTGGTGGCTTGCTGTTAATAGTTGTTATTATCGCCAGTCTTTTACTGGTAAAGGTTTTTAAAACACCGCAAGAAAAAGAAATATGGAGGAGACAATACAATGGTTAAAAAAATTATTCTGGCATTAACTTTGCTTTTCTTAATCGGAACAGCAAACGCCCTAACACTAACAGGCGACTTTTCGCTTGAAACAAACTGTGCAGTTCCTGACAAGGCAAGATATACTTTGCATAACGATTCAGGTACAACAAAAACATACACAATAAGTGCAATCGGAGAAAACAACGATTGGATAAACATCAACGGAGTTTGGATTGGTGAAACACCATTAGTTGTAACATTAGCCAATAGTGATACCGAAGAACTTTATGCTTTTGTAAAGCCAAAATCATGTTATGTCACTCCAGGAGAATATACTATTGTAATAGACATAAGCGGTGAAAAAAAAGAAATAATTGTTACTGTTGTAGAAAGCAGGCTTCTGGAACTTGATATTCTGCCTAAAAACATGCAAGTTTCACAATGTGAAAAAGCCGAATTTGATATCAGAATAAAAAATACCGGTGAAATGGACGAAACTGTTTTTCTCGAAGTTGAAGGTTTTCCAAATGAATGGACAAAACTTAGCTTTAGCGAAATGTTTTTAGAAGAAGGACAAACAAAAACAGTAAAGCTTGAAATTCAACCAGACTGTGATGCTGAAACAAAAAAATACGAATTCAGTATCAAAGCAGGAATTAAAGGAACAACATTTTTTACAGTGGATAATGCATCCCTTGAAATAGAAGACGAACAGGAAATAAGCATTACCGCCACAGAAATGGATGCCTGCAAGGAAAAAAGCATGCAGGGAACAGTGAAGGTAAAAAATAACGGATTGCTTGAAGACCAACTTCACTTAAGCATTGGCGGAATTGACTGGGCAAAGATTGAGCCCGCAGACCTTACTCTCAAAGCAGGAGAAGAAAAAGAGGTTTCAATAGTTTTTGCAAGAACAAATGCAGCAGAAGGAACATATGACTTCAGCCTTTTTGCCCATTCGGCAAAATTCAACAAGGGAACAAAACAAGAGCTTTCTGCAGAACTTCAGGACTGCTATAATATTTCAATAACAGAAACAAAAATTAACGGAAATCCTGCAGCTGAAGCAAAAGCATGCATTGAAGAAAAGGCATTGTACCAATTTACTCTAGAAAACGATGCCATTAAGCCCATCGAAGCAGAAATAACTGTTCTTGGAATTGATGCAGTAGTTTTACCAGGAAAGGTTGAAATTGCAAGTGGAAAAAGCGCAAGTATAGAGGTTGAAATAGACCTTGCAGGAGAACAAGCAGGAGAAAAGATTTTTACTCTGCAGGTAAAAGGTGAAAACTTTTCAATGCAAAAAGATTACACTCTTACTGCCGAAGACTGTTATAGCCTCGAAGTTAACTGGGATGGATTGAATGAAAAAATTGAGCTGGATGCCAACTGCAAAAGTGAACCATTTACAGTAAAGGCATTAAACAAGGGTACAAGAAGCCAAAATGTTATGGTTTCTGTTTCAGGACCTGAATGGATTTACTTTGAACCAACACAAACAGGAATTGAAACAGGTGCAGAACAGGAAATATACTTCTATATGGCACCCCCTTATGACACAAAAGAAGGAAATCATACAGCAACCGTAATAATTAAGGGAAAAAATCAAACTTTCAGAAAAGAACTTGACATTACAGTATACGGCGGACTTTATGCAGAACTTGGAACCGCAAGTGTTGAAACAAATGCCGATGTAACAGAAATAATTGAAAGAACTGAAAGGTCAATCAAGGTTTTAGTACAGGTTTCAAACGACGGCAATTCAATGATTAGAATTTCCAAAATTTCTTCACAAGATTTTAATGCAGGATTCAAATTTGAAGAAATACTGCTTAATCCTGCTGAATCAATAGAGGTTCCAATGACAATATACATTGGAGAAAGCAAAGAAAGACAATTTGACGTTGTTCTTAGTATTGAAACAGATAAGGGAACAATGGAAAGGGAAATAACAGTAGACCTTGACAAAAAGCCAGAAGAACAAGAACTTTTTGTCAGTTTGTTTGGATTGGAAAACGCAAGTGACCTCGCCCTTGCAGGAATAGTTATTGCAGTAATAATTGCATTTGCCGCAATTGCCCTCAAAGCAGAAGCAAAAGAAAAGCCAAAAGGCGGACTAATAAACCTTGCAAAAGACGTTCAGGAAATTCCTGGAAAAAAGCTTGAAGAAATAGGAAAGCACAGGAAAAACAACAATACAACTAGCCGGAAGCAAAAGCAGGGAAAAACAACAGGAAACAAAAACAACCTCCAGGATATAGTAAAAGAGGTTAAGAAAAAGCACGTTACAAAAAAGACCGTGAAGAAAAAGGCTGTCAGAAAAAAGAAAAAGTAAAAAAAATCTCTTCGAAGAAGAAAAAATAAAAAAAACTTCGAGAAAGGGAAAAAAACCTTTTTTGCCGACAGAATTTAAGCAATTATTCTATTTTAATATCAGGGTATTTGCCAGATTTTTAAAATCAGAATCAAGACTTATCAATTTGACACTTTCTTCCAAAGCAGTCCTGTAAATTATTCCATCAGCCATATGAAGACCTTTTTTATAGCAGTCATCAGCTGCCTTTTCACAAATTTCCTCAGTTATGTCTTTCACCAGGCTGTTACTTCTTATAAACTTAAGAACAGAAGCAATCTCCTTTGGCTTGTAACGCTCTTTCAAAAGCTTTCTTTTAACTTCAAAAATTGAAAGGGCAGATGTTACAAGAATAAAATTGTTTGATTCAACTAGTTGTTTTATTTCCTGTTTGCCTGTTAAAAAGTATTCAATCCAAGCAGAAGAATCAAGCAAAACCTTAGAATCGGTCATGCTTGTCCCTCAATCCCTTCAACAACTCGCTTTTTGTATAAGACTTTTTTCGGGCAAGGGCCCCGGCCATTGAAGCCCTGCTGCCACTTTTGTAAAGAAATCTGATAATTTCATCATAGGAACCTGCCTTTGCCCTTTCCTTTGTCTTTTTAAGAAGCTCAAGGGTAGACCTTTGAACCTGAATAGTGGTAGAATCCAATCAAAATCACCTATATATCTATAGCACTATAGTTATATAAGCATATCTTTTCTTTTGCCTCAACAGACTATAGCAGACTAAAGCCTGCCGCCTTTTCGCCTAATTGCCTCTTTTAGTGAACCAAACTTTTTCTTGGCGTTTTTTATCCGGTCTCCCATGCAACAAACACTTACAAAAAAATTATCCCAAAATGTCTTCAACAAAGGTTTGATTAATACAGGCAAGACAATGAACCAATGTTTCGCACTTGTCGCAAGGCGTTTGGGTCTTTTCGCCTGTTATTGCGAGGAAGGCGCCGACAAGTGCTTTGTCCCCTGGACCAACAACAACTTTGTGTACATAGACAAAATATTTGCCTTTGTCCAGGTCTTGAATAAGTTCCAGGCGGTCTTGCTCTGCTATGGAACCTTTAAGGACTGCGTTCTTAGCGTAGACAGCCTCTGCAGAAACAAAGATTGGTACCAGCTTGCCGACAAGATCGCCGCTGTTAATCATTTCAATAATTTCAGCCTCGGTTTTGTCAATAGACTCTGTTACAATGTATAAAAGGTAACCCTCATCGAAGTCCTCAGGTACTGTGAACTCAAAATCAATCTTTTTTGTTGTAGCCTTATTGAAGATTGAAGGAGTGAGCTTTAACTCGCCAGCTATCACAGGATTTGCTTCTGCAAGAGTTATTGCATCGTCCGGAAGATTAATATATGCAGGCAGGAGTTTGTAAACATTTCTTACATTTGAAGCAACACGCTTCAAGTCATCTATAGTTGAATCAAAAGAGAGGTTTGAACCAAGAGGAGTATAACACTCTGCATTAATATTACTTATTTTAATAATACTTCCAGGACTTCGTTTGGTATTAGGAACCTGATACTCTGCACCTAAACCAGTACAGTCTAATACTCTAAAAGTTTCACGTAAAGAACTATTAGACCCATTTTCGCGTCTCACTTGAAAATCCCAATCACCAACTCCTTTTTTAATTATGTGAACTTTATCATTGGAAGTGTCAACAACAAGTATTGCACCACCATCCAAATCATTTAAAACATCCAATGCATGGTATAGATTATCGTTTTGGGTAAATATTAATGCTTTAAAAGTATCTTCAGATTTTTGCTTATAATAATCAAACGACGTGTCAGCAAAAACATAAAGCAAAAGTGTAACTAATACAACCAGCAACAAAATTTTTGGAACGTACTTCTTCATACATTATTTCACTACATAAATCATTATTTCCCCTTATATTAATACCTTGCGGTTTGGAAAAAAATGCTTGTTTGGGATAAAATAGGCAGGCAATTGCCGAAAAACTGAAACGATTTTAAGTAACAGGCCTTGAAAAAAGTTCTTTTAATGAAGCGATTTTATGTTGATACAAATGTGTGGCTGGATTTTGCCTTAAACCGAAGCGATGGAATTCACCCGCTTGGAGAATTTGCATTCCAATTTTTTAGAAAATGCATTCGGAACAAATGGGCGATTCTTTATTCTGATGCGATTTTAGAAGAGCTTGGCAAAAAGCTAACCCCAAGCCAAATAGAAAAACAGTGTTTTAAAATAATTTTAACAGAAAACCTGCTAGAAAAAGTTTGTTTTTCAGCCAAACAAGTTGCAACGGCTGAAAGAATAGCCAAAAGCAAGCGATTACCCTTTGTAGACACATTATATGCAGTAATTGCAAAAGACAACAACGCTGTTGTTATTTCAAGGGATTTTCACTTTGAGCGGCTTTGTGATACAGTCAGGATTTTTCTGCCGGAAGAGATTTGAACCTGTTTAAGATTTTTTGCCCAACTTCTTTGCGTATTCTCTTATACCCCTCTTCAGTCGGCTCTTTAATCCCGGCTCTTTTTGCAAAACTTTTGTTCCTTGCAAGTGTCATTATAGCCTTTTCTGTGCTAAGCTTGTCATGAAGCTCCCTGATTGCCTGCCTGATATACTCTGTTTTAGTGCTGTAATTAAATTCCTTCAAATCTTTTTCAACAACACTATCAAGTTTTTTCCCAAGCCTTAAGCTAATAACATCCATGTAATACAAAGTATTACAAAGTGGTTAAAAATTTTTCTAGAAGGCCTTTGCTCAAAGACAAACCCTTTTTAATTTTTTACAAAGTTATATGGTATTAGAATGGGAGAAGAAACTGTTGATGTTGCCATTATTGGAGGAGGTCCTGCCGGAATTACTGCCGCGCTTTATGCAAAAAGAAAGGCCTTGAGCGTGAAGCTGTTTGAGTCAAAGGCCGTTGGAGGACAAACAGCTGATGCCATCTGGGTTGAAAATTACCCAGGAGTAAAAAAAATCAGAGGAATGGAATTAATGCAAAAGATGGCAGAACACTTGAAAGAATTTGGAGTAGAACCAGAGGAAGCTGCAGAAGTTACAGGGGTAAAAAAGAACGGCGAATTGTTTGAACTTGATATTGAAGACGGGGAAGAAAAACTCCTTGCAAAAAGTATTATAATTTGCACAGGAAGCAAATACAAAGAACTTGGCGTACCAGGTGAAAAAGAATTATACGGTAAGGGTGTAAGCTATTGCGCTACATGCGACGGACCAGGATTTAAAGACAAGATTGTCGCAGTTGTGGGTGCAGGAAATTCCGGAGCAAACGCTGCACTGTTCTTTGCAGGAATTTGCAAAAAGGTTTACTTGATTGAATTTGGTGAAAAACCTGTTTTTGAGTCTGTTTATGCCCAACCAATAAAAGCAGAATCAAAAATTGAAGTAATGATAAATACACAGACTGTTGGAATTGACGGCAGGGAAAAAGTTAATGGCATTAAAGTAAAGAACAGGAAAAGCGGTGAAGAAAAAGTACTTGCTGTTGACGGAATCTTTGTTTATATCGGAAGCGTTCCTCAAAACAAGATTGCAAAACAACTAGGGTTAAAGCTTGATGAAAAGGGATTTGTTACGGTGAACAAAGGCAATGCCGCAAGCGTTAAAGGAGTATTTGCCGCAGGCGATATTACCGGAGAACTTGCACAAACAATTGTTGCAGCAGGCTCAGGAGCTATTGCAGCAACTTCAATATTTGAATTTGTAAAGGGCTTAAAGTGAATTTGGGTAGGGGGTGTTTGGGTAAATGGTTGAATTAAATGACCAAAATTTTTATTACAGCAATATCGGTGGCAGGTTGCTTGGCAATAAAGCAAGAGAAGGCATTATTCTTGAAGAGCTTGCAAAGCTTGGGCGGGATGATTTCTTTTTAGAAGTTGGATGCGCTCAGGGTTATTTTGAAAAAATTGCAAGAAGGTTTTGCCAAAATGTTTTTGGAGGAGATTATACCTATGAAAAATTGCCTCCCACGAAAAAAGAATTTGCAGGATGTCACTTTGCAGGGATAGAGGCTGAAAAACTTCCATTCAAAGACAATAGCTTTGATTTTGTTTTATGCACAGAAGTTTTAGAACATGTACCAAAATGGGGAAATGCATTTAAAGAATTGCAAAGAGTTGCAAAGAAAAAAATTCTTGTTACAGTGCCATTGGAAAAAGGCGTTTTTTGGCAAACAGTAAGCATTTTCAGAGGAATGCATACAAGAGGCCACCTTCACAAAATAGGAAGCAGTGATTTAAAACAAGGCATTAGCAATGGATGGATTGTTACAAGACACGAGATTATTGCAACCCCAAGCAGGCATGTAAACAAGGTTGTTGGAAAAAGATTTGGCGAAATGATTGGAATGTATGCAGTACTGCTTTTTGAAAAAAATGAAACAAAACACAAAACAAAAGCAAAAAGGAAGTAATTTATATAACATGTTATATAAGATATTATATAACTAGGTGGCGAATGGCTTATGAAACATTATTCTCTTGTAATTGATCCAAAACTTGTAAATGAAATTGACAAGCTTGTCAGAGAACATGGCTTATTCAGCAGTAGGAGCGATTTTATCAGGGATTCCATTAGGGCAAGGCTCATTGAAATTAGAAAAAACCTTTTGAATAAGGAATTGGAAAACCCTGATGAAGAAGAACTTGAACAAGAAGAAAAGGTTGTTGAAGAAGCAATGGAAGAATTAGACAAATACAAATATGAGGGCGTGCATTAGATGAAAAAGAGAAAGGTTTTGTCAAGGCATACGCAGTTTGCAATGTTTCCTGAGTCAAAGCTCGGGGCGCAGGAGTTTGCAAAAAATATCTTGGAGCAGGGCCTTGTTGCAAAAACAGCAAGGAGAAAAAGGCCTGTGAAAGGCAAGCCTATGACAATTAATGTAATGTCAGAAATTGCAAATGCTTACGGAGTTTTATACAAGGCAAAAGGCGTAAATGTTGACGGGTTTATTGAGATTTTGAAAAATGCCGTTTTGCTGGATGCCGAAGCAATTGTAAAAAACCAGGCAATAATTTCACAGTCCGGAAAAAGCCAAAAAGAAATGCAGCAAATTGGAAAAGCCGTTAAGATAATTGTCTATTTTGTAAACAGGCAAAGGAAAAGAAACGAGCTTGCAAAAGTTCATGCACCAAGCAAGGCAGATTTGGCTGAAAAAAGCCGGCAGCAAAGGCATTTGAAGGATATTGCAGGCAAATAAAAGCTTTGAAGGCAGATAACTCTTTGAAAATGCTATTTTTTTGCTTTAAAAATGCTGTTTTTTAATTGTTTTATACAGTAATATATTCAGGTATGGGAAAGATAACTGTTTCGGCAAAAGGTGATGGCTTTGCATTGCTTGTTCCGCAGCAAATGTTTAAGGAGCTTGGCCTTGACCAAAAAGCATGCTATGAGCTGGCAAGGGCAAAGGAAGGAATTTGGGTTTTGGTTAAGGAAGAAAAATTGGATGAAATGAAAAGACGGGAAAAGCCTGTTGCAGAAAACCCTTTGGACAAAAAAATTTTTGCATTGCTTAAGAAAAAGGACTTAAAGGACAGGGTTGAAAAAAGGTTTGAAACTTTTTTAAGCAAGGAGGCCCTTGTGCGCTTTGGCGAACTTTTGAAGGAAGGAAAGGTTATTGCATTCAGGCTCAGCCCAAAATACAAAAGGGCAGTTTACAAAACAAGGGAAGAAATTGAAAAAAACGTGAAAATGAACGGCGAAACGGGAAATGAAAATTCAGAAAATGAAAATCCTAAAGGGGAAAATAAAACCGGTGTGGGAAAAGTCCAAGGAAAAAAGGAGCCGGAAACAATCGGAACCGGAAAAAAGGAGCCGGAAACAATCGGAACCGGAAAAAAAGAATCTGAATCCTTTAATGCAAAAGAAAAAAGACCTGACGAGTACACTCTTGAAAAAGACGGTTTTCTTGTATTTAAGAATGCCGAGAATGCAAAAATTTTAAGCATCAAGCTCAAAAAAGAAATTGACGACGGCAAAATAAGGGGCATTAAAAGCTTTGATGGATTTTATTACATTGTACAAAATGAATTGTATCAAAAATACAGAACAGGCGTGCTTTCTGCAATAAAAGAAAAAGCAAACGGAGTTGCAGGAATTGGTGAACAAATCGGAATCAGCAAAATGCTTGCAAAAGTTGTATGCGAACTTTTAAAATACGAAGGTGAAATAATTGAAAAAAGAAAAGACAAATTCCAGACAATTTAAGAAAAATAAAAAAAAGGCTGCGGAAAAAAAGGTAAAAGCAGGGAAAAAAAGCATTATAGATGCTGAAGAAGAAAAGCCAAAGGGCCCAAAGATTCTTGTGCCATTGCTTTCAAAAAGAGAAAGTGAAGATGAGTTTGTTGCAACAGTTGCGCATGGCGCAGGAGAAATAATTCTTTTACTGGTTATTGACACCCATGCAATGGCAGGCGGCTTTGGATTTGCAACAGGAGAAATTGCAGGAGGCAATGTTTTAATGCAAAAAGTCAAAACAGCGTTTGGAAAGAAAAGAAAAATCTGCAATGACATCATCGAATGGGGCGGCACTGCAAACAAGATAGAACACTTGGCTGAATTGAATCAGGTTGCAAAAATTTTTGTAGTAAAACAGGATAACGATTTTTTCAAAAAGCTTTTGAAAGACATGAAGGAAAAATTGCCAGAAATTGAAATTCAAGAAATTGAATTGCCTAAAACAGAATAATTAAAAAATTAATTGCCTAAAGCAGGATAATTAACCGTAAACTATTTTTTTTGCTTTTGGCAGATTCTTTTTCGCTTTTGCCTGATGCTCTTTTAGGAATTTGTCCATGTAATCTATTGTAAGCTTTTTGCATTCACCACAAAGCCTTTTGCCTGATTTGCATTTTTCAAAAATGTCCTTTAGCTTTGCAGCGCTTTCTAAGTGAAACAAGTCAATTTCATACTTTTTGCATATTTCTGGTTTGCCACCAAGCCTTCTTTGCTCTTTGGCTGTTGGACAACCACCGGTAAAGCAACTACCAACCTTTTTTACCACATCTGCTTTGCAGTCATTCAGAAAAATTGCAGTGTCAGGTTCTGATGAAGACATCTTGCTGCCTTGCTTCAGTCCACTTTGGAACTTAAAATAGATAAAACTTGGCATTTCTAAATTATAGCCAAGCCTTTTTGCAACATCTCTGGTAGCCCTGGCATGACTATCTTGATCCAAACCAATTCCAGTAATGCTTGGCATCTTTCCGCTGTACTCAGGCAATTGACCATGCAATATATCTGCATACTGCAATAAGTTTGCACTTACTTTTCCCAAATCAAGATGACCGTAAATTGCCTCAAATGTTTTTGCCGTGATTTTTTTGCCTATTTCAAATGCAAAGCTGTAATATTCTTTTTCCCTGTTGCTCTGCACATAAATGTCTTTTTCACTCAAGCCAAGGGCAAGCGCATCTGCAACATTTTGCACTGCAATCTCTTTTGCTTCAGCAACTGTTTTTATCTTTGGCCTACTGCAATAGGCGTCAAGGTCGCAAACGCAGAAATAATTTTTTGCTCCGCATTTTTTAAAGAAAACAAAAAGGTCAAGGTCTGCTTTGTGGCCAAGATGGTATGGTCCGCTTGAAGCAATTCCGGTAATGTTGATGAATTTTTTTTTCTTTTTTATTCTTTCAAGAACTTTTTCAAAATCCCGGTGTGCTACAACAATGTTTCTTTCAAAAAAATGGTGCTTGAGCTGCTTTTTCATGCTTTCAGGAAATTTGCTTAAACCAAATTCTTTGAAAACGTGATCATAGTCACTTACTGCGTTACTTCCCCAAGGATCAATTTTTGCCATTTTTATCACAAATACAACTATTATTAACTCTTTTTTATTTAATGTTTATTAAGTTAATAAAACAATTAGGTTGTTTGAAAATGTGTCTTTTGATTGGAAATAAGGCAGTTGTTGAAGAAAAGAGGCTGGCAAGCCAGCTTCAGCAAAAAGGTTTTGGTGAGCGGAGCAAAGGCGAATTTGTTCTGGACTTGTATGAAGCATTATACTTGCTTGAAAAGAAAAAATTAAAGCTCAAAAACAAGCAGGGTAAAGCTGTTTCAAGAAAAAAGCTTTTGGTTCATTCTGAAAAGAAAATAAAAAATTTTTATTTAAAATTTCAGGTTTACAAGGATTTGAGAGAAAAAGGCTTTTGTACAAAGACAGGTTTCAAATTTGGTTTTGATTTTCGTGTTTATCCAAAGGGCAAAAAGGCCGGGCAGGCTCACAGTAAATGGGTTGTGAATGCTGTAAGCCAAAATGAAAGATTTAACAGTATTGAATTGAGCAGAATGGTAAGGCTTTCTGGAAATATCAGAACCGAAATGCTCATGGCAGTTGTTGATTCAGAAAATGATGTAAATTATTATGCGGTTGAAAGAATTACTCCTTAAGCTTCAACAGCAAGCTTGCCTTTTCCTTCCGGATGAATTGATACCTTTTGGCCTTCCTTGAAGTTCAAAAATTCAGCAATTTTCTTTGGAACCCTGACTATGAGGCTGTTTCCGCTGTAACCAAGCTTTCCTTCCAGCCTAAGACCCCACAGACCCATATCTTTAGCTGTTTTGTCAATTTTGTCTGATGCTTCCTCTGTAAAAAAGACTTCTTTGCATTCAGGGCATTTTTCTGCCTCAAATTCACCTAGTTTCCTGTCATTGAAATAATAAGGTTGCTTTCCTTTTTTCATTTTTTCATTACATGTTGGACAATTCGTTTTCTATCACCTGTTTTTCCAGTAAATTCTTTTAAAAAAAATAGCGTTGGATTGGGGAGCAGTGTTCCCGATCCAAACAAAAAAATAATATTTTCTGATTTTAGAGATCTGCAGCCCTAACGGTTTTTCTTCCGTTGGCTTTAGCTCTTCCAGCAGCTTTTGTTATTAATCCTGCGACCTCTGCGCTCAAAGCGTCTGTTAAGTCGCCTGCACAGTTGCATCCTGCTGCCTTAACTGCGTCCTTTACTTTACTCCCAACTACTAATGAGTCTCCCATGAATAGATTCCTCCTTTTGTGTTTAATCGCATTAATTCCGCCAATTGAAGGCAAAATTCAAATATAACGCGGGCGAAAAGTAATTTAAAGGCATATGGCAAAAAAGCCCATGAAAGAACAAAATATGGGTGTTTTGGGCTAATTTAAAGGGTTTTGAAGAAATAACTAATTTTACTTTTTTATATCAAAAATCCCACTATTAGAAAGAGAAAAAAGTCCCAGAAGAATTAACAGGAGAACAGCAAACATAAAAACATGCAACGCCAGTGTTGCAGGGTTTTGGTCAGGAACAATATAGCCAGATATTTCAAGACCTGCTACCGCAATTGAAAGAACACATACTGAATAAAAAATTGCAAAAGCTGACTTAAAAAAACCACCAAAGCTATTCTGAGTTTGATGCGCCAAACGAAAAACAACAATTGCCAACACCACAGTAGCAAGGTCAAGAATTACAATCGGATCCATTGTAAAGAAATAATGCAAAAGAAGTATAAATATGTTTTGGAAACAGCAAATCTCTCAAAGGCAGAAATTTCAACTGCGCAAAATTTAATAAGCTGAAAACTGTTAAAGAATAAGGAAAAACAGACAAAACCGTTTTCTCCGGAAACATTTTTGGCAAAAGTGAAAAAGATATTAAGTGAATAAAACGGAGGAAAAAAAATGAATTTTAAAGGCCAAGGAACAACAGAATACCTGATAATCCTTGCGGTTATTATTGTGGTTGCATTGGTTGTTGTTGGGGTAATGGGCTGGTTTCCAGGACTTGGAACAGGCATTACAGAAAGCCAAAGCAAGGCATACTGGAAAAGTGCTTCGCCAATAGCAATAACCGACTGGAAAATCACCGGAACAGCAGCGGATGCCGAATTCTCTTTGCAGAACCTGACAACCGACAAAATAGCAGTTACGGAGATAACATTTGATGGTACGGCAATTGGATTGGCAGACGCAAACCTTGCAGCAGGAGACACCAACGGAAGCGTAAAAGGCGCAACAGGCATTGCATGCTCAAGCGGATCAAGCTACCAATACGATGTGGCAATAAGCTATGATGTTGTCGGCGGAATTTCAGGCAAAACTGAAACAGGGCAAAAGCCATTGGTTGGAACCTGCCCATAAAAGGCATTTTATTCAAAAGGGAAGCATTGCACTTCCCGCCGCTTTTCATTTTTGTTAAAATTAATCAGAACCAGGTCTTAAAAGATTGAAAAACCTGCAAAAATAAAGTAGGCGTAAAAAAACATCTGTGCAAGAATTAATGCAGTTGAAGTAAAAATTGTTGATTTCCTGTTTTTCGAAAACTTTTTGACAAGATTAAACAGCAGCACCAGAAAAAAAAGCAACAGCGGAAATGAAAGAATAAAAATGTTCAGTGCCCATTTTTCAGGAATTCCCCAAACAGACCATGTTGAAATAATCTTGTAGACAAAGTTTATTCCAGGTAACATAACAAGAAAAGAAATTGCAATAAAGGCAATATTCAGACGATTCAATTTTTTCATTCAAAAAAAGAAAAGAGCAAAACTTATTTAATTCAAACGCCTCAGTCCGCCTATCCTATCCGAAAGATGAGGCGTTGGTTACCACGCATTTAAGTGGATTGAATCTGCAATTTGAGGTATTCGCATCTGCAACCAGGTTCAGAATTCGTATTCAAGTTTTTTTATTATGTGTTTTAGGTTTTCTAGGGCTATCTGTTTCATCAGGAAGGCGAACTTTTTGTCGTCTCTTTTTTCGCTTAGTTTTGTGAGTTTCATGTATTGGTCGGAAAACCCCACTGGTATTTTTATTAGAGGAAAATTGTTTTGGATTAGTGCCTTTAGGAATATTGCCCTTGATGTCCTGCTGTTTCCATCAATGAACGGGTGGATGCGCTGGAATTCGTTGTGCAAAAAGGCAGCTTTTTCAACTATTTCGGCAGCAGAAACTTTTTTCTTTTCCCAGATGTTTGCGTTTTTGAAAAAACCTTTTAATAGGTCAGGAAGCTCTTTCCAGTCAGGAGTTTTAAAGTTAGAATTGCCTTTTATCCGGACATTTTCTGTTCTAAATCGGCCTGCGCCTGTAGCCAAAGAATTCATTGATGTTCTGTGAAATTCAAGAATCGATTCTTGTGTGATTGCAATGCTGGAAAAAATAAACCCGTCAAGACCTTTTTTATAATCAAGCACCTGTTGCGCGTCTTTGAATGGTTTTGAAGCAGGAGCAATGTTTTGCTTGATTATCTTTTCAGTTTCTGATAATGTAAGGGTGTTCCCTTCAAGAGAAAGACTTATGTAAATGAACCCTATTTCATCAAAGGCGAATTTTTCTTTTTCAAGGCTCTTGTATAAGGAAAACTGTTTTTCAAGCTTGGAATTAACAAACCGTTCATCCAGACAATCCAACAGCAAAGAGCATTTAACCTTAGTTTTCCCAAAAAAGTATTCCACAAGCAATTGAGTAAACTGCGATGGCACAATTTTGCACAAAAAAGGCTTTCTTGACTCAACAACAGCAAAACCGTTTTTCGAAAGCTGGCCAACAATTCTCCTGACTGTTTTTGCATCAAAAGGCAAACCATTTATTTGACCCTTTTCCAAACCCATTTTGACAAACTCGGCACTTTTTTCTGAAATAACTTTGTTGTAATCAATCCCGTTTTTGAAGCAAAAATAAACCAAGCTAAGAAGCATGTGCGCCTTTTTTGTTTTTGAAGCACTAAAGGATTCTTTCTTCTCCACAACTAATCCATCGGCTTTTAGTTCTTGGAGAAGATTGTATGTTGCATTGTAAGATGTCTGTGCCTTGCCTATTTTTTTGACAATGTTCGCACAGGAAAGCTCAGGATAAAGACCAACAGTCAAAAAAACATCCAATCTTGAAACCATATTCCAATTAGGCCTAAAAAGGTTTAAAAATCTATCTATAAATGACTAAATATTAATATTTTATTAATCTTAAGTCCTTTATAGCCTCAGTCCGCCCATCTCTCTCGAAAGACGAAGGTTTAATTCCATTTTTTAAGAGTTCTCGGATTTAACGATGTCTTTTGCTTTTTCAATGAATTTTTCTGCTTTGTTATATAATTCGCTTAGGTTTTCCTCAAACTTCACTCTCGTGACATTATATTGAACTTCCTGTCTTAGCCCCCTCAACAAATCAAATAAGGATAAGTCCTCTGAGCTGAACATTCCCTTTTTGCTGAATTTTTCTTCCAAGTATTTCTGTAGGCAATAGTGGCTTTTTTCCTTTACCCCATGCAAATAAAGTAGTGCTCTTGCTGCATGAAAAGCCGCATTGTACATCGCTATTGCAGCCATCTCGTCCTTTTTGATGTTTATTAAATCAAAGCTTTCATTCAGAAAAAATTCAGCTTGTGCAAGATCTTGCAATGCAAGCCTCTTACTTTTAGTAGTTTTCTTAAGTAAACCTTTCTCAAAGCAATCGTCAACCTCAATCAAGTTCTTCACCTTCTAAGACAATTGATTTGAGTCTTATTTGCTGCAACAACTCTGTTTTCTCCTTTTCCATCGAATCAACTTTGCTTTTGGTCAACGTAATTAACTGTACATCTCTTTTTAGCTGGTTACTCAACTCTCTTTTAATCCGGCTTATTAAAAGCGAATCTGGCTTTTTTTTAAAATAAATTGCCAAATCAACATCGCTGTCACCAGTCATTTTTCCAGTAGCAGCACTGCCAAACAAGTAAACGCCTAAAGGCTGTAATTTGACCAGGTTTTTAAATGCCCTAGCCATTGTGATTTCGTGCACAAAAATAGTTCTCAGTATACTTGTTGCTAGAGGGCTATTATAATTCAGACTGAAAATTTTTCGGTTCTTTTGTTTTGTTACCACAACAATTTTTTTTAGCTCAAGTTTTGCCATTATTTTGTGAACGCTACTTGGAGCAAGACCTGTTTTTTCAGCAAGCTCTCGCAAATAGTATTTCTTATCCAAAAGAAACTCCAATAGTCGAAATGCGCCTTCATTAAGAAAATCAATATCAACCAAGTCCGCCCATCAGCCGTCACGCCCGGCTGGTGCGAGCAAGAATGCCATTTCGCTTGGGCTCAATGGCATGGCTTCGCATAAATTAAAAATTCAACACCTCAGTCCGCCCATCTCTCGTCATTGCTTGCGCTCTGTGTCATCGTCAGATCATCATTGGCAAGTATTAAGGGTCATCCAAAATGGTTTAAATAATAGGCATTGCTACAATTTTTCCAGAACAATGTACCATTTCCGATATTGCTTGTGGTTGCCAACAAAATGGATGCGCTTTGTTCTCGTGGCCTGGTCTTGAATAAAGCCAATTCTGTTTTGTCCAACCTCTTCAACCTGGTAGCGTGAAGAGTGCAAACCTCTTGCTCTCAGCGGCTTTTCCATTTGATCAAACTTTTTCAACAGCCTCTCTCGAGTTGGTTTACCAAATTTTTTGAAGCACTTGTCCCAACCAGGCATGAATTTGACTTTCCAAGGCGACAACTTCACTCAGGTCACCTGTATTTGGCAAGAGCCTTTTCCTTAGAAATATACTTAATGCCTTTTCTCCTCATTTCCTTTTCTTCTATCTGCAACTTTCTTGCAACAAGCTCAGCCTCAAGCTCCTGCAAACTGTTAAAGACCTTGTAGTCCTTTCCCAAATCAAGAATAGCAGCCCTAATTGCCTCTGTCTTTGTCTTAAATATACCAAGCCCAGTAAGTTTTTCCAAAACAATTTCTGGCGCTCCCTCCAGCCTAACCAAAGTTTCACTCAAATAAATCACCTATCAAATATATAACAAAAAGATATATAAGGATAATGGTTGGTTTAATTTATTCAGAGGCGGACTGAAGCCGCAAAAACATTTTATTTATAAAAAAGTTGTGTTGTAGGGTTTGTGGGTCTATTTTACAAAGTAATTTGGATACTTTTTCCCTTTCCCCTATCCTGAAAATTTTGTCAGCGATTTTGCATCCAAAAAGCTTATTGACACCCCCTCGAGTTCTTTTCTGTAAAATGCTTTTTTTGTTCTAGCTCTTTTTCCGATAAAGAACTACTCAAGTTGATGCAAACATCCTCTTTGCTGCATTTCTAAAAAGTGGAACAACAAGGAAACTGTGGTTCGGGCCAGAAATAGAACTCTATGCACCCCGCTTTCTTCTAAAAGAATTCAAAAAATATACAGGTTACTTAAAAGGAAAATTTGCAGGCAGTGAAGAAGAATTCCGACAACTGTATAACAAAATAACATCACAGGTTCTTCTGATTGAAGACTCAGAGCTAAAACCCTTTTTGCCAGCAGTTGCTTCTTTAATTAAAGACCCTGATGACTGGTTATACCTTGCCTGTGCTCTCAAAGAAGACACAATTATCTGGAGCGAAGACAGGGGATTCAAAGCACAAAACAGGATAAAAACGCTTACCACAAAAGAAATGATAAAAGAGTTTGGAATGCTTTGAATGAACTAACTCAAATCGCAATGAAAAAAAGTTATATTACCCCCAGGCACTATTAGACTAATTGTCAAATCATCAAGATATTTTTGTCAGCATATATTAAATCGTTTTTTTGTCAATTTCTTTAATTATTCCGTCACTTACTTGTAAAACTCGCTGTGCTATTTTTTCAATAAAATATCTGTCGTGCGATATTGCCAAAATTGCGCCGTTATAATTCAAAAACGCGTTTTCAATAATTTCACAGGCATCAATGTCTAAGTAGTTGGTTGGCTCGTCAAGCAAAAGCAAGTTGGGTTTTTTAATAAGAATTTTAAGCAAATTAAGTCTGGATTTTTCACCCATGGACAGTTTGGAAATTTGCTTGAACACGTCTGCATCAGTAATAAATCCCAACATAGATAATTGCTGGCGCGTTTTAGCATGGTCTTTAAACAAAGGATATATTTCATCATACAAAGTGACATTGAGTGTCAAGTCTTTGAGTTCTTGATCTATATAGCCAAGTTTTGCCTGTGGATCTAAAATCACTTCGCCTGAAATTTTTGGAACACGCCCTTCAATTGTTTTGAAAAGAGTGCTTTTGCCCAGTCCATTTTCTCCGATTAAAATAATTCGTTGGTCAAGACCAATGTTAAAATCAATATGAGAAATTAGCGGTTTTTCATATCCAACACTCAAGTCATCCAGTTCCAAAACCACAACCGATTGAATTGGTGATGCTTCAAACGAGGTTTTGAATTTTGATTTATCCAAATCTGGTTTTTCAAGAATTCCGCGCTTTTCCAAAAGTTTTTCACGATAGTGCCCTTGCTTAACTTTCTGAGGACTTTTACCAAGGCGGGCTATTTTGTCTTTTTGAATAGCAATATATTTTTTTTCTAACATATAGGCTGTTTTTTGAGCATTAAATGTTGATTCACGCGTTTTAACATACGCCGAATAATTTCCATTGTACTTAATCCATTTTCCATTCTCTATTTTTAGAATAGTATCACACACGCTATCCAAAAAATGCCTGTCATGAGTAACCATAAGCACTGTTCCTTTGAAGACACGCAGGTGTTTTTCCAAAATACTTAATCGTTTGAAATCAAGGTGATTGGTTGGTTCATCAAGCAGTAAAAAATCTGCATCAGAAGATAAAATCTGGACCAATGCAATAATCGCACGCTGTCCTGTAGAAAGTGAACCAACGTTTTGGTCAAGCCATGATTCTTTAACTCCAAGAGTTTGTAAAGCAGATTTGATTTTATTAACGCGGGGCAGGGTTTGATGTTTTGCAATTTCAGCCTGCAGTTCCACATAGCGCTCCATCAACTTGGTTACTTTATTATTGTCTTGATGAATGTCAGGACGTGAAAGAAATTGCTCAATCTCGTGCAATTTTTTCTCAGGCTTATTTTGGTTATGAATTGGAGCACTTTCTCCAATAATTTGCCATCCAGTTTTATCCAAATCTAAATCAACTTGTTGAGAAAAATAAGCTGCTTTACCATTGAATTCAATCTTTCCATTATAATCCACCTGACCTAAAATTGCTTTGAGAAATGTTGTTTTTCCCACACCATTTCTGCCAATAAGCCCTACTTTAGAACCATCTGCAAATCCAACACTTTCATCAACTAGTATTTCCCGACGACCAAGAGAGATTGAAATATTTTTGACAGAAAAAGCCATATGCAATTATCACCCAAATGAATTCTTTAAAGTATGCTGAAAATTATTTTTTTCAATAGCAAAAAATGCGAAAAGGACTATTTTGTCTTTACAAAAGCAAAAATCGCTATTCTTCATTACTTTTATTATTGTAACAGTAGGCTTGTTCTTTTTCTGACAACAGTAGTAAAAATTCTTCAAATGCGCTAATTGTCAAATGGGCTTGTTTTGCATATTGGTTAGTTGTAGGCATGCGATCTAATTTGCCTGTTTGGTGTTTCAGTATATCATTGCGCACAAGCGCAATGACTTCTTTTTTGTTCATAAAAATATCAGCTCCAATATAATTATTAGTCAAATAGACTATATTACTATGTTTTCATATATTCCAGCTAAACCGGCAATATTACTAGGGTCCTATATGTTTTGTTGGATTATTTTCAAAGTTGACAGATGTAAATTAGGTCGTTTTCTTCATTCTGACCTGTTTTTGTTTGCTTCCGATTTAGAAGGTTTTATTCTACCTGTTGCCTGATCACTTTCTAAAAGGTCACCAATTCGCCTTCCTAAAGCAGAATACTTTTTTTCCTTTAACAAAAGCTGCATTTCAAGCAGTCTTGCCTGCCAAAAAGTCTGTTGTTTTCCTTTATCCAAATCATCTAACAAATCGGATAATTTTCGTTTAACCATAAAAATGCCTCCAAAAAACAATGTTCGCCAAAAAAAAAGCAAACTAGTGTTATCTTTATGTTCATTCCCCTATTTTATTCTTTCGGCGGGATTTTTTGCCGTTTGTGATTTTTTCAAGCCCAAAAGCCAATACCACGCTTGGGGGTCAAATTTAGGGTTTTTCTGAAAAGCCATCAAAATCTATATTACCCTGAATACATCAGGCTAATTGTCAAATCATTATCGGCAGAATGTTGTCTGACAAAAGAATTAAAAGCTTGGAATGCCTTATTTTTTTGGTTTTTTTAATGCTGGTTGAGGAAAAGATTTTGCTAACACCAAAGGACGTCAAACCCTCGGTAAGGGGCTGGGCTGTTATGGGCGTGCTGAATCCTGCAGCCATAAGGTGGTCTGACAAAAAAATAGTGCTTTTTGCAAGGGTTGCGGAAATGCCAAAAGCCAATATTGGAACAAGCATTAAATGTCCGATGATTGTTTCAGACAAGGATGTGAAAAACAACGGCTACAAATTAAGCAGCAGAAAAATAAGCAAAACAAAGATTGTTGGCGAAAAAGAAAATGTATTCTATTTGGAGAACAAAACATGCAGGCTTAAGACCTCGTCAAATTTTAGGAGAATTCTACTTGACAAGAGTGGTTTTAACGTTGAAAAAATTGAAGAGCTGCCTGTTTTTACAGGAACCCATAAAGAAGGGCAGTTTGGAGTAGAGGATCCAAGCATTGTAAAAATTGGCAGAAATTTCATTATGACCTATGTTTCGATTTCACTACATGAAGGTGTTTGCACTTCGCTGGCTGTTTCAAACAGGTTAAGGAACTGGAAAAGACATGGAATAATTTTCAGAGAGCAAAATAAGGACGTGAGTCTTTTTCCTGAAAAAATTAGGGGAAAATATGTTGCATTGCACAGACCAGAGGGCTTTTTTGAATTCAGCAAGCCCTCTATTTGGATTTCGCATTCACCTGATTTAAAATATTGGGGGGAAGAAAAAAGCATAATTCAGCCAAGGGAAAATTGCTGGGAAAGTGAAAGGATTGGAGCAGGAACAACTCCGATAAAAATTAAGGAAGGCTGGCTTGAAATATACCACGGCGTGAAAAAAGACAGGAATAACAAAAATGTTTACAGTGCAGGTGTAGTGCTTTTGGACAAAAAAAATCCTGGAAAAATAATTGCAAGAAGTCCAAAAACACACCCTTTGTTCAGTCCTAAAAAAAACTATGAAAAAAAGGGATTTGTAAACAACGTTATATTTCCTTCAGAAGCAATTCTTGATTTGAATAAAAAAGATTTGCTTATTTTTAGCGGAGCAGGAGATTCGGTTATAACTGTAAAAAAAGTGGCAATAAAAGATATCCTAAGCCACATGCATTTTATTGGAAAGTGAAAATGCCTGATTTTTGCAGTAAAAGTGACTTTTTAGAGCTTTTTTAAGAAATTAACAAAATAAACAGTCTGTTTTATGCAGGGAAAGGCTTTAAAATCTGAATGTTGCATAAGATATCTACTTAATTTTTAATGCTAATTGGGAAAATTTAGGGGAGCTAGTATTATGACTAATGAAAATAAGGATACAGAAACAAGTGCTGAGAAGGCTAAAGAAATGCCTGGAACAGAAGAAAAAATTGTTGAAGAAGAGGTTGAAAATGACAGAGATGATTTGCCTTTTCCAAAAGCAACAATTATTAACATGCTTAGAAAACATTTAAGTTCTGGCAAGCAGATTAAAGGCCAAGTAAAAGACGAAATGAACCTTTGGCTTGGCAAAATGGTTAAAAGAATTGCCAAAAAAATGGATTCGCACCCTTATGCTTATGTTGACGGTGGAATGCTAAGAGACGCAATTGAGCCATATGAAACTGTTCAAGAAATTGAATTGGAAAAAGAAAGAATTGTAAAACAGCTTGAAAGCATTAAAGCAGCTTGCGATATTCTAATAAGCGAAGTTGACAGAAAATTCAGGAAGTAAAAATTCAGAATCTGTTTAAATAGGAAATTTAGGAAGTAATTTTACTTCCTCATTATTTTTTTTATTTTAGCTGCAATTGCACCCTTTGGGCTTTTGAAAAGAAAACTTTCTATTACTGAAAAATTATGGCATTTTCTATTACAGGAAGCTTTTTCAAAATCAATTATTACAGGCAGTCCGTCTCTTACCAGAATATTTCGTCCCCTTCCGGCAAGCTGACCATGATCTAATCCAAGCTTATCCAATGCTTTTGCCTGCCGATGCAATTCTTTGACAAAACAAGTTAACACTGTTTTTGAAGGGTTGGAAAAAATCCAATCTGAAAAACGAGGACCTTCAATAAATTCCATTAAAACAATTCTGCGTTTCAGATCAACGGCAAAAAGTTTTGGACCAATTCCAACAGCATTTACCATTTCAAGATTTTCCGCTTCCCTTTCAGCCATTTTGAAACGGGTACTGTCATGCTTTTCCATTTTTATGACAAAATATTTTCCTTTTTTGTTCTTTGCAAGAAAAATATGACTACTAAAGCCTCTGCCAAGCTTTTTTTCAAATAAAAGCTTTTTTTTCTGTAAAAATTCTTTTAATTCATGATGCATAATCTATTTATAGAAGAAAAGCAATTAATTACTTGGTTTGTTTTAAAGGAATGAATAATTAATTTGCTTTAAAGGAATGATTTTTATGGAAGGAGAAATAAAAATTGTAAAAACAGGAACACCTGGTTTGGATGAACTTTTTACAAAAGGCGGCTTTATACACAACAACAGCGTACTTATAAGCGGAGAGCCAGGAGCAGGAAAAAGTATTGTTGCAATGCAATACATTTACAACGGAGCACGCATTTATGGAGAAACAGGAGTCTATGTTACAAGCGAGCAAAGTGTTGAAAAACTAAGAGAAAATGCAAAAGAACTTGGAATGGATTTTGCAGAACTTGAAGAAAAAGGTCTTGTAAAATTAATGAAAATTCCGATAACCCATGGATATGAACTAGCTTCAGATGAACTAATGCGAGAAATTAAAAAAGAGGAAGTAAAAAGAGTTGCAATTGATTCAATAACCCCTTTAGAAAATCTTTCCACCGATATCAGAGGATTTAGAGTAAGAATACTTGCATTTATTGAAACAATTACAGCACACAATATAACACTTTTGGTCACAGCTGAAAAACAAAAAACAGATTTTGACAATATGGAATTTACTCCAGAAGACTTTCTTTTTGACGGACTTATTATGATGGGAAGACTTCGTAAGGCAGTAAGCTTTGAAAGGGTATTAAGTGTTATAAAAATGCGCGGAACAAAACACAGCGAAGAATTGCACCCTATAGAAATAAGTAACATGGGACTTGTAATTAAAAGCCTTGAAGACTAAATTATTTTTAGGAAGAATCTGTTTTTAAATTTTTAAAAAAAAATAAGTCGGACGTACACTAAAAGGAAACGCCCTTTTAAAAAAAACACTTATTCCGCTTTAGGAATTGTTTCTTCTGGTTTTTCTTCTTCGGTTTCTTCTTCTGTTTCTGTTTCTTCTTCGGTTTCTTCTTCTGCTAAGATTTTGCCCTCTTCAAATTTTATATCCATTGTAAATCACTCCAGGTGTTTTCGTTTTTCTGAAATAAATAGTTTAAAACTATTAAGCAACCTCTTTACAAAAAACCTTAAAAAGGAATTTGTAGTAAATTTCCGCTAAAAAAAAAGCGAAAGGAAATAAAAAAGGTTGCATAAGTTATTTTTCAAAAACTTTTTCAACAAGGTAATCTTTAAGTAATTGAATGGACTTTTTGTATAACATGGTTCTTACATACGGTGAAAAAAGAGCAATGAATGAAATTGCTTCAGTTCTTGAATCACAGTGGAGCAATGGAATGCTGCCACAGATAAGGTTTGTACCAGGACAAACAGGTTACAGCCCTGATGAAGAAGAATGGGGAGTTACTGTAAAAATAAGCGGAAACAGTAAAATCAGAACATCCGGAATTACACAGCCGCCAAACATTGGTTTTGCATTGTGGGAAGTGTTTAACAACTCACAAAACAAGGAAGATCTTGTTCCATTTCTCAAAGAATTTTATCCAAAACTAAAGCAGTACCATAATTTTCTTTTAACCGAACGAGACCCTAAAGGAGAAGGACTTGCAAGCGTTTTTCACCCATGGGCAACCGGCTCTGATAATACACCATGCTATGATGAGCTGATTAAAAGAACACTTGAAGAACTTAGGGCAAAAGGTTTTGAGCAAAGAATCAAAAAAAGAAAGGACGCGGTTTACGTTGCCAAGGGCCAGAGACCAAAAGAAAAAGATTATGAAGCTTATGGAAGATTGGTTGGTTTTTTTGTTACAAAAAAATATGATCAAAAAAAACTTTGGAAAGAATGTCCTTTTGTTGTACAAGACATTTTGTTCAACTGCATTTTCAAAAAATCTCTTTCCTCAATGGCATTGATTGCAGAAGCTCTTTCTTTGGAAAAAGAAAAAAAGCTAAATGAAAAACTTGCATTAAAAGTTGAAAAGACAATAAGAAACAAATTATACGACGAAGAAACAGGATTATTTTATTCTTTTGATATAAAAGGAAATAAGCTGATAAAAATTGCAACAGTACATTCTTTTGCACCGCTTTTTGGAAACATTGCCTCCAAAGAACAGGCAAAAGAATTGATAAAGCATTTGAAAAATGAAAAAGAATTCAATCCAAAAAATGGATTTATGGTTCCAAGCGTTCCGCTTGACTCAGAAAAATTTAATCCTGTTAGATATGCAAAAGGACCTATTTGGCCTGTGCGAAACTGGATTGTTACAAAAGGACTGGAAAATTATGATAAAGCACTTGCAAAAAAAGTCAGAGAGCAAACAATTAAATTGATTGCACAAGGATTTAAAGGAGTGAAAGAACTTGAAAGCCTTGCAGCTTCACTAATGGAATACAACAGCTTTAATGAATCCTTTACAACGCCTTCAAAAACACAATACGGTCATGGATGGCTTTGGGATTCAGGCTTTGCAGCAATTGGCTGGAGTAGAGTAAGAAAAAAACCGGATTCAGGAATTTGGAAAAGGGTTGATTTACGAAAAAAAGCACTTAGAAAAGAAGGCGCCAGTGCAGAAGAAATAAAAAAAGCCCTTGCAAGAGAATTCCAAATGCCCTTATTTGACGAATACTTTGCACCAATCGCTTCAGAAAAAGGAAGGGCAGGCAGGCCATTGGGTTCTGATAAAATGACCTGGACAGCCGCCCTGTTACTTGACTTGCTTAAGGCATAGTCGCTTACTTCATTCACAAAATCTTTTCCTTGAAAAGCCTGAATGCGCTCTTTGATTTTTTCTCAGTCTTTTTTCTTTTTGCAATAAGTTTTTTTCTTGCAGCAGGCAAATTGTTATACAGCTTTACTGTTTTTCCGGCAAGCAGACCTGGCTTAAAGCCCTGTTCCACTGCAAATGCTTTCCATGCAAACATCTTTACAAGATTTCTTGTTTTTGCAGTAAAATCAACAGCAACAAACGGCTTCCCAATTACTGCAGAAAAAACAAGGGAATGAAAACGCATTCCAACAACAAGGTCAAATTTTTCAAAAGTTTTTGCAAGCTTCATTCCAAGAGGCTTGTATTTCAAAAGCTTTACTTTTTTGCTTTTCACACTTGAAAGGATTTTTTTACAAAAAATAGTGTCATATTTTTTGAAAAAGGGAAAAATTTCAATCCTCGCACCAGTTTCTTTTGCAACAAGATCTATTGCCTTTGCAATTTTTTCCGCAAGCTGTTTGTCCTTTTTTGGCCTGAGCTCAAAAATTTCATAAAAAGGAATTGGACAAAAAAGAATCGCATTTCTTTTTCTTTTGTCGGGTTTTTTGCTTTCAGTAAAAGTTAAATCTGCAGAAACATGAATTTGCTTTTTGATACCTGCTTTCCTAAGCTGTTCCCTGCTTTCATTGTCCCGCATAATAATTAAATCGGAATTTTCACAAAGCTTTTTTGCAAGCGCCTTTCCTTTTATTGTCTTAAGCTTTGTTGAACCAATTGAAAGCAAACAGGTTTTTACTCCAGGCTTTTTTGCCTTTAAAAAAAACTTTACCAGATTTTCAAAACCCTTTAGTCTGTAATCCTGAATCTGAGTTCCGCCACCAAGCACAAAAAAATCATACTTTATCTTTGACAAATCAGCCTTGTGACTTATTGCCTTGATTCCAAATTCTTTTTTTGTCTTTGCAGAATTGTAGGATAAAGCAATGGTTTTTACATGAAGCTTTTTCAGCTGCTTTGCAATGACCTGCAGCATTGCATCGTCACCAATGTTGTCTTTTCCATAGTATCCAAAAATTAAGGCAGTTGGCATGGCAAAATATAGTGCATTACAAAATAAATAGCTTTTCTTTTTCAAAGCAAGCGAGTATTTTTATAGAAGTTTGAACTAAAGCTTACTGTATGAACGGAAACGAAGAACTAAAACCAAAAGTAACTGTAATAAACCAGACCCTGAAAAATTTTGAACTGATTATTATTAATGATAATTCAAAAGACGGAACAAAAAAGGAAATTAAAAAATTCAAGGACAAAAGAATCAAATATTTTGAGCACTCGTACAACAAGGGAAAAAGTCATGCAGTAAATTTTGCATTCAAAATAACCAAAGGAAAATATGTATGCATTTTTGACGCAGATGACATTATGGTAAATTACAAATTGGAGGTTTGCTCAAAAATTCTTGACAAAAATCCAGACATTGGGCTGGTTTACGGGGATGCATGGGTAATAGACGAGGAATCGGAAATTACCGGCCCGTTATTTTTTCCTTCAAGGAAAAAAAGAAACATTGATGACCCTTTCCCTGATTTGAAATTTAGCATAACAAAATTAAAGAAAGGAGCTGTGTTTTCACAGGGCAGTACATTATTCAGAATGGAAGCAATTCGCAAAGTAGGAGGACTTGATGAAAAGCTAATGGTTGCAGAGGACTGGGACCTGTGGATTAGGATTGCAGAAAAGTACAAATTCTATTACGAACCTGTTCCAATGTACCTTTATAGGGTAAATCCAAAAGGACTGTTCAGCCAGGCTCTAAAAGCAAAAACGCACAAATCAGCAAAACAGTATGTAATCAAAAAAATGCTTGAAAGGGAAAAAAAGGCAAAGAAAAAGGCAAAACATTGAAAGCCCGCTCAAAATCAGCTCAAAAACCCCCTTTTCCAAGGTTTAAAAACTTATAACAAATAAAGCTTTTTAAATATTAAAAGCTCATAACTGCTGTAAGGGTTATAACCAAAAGCCCTCTTTAAAAGTTAAGGGCTTGTAAACAGTAACTTTTGTAAAATGTTTGTGGTTACAGCCAAAACGAAAGCTTTATATATCGTAAAGTACATTTAATGATATTATGCAAAATCGTAAAGAGAAGTTAAGGATTTATATTGAAGAGGAAAGGCTAAAACAGGCCAAAGGAATCAAAGAAAGAGAAGAGAGCTTAAAGATAGAAACCGATTTGATTAATGATGCAATTGGATGCAGGCGTGCTGGAAAAACGTCTTTGATGAAACTTGAAATGAAAAAACTCCAGGAAAAGCACGGAAAGAACTCAGTGTATTACATAAACTTTGAAAACAGGAGGCTTTATCCCCTAACTCCAGATTACTTTAATGACTTAATTCAGATAATTTACGAAGAAGACAACAAGAAAAGCTTTGTTTTCCTTGACGAGGTTCAAAGAGTCAAGAACTGGGAAAAATATGTCAGAAGCATTTACGACGAATTCAAGGGTAAAATAAAAATATTTATTTCTGGTTCAAGCTCCAAGCTAATAAAATCCAAAACAAGCTATTTGCTGAGCGGCAGGCATCTGACAACAGCAGTATTCCCCTTAAATTTCCGAGAG
>JAFCCG010000010.1 GCA_017610335.1 Chloroflexota bacterium | reverse complement strand
CCCCTTAAATTTCCGAGAGTTCATGGCATTCAACGATATAGAATTTGAAAAGCCCTTTACAGAAGAAAGGAAATCAAAAATAGCGAAAGCACTTAGAGATTACTTATCATTAGGAGGATTTCCCGAAACAGTTTTAACAAAAAACCAAGAGCTAATAGAAACCCTGTTTCTTGACATAATCAACAGAGACATTGCGCCAAAAGTCAAAAACAAAGAGGTTTTGGAAGACGTTGCCTACTTTTTATGCTCAAACATCGCAAAGCTTGTTTCATTTTCAAAGATTGTTAGATTGTTAAAAAGCAGGGGCATCAAGGTTAGTGTCCCCACACTTGAGCGATACTTCAGGCTAATGAAGGAAGCATTCCTCTTCTTTGATTTCACAATCTTTTCCTACAAGGTCAAAGACCAACTGCAGTACCCAAGAAAAATCTACTGCATTGACAACGGCTTCACCAACTACTTTGGATTCAAGTTCTCAGAAGACAAAGGAAGAATAATGGAAAACACTGTAGCAATAAACCTTTACCACCTTTCCCTGCAACACCAGAAAACAAACATATTCTACTTTAAAAGCAGACAGCAAGAAGAGGTTGACTTTGTGGTAAAAGAGGGCACAAAAATAAAACAGCTAATCCAGGTCTGCTATGATATAAGCAACCCGGACACAAAAGAACGCGAAATAAAGGCTTTGCTCAAGGCAAGCGAAGAGCTAAAATGCAACAATTTGCTAATCATTAGCTACGACAAAGAGGGGGAAGAAAAAATAAAAGGGAAAAAAATAAGTTACGTTCCACTCTGGAAATGGCTGCTAACAGCATGAAACGACGAGGTGACTGAGTATTGGCCCAGATTTCAAAAAGAATAAGATTCCTTGTGTCTCCGTTCCTATTCAAAACGAAACATCAAAATTACAGGATGAGAAAAATTGTTGCAAGAAAAGAACCAGACAATGCTGCACTTCAAGTAACAAAAAGAATTTATAACGGCCTAAGAAAAAGAGGCAATAAAACTGACCCCAAAATAATGGAAAGTGTTCTTTACGAGTTCCTGCGAAGATACTCGGCTGCCTATGCAGAAAAAAAGGTGGCAGAGCAAGTCAGAAAAAAGAATTTGCGCAGAATTGTTTGCAGTTATTCAAAGAGAAGTTCCCCCAACACAGCAAAAGATAGCCTATGAATATGTTCGGAGAGAAATAGGCAGAACAGAAACCAAATTTCTGGAAATGTTTTGGCCAGAACAACACGAGCTTTCGATGAAAAGAAAGAAAAAAAGCAACTAGTTCCTACACGGCAGAAAATAGCATTAAAGCATAAAATACTGCAGAAAACCCCCCCCAATCTCCCGTTGTATAGCCCACAAAAAGCCATGGGTTTTTAAACATTAAACGCTTGTAACCGCTATAAGGGATACAAAACAAGAATTCGTTTTTTACATAAGTTTATATTATTTTTGTATATCATATTGATAGGTGTTTTTTTTGGGCGAAACTTTGGTTAGGCTTGGACCTGCACAGGAACTTGTTGTTGAAAAACTTACAAAGAATGGACTTTTCAAGACAAAAAGTGAGGTCATAAGGTCAGGAATTCTGGAACTGGGAAAGGAATTCAATGTTTTCAAAAACTTTCAAGAACTTGAAGATGAGCTAGCCTTTCGCAAAGCCAAACAGGTTTCTGACGAAATTGATGCAGGAAAGCGAAAGGTTTTCACAGAAGAAGAAGTGAAGAAAAAATACGGCTTCGAGTGATACCCCTTGTTTGAACTAGGATTTGCAGACAGCTGGGACCACCACTGCCCCAAAATGGATTCAGCCGAAAAGCGAAGAATCTGGAAAAAAATACAACAGCTTAAAACACTTTTAAAAGCAAGACACCTTAAACAAGGCATTCCAATCTTTGTTGTGGAATCAGGCCAGAACAGAATATGCTTCAGGGAAAAAGAAAAAACCAGAGAAATACTTTTTGCAGGAAACCACAAGCAATACAAGAAATGGTACAGCAAATTCTTTTGAACACAAGTGAAAACTAGCCCCTTTTTCCAGGGTTTAAAAACTTATAACGAGTATAGGCTTTTAAACATTAAACGCTTGCAACCACTATAAAGGATATAATCACTACTTTTTCACTACAAAATTGGAAGCCTTAAATAATGCTTGCTTTATAATCAATATAGTGATTTTGTAGTGGAAGTTTTTTGGACGCAGCACGCATTGGAAAGGTTTACCGAAAGGGCCTTGCTTTACGGCCTTTCAAGAACCGAACTGGAATTCGTAATCAAAAAACAGGAGGTAAGAATTGCCAAGGGCTTTGACAAGAAGTACAGAAAAGAATGCTTTGAAACAATTGCTATGGTTGCCAACAAGTTTTTTACCGTTCAAAAAGCTGAAGACAAAAAGAAAATAATTGCGATTACCCTTTGGGAATCAAGCAAAAAGGAGGTTGAATTATGGTTTTCAAAACAAAAATAAAATGCCCAATATGCGAAGGAGAGGCAAAACTGTCAAAAACAAGCCTGCAAATGTTCGGCGGGGTTCTTACACTAAAAGATAACCCCATCTATAAATGCAGGAAATGCAAGGAAAAATTTGCCACAGGCAAAATCGTTGACAAGACAGTGGAAAGGGCAAGAAAGGAATTCAGCTTTGCAAGAAAGCTTATTTCAACAGGCGGCTCTTTGGCAATTACAATCCCACCAGACCTGGCAAAATTCTACAAGCTCAAAAAAGGGGAAGACATCCAGCTTATTCCGGCAGGAGAACATTTGATGAAGGTTAAAGTGTGAAATATTATTAAGTAAAATCCTACAGAAAACAATGCCAAAACCGACAAAATTAGCCCATTCTTCCCATTGTATATCCTACAACAACTATAGATTTTTAAACATTAAACGCCTGTAACCGCTATAAGGGATACAACCATTGTTTCTTTCGCTAAAAGTAAGCCAAAAGCTTTTTAACCCCATATTAACATCATATTAATGTGGTGATAATATGCCTACAGCGATTGTAGAATTGAATAATAAAGCCAATAGAGTGGTTAATATAGTAAAAGCTATGTATAACCTCAAGGACAAGAGCCAAGCCCTAAACAAAATGGCTGAAGAATATGAACATGAAATACTAGAAATGGAATTGAAACCAGAATATTTAAAGAAACTGAAAAGAATTGAAAAAGAAAAATCCCTAAAGATAAAAGACGTTAATGAATATTTCAGCCAACTTGAAAAGAGATGATTTTCGTTGGCTTACGAATTAAAGAGAAAGGAGCAATTGGACAAAGTATTTGCAAAACTGTCCAAAAAAGACCCAGAACAGCTCAAAGCGATTTGGAAAAAAGTAAAGCAAATTCTTGAGAACCCATACAGATTCAAACCATTAAGTGCAACAATGAAAAACAAACGAAGAGTCCACATTTACAAATCGTTTGTGCTTATCTACGAAATTCATGAAAAGGAAAAGATTGTTGAATTATGGGACTATGACCACCACGACAAAATATACCGAAGATAAAAACAGCCAAAATAACCCCAATTCACCCTTTTTTTCAGGGTTTAAAAACTTATAACGAGTAAAGCTTTTGCGCGAAGCGCTGTCTTTCCGAAGGCTAAAAGAGAAGACTAGGAAACTTCAACGCTTTCATTTATTTTAAGAAACTTGTAATTCAAACCCTGCTTTTCAAATTCCATTTTTACAGCCTCTAAATCAGCAGGAAACTTTTGGTTATCATAATGCACTGGTACAACAAGTTTTGCTCCGGTTTCCTTTGCAAACAAGGCTGCTTCAAAAGGACTCATAACCAAACCATGATTGCAGACCGGCACAAAAAGAACATCACATTTGTAGTCGTTATCAAAGCAAATTGAGTCACTGGTAAGATAAGCTCTTTTGTCGCCGTCATCAATTATGTAACCAATGTTTTCAAGAATTTCCCCTCCACCTTTTAGCAAAGGGATATATCCATGAACTGCTTTTACAACCTCAACCTTAATGCCGTCAAAATCTATGACATCACCAGCTTTTACAATTTGGGGCGACAATTCAGGAAATGCATCTGCAACTTCCTGACTTGAGTAAAACTTGGTCTTTGAATCCTTTACAATCTCTTTTATTGCATCATTATTACAATGGTCGCTGTGTTTGTGCGTAACCAAAAGCAAGTCAATATTCCCCCATGCTTCTTTCAGCAGAGAATCCTCAAACTGCAAAACACCAGGGTCAACCAATATTCTTTCGCCCTTTGTTTCAATTAAAACACAAGATTGTGCAAAACGAGTTACTTTCATAAACCAAATTAAAACAGAAATTGCTTTAAATACCCCGCTTTCCAGGGTTTAAAAACTTATAAGCAGTAAAGCTTTTTAAACATTGTTATCCATCAATTTTTTATATATTTATTAAACATAGATATCAATATCAAATTTTAAAAAAAAACAAACAAATGGAGCGTGAGATATAAATGGCTGAATCACAGCAACCAGTGGTATTTCTCCCTGAGGGGACAAAGAGAACAAGGGGAAGGGATGCTCAGAGAATAAACATTTTGATTGCAAAAGCGGTAGCAAATGCAGTCAAGTCAACTTTGGGTCCAAAGGGAATGGACAAAATGATTGTTGACGATATGGGAGACGTGACAATTTCAAACGATGGGGCAACAATTTTGGATGAAATAAGCATAGAACACCCTATTGGAAAAATAATGGCAGAGGTTGCCAAAACACAGGATGATGCAGTTGGAGACGGAACAACAACAGCAGTTGTAATTGCAGGCGGACTTTTGAAAGAAGCTGAAGGAATGCTTGACAATGATATCCATCCAAGTGTTATTGTAAATGGCTACAGAATGGCTTCAAAAAAGGCAATTGAGTTTATGAAAAATGTTGCCGAAGAAATAAAGTTTTCTGACAAAAAGGCATTGAAGAACATTGCCATAACCTCTATGACAGGCAAGGCAGCCGAATCAACAGAGGAATTGTCGGACATTGTTGTGGGAGCCTTGACAAAAATTGCAGACAATGATGACGGCAAGATAGACATTGACATTGACAATGTAAAGGTTGAAAAAAAGCAAGGAGCATCTCTGGCTGAAAGCAAGCTCATTGAAGGAATTGTAATAGACAAAGAAATAGTGCACGGCGGAATGCCAAAAAAGGTTGAAAATGCAAAAATTGCATTAATCGATGCGGCACTTGAAGTAAAAAGCACTGAAACAGACGCAAAAATTGAAATAACTTCGCCGGAGCAAATGCAGGCATTCCTTGACCAGGAAGAGGGAATGCTCAAAAACATGGTTGAAGCAATCAAAAAGGCAGGCGCCAATGTTGTAATATGCCAAAAAGGCATTGACGATTTGGCACAGCATTTTTTGGCAAAAGAAGGAATTCTTGCTGTTCGCAGGGTCAAGAAATCTGACATGGACGCACTTGTAAGGGCCACAGGCGGCAAGGTTGCAACAAGGTTTGAAAGCCTTAACCTGAAAGATTTGGGAAATGCAAAACTTGTGCAAGAAAGAAAAGTTTCAGGCGACGCAATGGTCTTCATTGAAGGTTGTAAAAATCCAAAAAGTGTCTCGCTGATAATAAGAGGCGGTTCAGAACACGTGATTGACGAAGCAGAAAGAGCAATGCACGACGCTTTGATGGCAACAGCCACAGCCATAAAGGACGGAAAGATTGTTGCAGGTGGCGGAAGCGCTGAAGTAGAAGTTGCAATGCATCTAAGAGATTATGCAAAAAGTATCGGAGGCAGGGAACAGCTTGCAATAGAAGGATTTGCAAACACTTTGGAAGAAATTCCAAGAACCCTTGCTGAAACAGCCGGTATGAACCCGTTGGATACAATTGTTGAGCTTAGAAGCAAGCACAGCAAAAAAGAAGAAATAAATATTGGCGTTGACGTCATGAAATCAAAGCTCTCAGATATGATGGCATTGCATGTCATAGAACCATTATCTGTTAAGACACAGGCAATTACATCAGGTTCCGAAGTTGCTGAAATGATTCTGCGAATTGACGACATCATTGCAGGCAACAGCAAAAACAAAGGCGGAATGCCTCCAGGCGGAATGCCTCCAGGAATGGGCGGAATGCCAGGCATGATGTAAGACAAAAAATAATGTACCAATAATTTACATAATATGGTGCCTGTTTTGGCAGGCACAACTTTTTTTCTTTTTTTAATTAAATTATTAATAAGTTCACTCTCTTTTTCTTTTATGAAAGTAATTGCTTTTACAGGCCTTGCACGCTGTGGCAAAGATACAGCAGCAGACTATGTTGTTAAAAAATACGGGTTTCGCAAGATTGTAATGAGCAACGAGCTTGCCGAAGAGCTTGCAAAGCAAGGAAAGAAAGATACTAAAATGAACCGTTCCCTTGTGGGAAACGAATTGAGGAAAAAACTTGGTGACGATATTGTTGCCCAAAGGGTTTTTGAAAAAGCAAAGAAGAATGGATGGGGAAATGTTATTTTTGTCGGACCAAGAAGTATTAGTGAAATTGAATTTTTCAAGAAAAAAATTTCTGGTTTTAAGCTTATTGCAATTAAGGCAGAGGAAGGAAAAAGGTTTGGCAGAAGAAGCAAAAAGGACGGACAAACAAAAGAAACTTTTTTTGAAAGAGATGAACATGATTCAACAAAATTTGAATTAGGCAAAGTTATTGCAATGGCTAAGGACACAATCGAAAATAATTCAACGATTGACGAATTTCAAAAGGCAATAGACGAATTGATGCAGAACATTTAAAAACATCAAACTCTTTTTAGGTTTAGGTGAAACTAAATGGTGGATATGAACCAAACTATAAGCCACTTTCTTGACAGCTTATACCAAGCACTTGTTGTAAACATCTGGGACGAATTTGTAAAAGTTATTCCTGGAATTGTTGCAGCAATAATCATTGTACTTATTGGTTGGGTACTGGCAAGAATAATTAAGCAGATTGTAATCAAAATTCTGCAGAGCACAAAGGTTGATCAGTGGATTGACGAACAAAACCTTACAGCAGCAATTGGAGGAAAAGAGGTTTCTGCATTAATTGGAAGCCTAACCAAATGGTATGTTATAGGAATTTTCCTTGCACAAGCAGTAGGATGGTTGAATCTTGACATTTTCACAGTCTACCTTGAAAGAATTTTTGTGTTCTCCAATAACAACCCAAGCCCGATATTTTTCGCGTTGCTTGGCGGTGTTATAGTAATGGTGACAGGATTACTGATTGCACGCTACTTCAGGAACCTTATTGAGGCAACAACATTCAGGATAAAGAAACCACTTGGATTAATTGCAGAAGGCATTGTTCTAGTCTTTTCAGGAATGCTTGCTTTGACATTGGTAGTGGGACCAGAAATAGCAAATGTGCTGTTAAGCTTGATAGAGCTTTTCTTAACTCCGTTTATCCAAGCGTTTGCATGGGTGCTTGCAATAGTAGTAGGAATAAGCATTCTTGTAAACTCAAAGGAAGAACTTAAGAAAATTTCATTAGAGTTAAAAAAGTCAGTCAAGTAAAAAAAGGGGCCTTAAAAACCCCTTTCTTTTTTTTCTTTTTTTTTGCTTTAAAACAGCTAAAAGCAGATTGAATGAATTATTAAGAAATTTCAAATACAAATGGGCAATTGATTAAATTATTAAACAATTCCCAATTGAATTTTAACACAGATAAATGGGTTCGTAGCTTAGTCTGGCAGAGCATTGGTCTTATACACCAAGGGTCGGGGGTTCAAATCCTCCCGGACCCAATCCCTTTTCTCAGAAAAAGAGGTATTTTTAAATGAAAAAAACTTCTGCAATTGCAAAAAAGCCACGGCATAAAATAACAAAGGAAAGGATTTTGAAAGGCGCAAGGTCTATTCAAAAAGGCGACCCTGCTGCAAATACTGAAAAGGCAATTCAGGCTCTTTTAACTGTTGCAACAAACAAAAGGAATGAGATATCACTTAGAAGAGCCTCTTCAACCATGAAGGAGATTCTTGAGAAAACCCCAAGGAACGGAAGGAAAATAATCAGAAGGCTTGTTCAGCTTGACAAAACCCACAAGCTTTCTGTCAGCATTGTTGTAAGAATTTTGTCCGCGCCATTGGCTACCAGCACAATCAAAGGTCATCTTGTGAAGTTTGCAAGAAAGGAGATTTCGTTCAATGAATTGATGGAGCATGTTGAAAGGTCTTATGAGAGAATGGTTCCGCAATCGGTAATGGAAAGGGTTTTGCACTGCAGAACAGACGAGTTTTACAGCAGGATGCTGAAAATAGCCTTTGATTACGACAGCCCAAAGTCGCTTGTCACAAATGCTGCGCTTAAAAGAATGCACATCTTTAGAATGCCTGCTGAAACCATTGAAGCGGCAACAAATCTCAGGAACAGGATTCACAAAACAGCACATAAAATGCATGCTGCAACAAGAACAGGCGACAAAGAACATGAAAAGACCAAAAGGAAGGAAATGCGCGCTCTTCAAAAGGATTTCACAAGGCGTTTTGCAAAGAATTTGTAGTATTTTTTAAAAAAGCAGTCGCATTCAAACAAATTGCTTTAAAAGAATTAATTAGCTAAAAGTAATAAAGTGCAAAAATTAGCGGGAAATAATCAGATGCAAATTTTGCAAAGAAAGGAAAAAATGTGTTAAAATGACAAAAAAGAAGCTTTTAGAACCCTTTGGCCTTAAAAAAGAGGAAAGCGTAAGGCGTTTTTGGGAAAAGAACGGAATTCCTGAAAAAGCCAGAAAACAAAGCCAAAAGCAAAAAGAAACTTTTTATTTTATGGACGGTCCGCCTTATGCAACAGGTCATATCCATATGGGAACAGCCTTAAACAAGGTTTTAAAAGATACAGCAATGCGCTCCAAAAGAATGCAGGGTTTTAATGTTTTTGACAGACCAGGATATGACTGCCATGGTATTCCAACAGAAAAAAAGGTTGAAGAAAAACTTGGCTTTAACAACAAACAGCAAATTGAAGAATATGGAGTTGACAAATTTACAGAACAATGCAGACATTTTGCCACACAATTTATTGAAGTAATGAACAAAGAATTTGACAATATTGGAGTCTGGATGGATTGGAAAAATCCCTACCTGACCCTTGACGACGATTACATTGAAGCAATCTGGGGGTCTTTCAAAAAGGCTGATGAAAAAGGACTTCTTTACAACGGACTTTATCCAGTACACATTTGCCCGCGTTGTGAAACAGTTGTTGCATTTAACGAAATTGAATATACAAAACAAACAGACGAAAGCATTTATGTAAAATTTCCGGTAAAAGACATGGACGAAACATTCCTTGTAATTTGGACCACCACACCATGGACTCTTCCAGGAAACACAGGAGTAATGGTACACCCTAACTTTGATTACGCTTTTGTAAAGCTAAGCAATGGCGAAACATGGGTTGTTGCAGAAGAAAAAATACAAAGCTTAATGGATGCAATTGAAGCAGGATATGCAATTGAAAAAGTAGTTAAAGGAAAAGAACTTGAAGGAATGCAATATGAAAATCCTTTGCGTAAAAAATTAAAATTGCCTGAAATGCCAAAAGCCTACAGAGTAGTTTTAAGCGAAAGATATGTTAATTTGGAAGAGGGAACAGGCTTGGTACACTGTGCGCCAGGACATGGCAAAGAAGATTACGAAGTCGGAAGCAAGACAGGACTTCCTGCGATTTCACCTGTTAAATTAAACGGATTACTAAAAAACGAAGCAGGAAAATATGCCGGAAAAAAATGCAGAATTGTTAACAAAGAAATTATAGAAGATTTGGAATATGACAAAATGCTGGTTTACAAGCACTGGCATACACATGATTACCCAGTGTGCTGGCGTTGTAAAACTCCTCTGTTGATGTTAAGTGTAAAGCAATGGTTTTTACAAATCAGAAGCATTCAGAAAAAAATGCTTGAATTAAACAAAGAAGTCAACTGGGTTCCAACATGGATGAAAGACAGAATGCACAACTGGCTTGAAAGCATAAGCGACTGGCCTATTTCAAGAGCAAGATATTGGGGAACACCATTACCAATATGGGTTTGTAACAAATGCGAAAACAAAAAAGTAATCGGAAGCAGAAAAGAATTAAAGGAATTAAGCGGAATAAAAGAAATTGAAATGCACAAGCCAGGAATTGACAAAATTGAATTTGCATGCAACTGCAGCGGAATAATGAAAAGGGTTCCTGAAATTCTTGATGTATGGTTTGACTCAGGAGTAAGCAGTTGGGCAGCATTAGGATATCCGAAAGAAAAAGAATTATTTGAAAAATTCTGGCCGGCAAATTTAAACCTTGAAGGAACAGACCAATTCAGAGGATGGTGGAATTCACAATTGATTCTTTCAACAATCTGTTTTGACAAAGCACCATTTGAAAACATTTTAGTACATGGAATTATACTAGACCTTGAAAAGAAAAAAATGTCAAAAAGTATTGGAAACATTGTGCAACCAAAAGAAATAATTGAAAAATACAACAGAGATTATTTACGCTACTACCTTGTAAACACAAGCAAGGGCGAAGACTTTGCGTTTTCATGGGATGCCTTCAAAGACATTCATCGCTTCTTCAATGTGCTATGGAACAGCTACAATTACGCATTAATTTACCTAGATTTGGATATTGAAAAAGCAGAAAAGATTGACGAAAAAAAACTCAAAGTAGAAGACACATGGATTATAAGCAAATTACACAGCATGACAGAAGAAGTACTAAACGCTTACAATAGGCATACTTACTCAAAAGCAACTGCTTCAATTGAAAACTTTGTAATGGAAGAATTAAGCAGAACCTACATTAAAATTGTAAGAGACAGAACAGAGGAAGAAGAAGCAAAAGCAGTAAGCCAAACAATGTCATACGTAATTGACAGGCTTCTAAGATTAATGGCTCCAATAACTCCCCATATCACAGAATATTTTTACCAGCATTTGAAAGAAGGAAAAATGCCTGAATCAGTTCACCTTCTTAACTTACCGGAATTTGACAGCAAAAAGGTAAACAAAAAGTTAGAAGAAGAATTTGAAAAAGGCAAGCAAGTTACACAAATCGTTCTGTCAATGAGAGAAGAAAACAAACTAAGAAGAAGATGGTTATTGAACGAACTTGTTATTGTTTCAAAAACAGGAAAAGAATTGAACAAGGTCAAAAACGTTATTGCAGGAAGCTGCAATGTCAAAAAAGTCTCACTCGACAAAAAAAAGCCAAAGAAAGGAAAGTGGGCAGAAAAAGAATTTGAAGACTTAAAATTATTCCTTAACATTGATGCAAATGATGATTTGAAAGAAAACTGGGAACTGCAAGAACTCAGAAGAAAAATTCAGTCCATGAGAAAAGAAGCAAAACTAATGCCAGGACAAAAGACAAAGCTAAAAATTGTCTGCAGTAAACCAGAATTCCTTGAAAAATACAAAAAAGAAATCGAAACAAGCACTAATACAGAATTTGTTGAAACCAAGAAAAAGCCCACAGAAAAACTCTTTGAAAGGAAATTTGCACTGCAGATAGTGAAATAAGCCAAATGCAAATTGTTCCTGAATAAGAAAATAATCCTGAAAAAGGCAAATTTAAATAGGTTTTCAACCACTAATTCCTTTATGTTTACCCTGCCAATTTAAGGCCAATTTTCTAATTCAACGGTAAACATAAGACCGCACTTTAGAGGTGTTTTTTTATGGAAGAAATCAAAGATATTGAACTAAACGGAAAAAATGCAACAGACTTGGTTAATGGAATGAAGGCAACAGGCTTTCAGGCAACACACCTTGCACAAGCAGTAGAATTAATAGAGCAAATGAAAAAAGAAAAAGCAACAATATTTTTGGGATTTACAGCAAACTTAATGGCCTCAGGATTAAGAGGAATTGTAAAAGAATTATGCGAAAAAAAATTCATTAACGCAATTGTAACAACTGCAGGAAGCATTGACCACGACATTATCAAAAGTTTCATGCCATACAAGCAAGGAACATTTATGGCAAACGATGTAGAACTACACCAAAAAGGAATTAACAGAATTGGAAACATTTTTGTTGAAACAAAAGGCTTTGAAATTCTTGAAGAAAAAATGCAAAAATGGCTTGCAGAAATTTACTCAAAAGAAAAAACAATCAGCCCAAGCAAGCTTGCAAAATTCATTGGAGAAAAACTTCCAAAAGAAAGCTTTCTGCACTGGTGCAGTAAAAACAACCTTCCAATATTCTGTCCAGGCATAACAGACGGAGCAATAGGACTTCAAATGCACTTCTTTAAACAAGAAAATCCTGATTTTGTAATGGACGTAACAAAAGATATGAAAAAATTAGCAGATATTGTTTTGACAGCAGACAAAACAGGCGCAATAATTCTCGGAGGAGGAATCTCAAAACACCACATAATAGGCGCAAACATTATAAGAGACGGACTTGATTACGCGGTTTACATTTCAACAGCAGCAGAATTTGACGGAAGTCTTTCAGGAGCACAAACAAGAGAAGCAAAAAGCTGGGGCAAATTAAAAGAAAACGGAAATAGTGTGCAGATAAACTGTGACGCAACAATTGCATTCCCGCTTATTGCGGCCGCATTGAAGGAGAAAGGCATTTTGTGAAAAGGAATTGCTAAACATGATTACAATTATTGCCTATTTGCTGATGTTTGCCTGCGGAGCATTTACAAAATTCACAGACAACTTAATAGACGAGCCATTTGCAATAAAATTTCCAGGGATACAATATGTAACCGCAGCAGTTTACGGACTGCTTGCAGGATGGCTTGCAACAGGTTCAACAGAATTTGCAACACTGATAATTGCAATTGCTATAGGAGTATTGATTGCGGGAAAAATTGATTCAAAACCACACCAGCTTGCAATTGCAATAATTTTTGCAGCATTTGCAGTAATGGGATTGCCAGCAATAGACATTCCGCTTCTTGCCGCCTTTATTGCCCTCGGATTCCTTGACGAAGCCTTAAACGATTTCGTGGACAAGGCAAAAGAAAAAGGAAAACACATAAATTCAACAATACAGCATATTGTAAGCGCAAGGCTTTCACTGGAAATTGGAACACTTGTGTTAGGATTTTGGACAGGAAACTTTGTTTACTTTTTTGCAATATTTTCATTCGACCTTGCATACAATATTGTAGACAAAGCAATGCCATTCTTTATGAAAAAGTTTAACCCGGATTACGGGCCACAGCTTGTTGTTGACTTGTACAAATGTGATGCAAAAAAGCTTGCGGACAAAAAATTTATCAAAAAACTGCTTTCAGAATTTCCTGCAAAAATAGGAATGAGAAAAATTTCCAAAGTATTTGTCTTCAAATACAATCCAAAAAACAAGGAAGAGCAAGGGCTAAGCGCCTTTGTACTAATAGCAGAATCACACATCACAATACACACCTACCCACTAAGGCAGCTTGCAAAAATAGACATAGTTTCATGCAAGGGATTTGACCAAGAAAAGGCAACTGCAATGCTAAAAAAAACATTCAATGCAAAAGAAGCAGAAGCTAAATCACTTTATAGGGGAAAACATTACCCAAAAAACCTGAAAAAATCAGCAGAACTTGCAAAAAAAGAAAGGCAAAAATAGCCTGTAATCCATTAAAGCTATTACTTAAGCTATTGGAGTAATTGCCCTAACAACCAAAACCAGTGCAATAAGAGCAATTGCCGCGCCAATAACAAATTCTGGCGAAAGTTTTGGACCGCTTGTGTCAGCGTCAAAAAACCTTACAATTCCCAGACTGCTACTTGGCCCGCTTACTGAAGGACCCTTGTTTAACTTAACCATTTTTAAAACACCAAAAATACACCAAAAAAAGGTGCAATATAAAGATTTTAATAGTTGTTAAGATATAAAAATGATAACGTTTAAAAAAAAAGGCTGAAAAACCATGCAAAACGAAATAATTATACAAAACGGGATTAGAGCAATTATCCTGATAGTGATGATTTTTGTGCTCTTATTTTTACTGACATTTACAGGAGTTGTAGGATGCAGTGAAATTCCAATTGCAGGAGAAACATGGTGTGACGTTTACTGGACTATTAAAACTTATACAACAGGCGGACCAAGAGTTCTGATTGTTTACGGAGATGAAGGTCTAGGAAATCCAATAGGATTTGGTAACGGAAGCCTTGAAGAATTTCTTGCAGAACCAAACATTCTTTCAGTGCATGCTGACATACAACACATTGACAACGTAAGCTATGGTGTTCTGGAAACCTACGATATAGTAATAGTTGACAGAGCAAAAGAAATTGAAACAAAACAATTAAGAGCATTTATAGATTATGCAACAAACCCAACAGGCGGAGTTCTTGTATGGACAGGAGATGCAGGAACCCAACTTGGACCTGATGACAAATTTGTTTACACCAAAGACAAGAACCCTGACAGTGATACAAACACCGCGCTCGGACCATGGTCTAGAAGAGACGGAGATTATATAATTTCATTTGACGAACTCTTGGGAATAAAACCTGTCGACCCTAAAAAAATTACTTTCTGCGAACTTGTACCATGCCCTGAAGACAGACCATTCCTTGCAGGGAACATGGAAACAGAACCAAGCGGAAACCATCCACTTATAAGAGGAATTTCAAGAGCACTGCCATTATATATTTTCAAAGGAGAAGACTTTGCAGTTGTTGAAACACTTTCCGGAGGCATAACAAACGAAGTCCTTTCACTTGACTTTGGAAGTGAAATGGACAGACCAGGATATGACTTAAACAAAAGTGTTCCACTAATTGTAACATCAGGAATTGGAGAAAGAATAATCTACTATGCGCTTCCACTAGAATATTATGCAAACCCAAAACTTGAACAAGCAGGAAAAGAAAAATATATTCTTCCAATTGAAAACATGTACTACGGAATCATAAAAGGGTAAAGCTCAGGCAAAAGGAAAAGAGCAAAAGAAAGCTTTATAAATAACAAAAGACTTCTATTGATTTAGTGCGCCTCTCTTCAAAAACGAAAGGTTAAAAAGGAAGAAATGCACCAAATATTAATAGAAATTATTAACATATTAATTGGAAAAAATTAACGAAGGTGAGTATTAGGATGTACCCAGAAGACGCAGGAGAACCGGCACAAGGTGGCGGAATGAAATCAGGCGTTACAAGAAACCTTGAAGCCCTAATCCCGCTAATTTTAATTGTTATAATAGCCGCATTCTTAGGTCATAGATTTGGATTGTGGACAATCCCATTTTTGGGAGGACAAAATCAGGTTCAAATGCTAGTAATAGGTCAACCAAGTATTGACCTGCTTGCAGACCTTGACAACCAGCGAGATTTGGTATACTACAGAGTAAAAGACGCTTCTGATTTAGATGCAGCACCACAAGAGCAACTTGCCCAATATGACATTGTTTTGCTAGACCAGCATATGGGAATAACACCATATGACAAAAGTGTATCAAGAAGTTTTGGCGAAGCACTTGAAAACTATGTCAAAACAGGTGGAAAGCTCATAACCATAATGGACTCAGGAATTTATAGATCCGGAGGAATTTACGGAACAGGAGTGGCATCAGATGTAATAGGTTGGAGAGCAACATTCGGCGATATAATACCAGTTGAATGTGACCTTGGACCAAACAACATTCCAACATGTAAATTGCCGATTTCAACAACAGCTAAAATACACAGACTGGACTTTGACAACCCAATAATGGAAGGTATTGAAGTGGCACCGGCAGACCCAAGATACGGTCCATTGAACATACTAACATTTAAGGTCAAACCAACCGGAAATCAGGTCGCCTATATAAAACACATTGCAGATGCAAGTAACTACCCAGGAATAGTTGAAAAAACTCTACTAATAGGAAAAAGTATTTACTTCAACTATGACCCGGCAATAACCCCTGGAATCTGGCAAAACACCCTGGAATACCTGCGCTAAGCCTTTTTGCTCACGCAAAAAGCCTTGTGAAAAAAGTGCTAAAGCACAAGGAATTCCAGCAATTTTTCTTTTTTTAAAAACAAACAGCCGAAAGGCTGCTACCATTAGGGCAAAATAAAACATATTTATAAAAAAAGATTGCAGTTTTATTCTTTAAAAAAAGGCATTATCGTCTTTGAAAAATTCAAGTAACAAAATTTCAGAAAAACAGTGTACAACAAGGAGGCGTGTTTTGAATGACTGAGGACAATGTTGTTTTCGTTGGAAAAAAAGGTACAATGGCATATGTTTTAGCTGTTGTAACACAAATAAATCAAGGCGCAAACATTATTCAAATAAAAGCAAGAGGAAGAGCAATCAGCAGAGCTGTTGATGTTGCAGAAATTGTAAGAAACAAGTTTGTAGCAGGCAGCAAGATTGACAACATAAATATTTCAACAGAAGAAATCAAAACAGAGGAAGGAACACCTTTGAAGGTTTCAGCAATAGAAATAACACTATCAAAATAATTGCTTTTGAAAGGGGGTACTTTTTCCCCCTTCAATTTTCTTATTCTTTCCTGACACCACGATTCTGCACAAAAAGGGGTTTTTAAGTAGTGCAACAGGTTCAAGGAAACCTTGGTGAAAGCGAATGGAAAATAGGCGGATAGAGCTACAAAACTAGGAGGAATCTATTTCTTTTAAATAAGAAAAGAGGCATAAATGATACCATAAAACCCGTCAGACGGAGAAAAGGGAATCGTATGAAAAGAAAATTAGCAGAGAATATTCCTGAGCTGCTCAAATTAAGTCCCGTTAGGAAAAAAGGCGAGTTGTCTCCAAGGGAAAAAGCATGGCGTTCTTATTTGAAAAGCTTATCCTCTACAGAAAGAAGAAAGATAATTCAAGCAAGGCGACAATTCGCGAAAAAAAAGAAAGATATTACTCCAACAACTTAAGGTCGCTGTTGAGAAAACGATGACAAAATTTCCTGATTTTAAAGGAGTCTTAATATATGGTAGTTTTGCCAAGGGAAAGCGAGAATACAACGATATAGATTTGAACCCTGTTTTAACACATTTCAAACCTACTCAAGATAATATGAAAAGACTCCATGCAATGGAGGATGAAATTCATAAGCACATGCCCCCTACTAGTGGCAAAGGACGAAAAGAAAGCCAAGCTTCCTCTTCTTTCGCTCACTTTAGCATTACCAGCGATATGGTGATTTTAGATGAACTAAAATATGTTCATAACTGGGGAACTGGCTTTGAGCAACTTTGGACTTTTGTTGGCGATGCAGAAATCAAAAAGAAACTGATTAAATTAATGGGGGCAGGTTTATAGGAAAAAAAACCATAAACTACTTCCCAATAACACATATTGTTCTCTTGCCCCGATTCTGCACAAAAACAGGGTTCGAAACCCAAAGTTGCGCTACTTTCCTGTGTAAAGCCTCCGAAAAGAGGTTTGCACAAAAACTCAATCCTGCACAAAAAACCCCTATTCTGCACAAAAAGGGGATTTTGAAACCAAAAGTTGTGACCCAGAAAGGCTAAGCGTTTGGAAAAAAAACATATATTTAAATAAATTATTATAATATGTTATAATAGGTGATTTTAGTGAGTGTTTTTGAAAGCAAGGTAAGACAGGTTGGAAGTTCTTTTGGGGTATTAATTCCAAAAGAGGTTGTTATAGAAGATAAAATAAGAAAAGATGAAAATGTGAAAGTAGTAATAATCAAAAAAGACCTTTCGCTGCTCGAAAAGGCCTTCGGTTCAGTGAAAACAGTGCCCTTTGAAAGAGAGCACAAAGACAGGGCGATTTGAATTGCTATTGGATACTTATGCCTGGGTTGAATTCTTCAACGGAACAGAAAAAGGTAAAAAGGTGAAAGCAATCCTTAAAAAAGAAAATTGCTTTACTAGCACAATTTGCCTGGCAGAATTAAGCGAATGGATTGAAAGAGAAAACATTAACAGAAAAGAAAAAATGCATGAAATAAAAACCCTTTCTTCAATCCTTGAATTAGACCAAGAAATACTTGAACTTGCAGGAATACTAAAAGTACAAAAAAGAAAAAAAGAAAAAGGATTTGGACTAATTGACGCAATAATTCTAGCAACGGCAAAAACCTACAAACTCAAAATCGTAACAGGCGACAAACACTTCAAAGAAGAAAACACAATAATGCTATAAGCCCGATTCTGCATAAAAAAGGGGTTTAGGCAAATTGGAAGGTTATTCTTTTAATCGTTTGTAAGTTGAGTTATATCATGAGTAAAATTGTTTCAATAAATCCGTTTACTGAAGAGATTATTAAAGCGGTTGAAGAGACTTCTTCGGAGCAGATTCCCACCATAGTGAAAAAAGCTAGGGAAGCACTGCCTGCTTGGAGCGAACTGGGGTTAGAAAAAAGGATTGAGATAATAGAAAAGCTTGTTCCACTTTTGGAGCAAAATAAGGAAAAACTTGCCAAAATAATTCACGATGAAATGGGAAAGCCTATTCAAAAGGCGGTAGGAGAAGTAGAGGCAGCAAGTAGCGCCACAAACTTTTTTTTAAAAACTGTTCCAATAGCATTGAAAGAAAAAGTGCTGGATGAAAATGAGAAAGAAAAAAATGTGTTATGTTATGAGCCAATAGGCATTGTTGCAGCAATAACACCCTGGAATTATCCCCTAGAACTCCCTCTAGTTTCAATTGTGCCAGCACTCCTTGCAGGGAACACTGTTTTGTTCAAAGCATCAGAGCACTCGTCTCTAGTAGGAATAGAATTTTTTAATCTATTGAAACAACTGGAAGAAGAAGGCTTGCCAAAAAACGTAATTCAGCTTGTTGTTGGAGGGAAAGAAACAGGAAAAGAAATTGTCAAACAAGACATAGACCTAGTCAGCTTTACAGGAAGCTTAAGAGCAGGAAAACAGATAATGAAAGACAGCGCAGAAAAACTCCACAAAATCATTTTAGAGTTGGGTGGAAAGGACCCGGCAATAGTCCTCAAAGATGCAGATTTAGAGGAAACAGCAAAAGGAATAGTTAGAGGGGCAACAATCAACACAGGGCAAGTGTGTTGCTCAATAGAAAGAATTTACATTCAAAAAGAAATATTTGAACAGTTAACAAAAAAAATTGTTGAAAAAGCAAAAGCAGTCTCAATCGATAAAGGCAATGACAATGCAGACATCGGACCACTGATAAGAGAATTTCAACTAAAAACAGTGGAAGACCACATTGAAGATGCAAAAAAGAAGGGCGCACATATCTTAACAGGAGGAAAAAGACTCGAAGGAAAAGGCTACTTTTTTCTTCCCACAGTATTAACAAATTTGACAAATGACATGAAAGTAATGAAAGAGGAAACCTTTGGACCTATTATCCCACTAGTTTCTTTTGAAACAATTGAAGAAGCTATAGAAAAAGCAAACAACACAAAATATGGATTAACAGCAAGCATTTGGACTAAAGACAAGGAAAAAGCAAAACAAATTGCAAAAAAACTAGTTGTCGGAACAGTAGTCATCAACAGCAGCGGAGGCTACAAAATAGGCTGCCCCTGGGGCGGAGCCAAACAATCAGGCATTGGAAGAATAAACTATACTGAAGGAATTCGAGAATTAACAAACATCAAACATCTATCAATAAAAAAATAAAATCCCCGAAACTGCACAAAAAGGGGGTTTGAAACGCAAAGTTTTGGCCCTTTATGTTCAAAATTACACTCAAAGAAAAGTATTTATAAAGAAAGCAACAATTACTTAATTGGTGAAAAAAATGGACTGGAAAGTTGTTTTGGAAAAAGATGAAGACGGATACTTTACAGTTACTGTGCCATCATTGCCTGGCTGCATTAGCCAAGGCAAAACAAGAAAGAAAGCCCTAAAAAACGTCAAAGAAGCAATTGAACTGCACGTAAGAAGCTTGGCAGAAGATGGCATTCCGCTAAAAGGACAGATTGAAACAGCAAAGGTAGCTGTAAAGCTATGAAGCTGAAACCGGTTTCTGGAAAGAAACTCATCAAACTACTGTTAAAGAAAGGCTACTGGATTAGAAACCAAAAAGGAAGCCACGTCCACCTAAGGCATACAACAAAAGAGCCTATAACAATTCCAAACCACAAAGTTGTTTCAAAAGGAACACTAAAAGAAATAATGAAAGAAACAGGGCTGAAAAAAGAGGAACTGTAAAATCCTGCACAAAAACTCAAACCGGCACAAAAAACCCCGAAACTGCATAAAAACATTTAAATAACGTTTGGTATCTATAGATATCTATGGCTACCAAACAGCTTAACTTGAAAATGTCACCAAACCTTTACAATTCTGCACAGTCCTTTGCCGAGAGCTACGGCTACCGAAATGTGCAGGAACTGGCTATGGAATCCCTGAGGGAAAAAATCTTTGAAAAAAGCGATTTTGACGAGTCCTTCTCAGAGAAAGAAATAGAACTAGTTGACAAGATAATTGAGAAATCAATAAAGAAAAAGCACTTTGTGGATGAAAAAGAGCTTATGAAGGCCCTGCAATGAGCTTTGAAATAAAGGCGCTAAAGACCTTCCTGCAACAAGCCAAGTTACTTGATGAAAAGAGTAAGAGGATAATAAGAGAAAAAATAGAGCTAATAAAGGCAAATCCATTCAGATTCAAGAGAATCTATTCAAAAAGATTCAACAAAGTCTTTCGAGTGAGACTAAGTTTACATGGAAAAGAAACAAGACTAATTTACGTAGTTATTGAGCCCAATATTCTCATAGTTTGTCTGCTGGAAAGAAAAAAAGACTACAAAGACCTGGAAAAATACCTCTCAAAAATCTGAGCAACGAAACCCTTAGAATCGCCAAGGAAGTGGTGAATTCAGGGAAACCCCTAAATGTGCAGGAGGGTATCTTGCACAAAAAGGGGGTTTGAAACCCAAAGTTGTACGCCCTTTATGTGCAAGGTTCCAAAAAAGGGAAAGTATATAAAGGTCATGACACTATCATGATACATCATGCCAAATCATGATTCAACAAAGCAGCTTGAAGACCTGTTTGGGGACGTGGAGTTAATTAAGAAAATTTCTCCAAAGTTTTCCGAACTGAGCCTTGATTTGCAAGAGATTGATAGGCAGTGCAAGAACCCGATGTTTATGGCAGTACTGCTTTTCAAGCTTGCAGAAGAAAGAGAAAAAACAAACAAGATGCTTGAAGAAATTCATGACAAGTTTGATCAAATAATGTTTAAAATGAAAACGGCCGAAATAGGCCAAACCCCTTTGCCACAAAACAGAATTGACATGCCTAGCTCAATTCTATCAGAACAGGACCAGATGATAATGCACATGGTTCAAACAAACGGAAAAGCAACAGCTGAGGAAATAAAAGCGGAACTCGGCTATAAGGGAAGAAATGCCGCTTCCCAAAGATTAAACCGCTTATTCAAAGAAGGGCATTTAAGAAAACTACAATCAGGGAGGAAAGTATTGTATTTGGCAAGGAATACCCCAATTCCTTAACTCCCAACCCCCACCTCCTTCGCCAGATACATTTCCTCCCCTTAAATGCCCACCTCCTTTGCCTTAAACTTTTTAAAAAAAAGTTTGCAAAAAAGCATTTTTTACTGCGCAAAACAAGCCAGTGGTCTTAACCACAATAACTTTTTCTTGCCAAGGATAGCTTTATATTTTTTCAACCCCTTTGTTTAGCACATGGCAATTAAGGAAATTGGCAAGGGCGAAAATTTAATTGGCAGAAGCCTTAAAGACCTTGAAAAATATAAAAAAGAGGGCACAGGCTATTTGGGCAAGGTGCTGATGTCAAGCGGTGAAAGACCTGTTCTTGGAAGCAAGATATTGATTGATTTGGCAAAGCCACATTTGGTATTGATTTGTGGAAAAAGAGGTTATGGAAAAAGCTATACCATGGCTGTACTTCTTGAAGAAATGGCAAGAGTAAGCCCTGCTGTGAGACAAAGGCTTAGTGTTATAGTAATTGATACTGTTGGAATTTTTTGGAGTTTAAAGATTCCAAATAAGGAAAATGTTAAAGGTCTTTCAGACTGGGATTTGAAGCCAGCTCCAACAAATGTAAAAATAATGGTTCCGAAAGGAAAACTTGACTTTTATAAAGAAAAAGAAATTCCTGTTGACGGCGCCTTTACTTTAAAGGCTTCAGAATTAGAGGCAGGAGAATGGATGGCTTTGTTTAGAATGAAGTGGTCTGAACCAGCTGCTGTTTTGCTTGCAAGAGTTATTGAAAATCTTAAAGAAACTCTTGGAACATATTATGGAATTTCTGACATAATTTCAATGATAAAAAAAGACAATGAATCTGATGAAAACACAAAACAGTATATGATTAACAGGCTTAAGGCAGCACAGGCTTGGGGTCTTATTGAAAAGCAGGGAACAAAAATTCGTGATATTGTACAGCCTGGAAAGATTACAGTAATTGACGTAAGCAGTTACAGGCAGGCAATTGGAATGGAGGGAACAAAGGACATTATTGTTGCATTGCTTGGAAAAAGACTTTTTGAAGACAGAATGCTTTTTAGAAAAGAAGAAGAAATTAAGTTGATAAAAGGAGAAAAAAGAGAATCTTCAATGCCAATTGTCTGGATGTTTATTGACGAAGCACATATGTTTATGCCAAAGGACGAAGACAGTCTTGCCTTAAAAGTATTGCTTGAATGGGTCAGGGTTGGAAGACAGCCTGGTTTGAGTCTTGTTCTTGCAACTCAAAGACCAAACAAGTTGCATCCAGATGCAATAAGCCAGTGTGATTTGTTTATTTCTCACAGAATGACTGCCAAACCAGACATAGATGCAGTTGGTGCACTAAGACCAAGTTATATGCATCAGGATTTTGACAAATATTTTGCAGGAATGCCAAGAAGCAAGGGATTTGCATTAATAATTGATGATAACACTGAAAAAATCTGGATGATAAAAGTAAGACCGCGTTTGTCCTGGGATGCAGGAGTAACTGCTTCAGCCTTTTTGAAGTAAGAAGATGGTAATTGCAAAAATTACTTTTCTAAACATTTTCCTTCAAGAACATCGCACAAACGATCAAGCTTGAAAAGTCTTTCCTGTGATGCAATAATTGAAATAGTTTTTTTATCACGCCATATAAATTTTAAGCCATCACACTCTAAGGAAATGTTTGAAGCAAATCCTTTTGAAGAAAGATATTCTACAAATGGTTTTAGATTTTTTGGATTTAGAATAAGAGTGTTTCCTTCGGCTTTGAGTGTTAGGTCATCTGCGGTTTTTTTAATGTCAATTGCTCCAATAAAGCGTGGTTTAAACATTGCGGTTTTTAGTGAAAAAGATTCCATTGCCTGTTTTACAAACTTTGTTGCAGCCACACCTGTTTCAAAAGAGTAAAGTCTTTCGGTTCTGTGCTTTTCAATAAAAAGTCTTGCTCTTGTTTCATTTTCAAAAAATTCGTCAAATTCTTTTTTTAGCTTTTCTATATTGTTAAAAAGTTCCCTTGATTGAGTTACAATCTTTTTGCTTTTTATTTCTGCCTCGAGTTCTTTTGCAAGACTCTGATTTTTTGCAGATGCTTCTTCAAAAAGGGCAAGGTTTTCAAAAATTGATTCAATTTCTTTTGGCAATGCTGAAACTTCTTTCAGTTGCCTGTTTGCCCTGAAAAGATTCTTTTCAGTTTCCTTAACCAAGTTGGCAAGCTTGCCTTTTCCCAAATTCTTTTCCATAACTCCCATTAAACAAAGGATTTTGAAATTATTAATTCTATCGGCAGAGCATAATTGAATTATTTCTGCAATAGTAAAGTTCTTATTTCAAAAAAGACATAGTTTTAGTAATGCAGAAAAAAACAACGGGAAAAAGTTTACAAAGAAACCCTAGAAAAATTAAAATTGCACTAAAAACAAAAACAAAAGGCCCTAAAAAGCAAGAAGCAAAGGCTCTTGAATGGCTCAGGGAACAACGAAACCTGTTTCTGAAAGGACAAAAACAGCCAAGAAAAGTTTGCCTGGAAGAAGCAAAAGAGCTTTCAAAGAAAGGAACCAAAAGAAGAAAATTCATAGAACTCAAGGCCCTGATAAAACTCTTCAACGAAGAACCCTATGGCGTGCCCTTTGAGATTCCCCCAGCAGGCAGGAACAGTCCTGGAATAATATCGTTTGTTTCAAAATTGAAGCTGCAAAGGGAAAGAATAGCAAGTATTGCAATAGAACTAAACCAAACCCTTGCAATAACAAAAACAAAAGGAAGTGGCAACCTACTGCACATTATTGAACCAAAAAGGCTTGACTACCTAGCACCCTCAGGTCCTACAATAACTACAGGCAGGCCCTACCCGGTAATGGTTCTATACAGCCCGCTTGATTTGCACAGAATAGTAGGTTTGCTGCCCAGAGAAAAAACCCGGCTAAAAAAGGAACTCTCACCATATGAAACAGTTAGAATTTGTTACAAAAGTTCGCCTCAAATGTTCACAACAAAGATTACATTAAACGAATTGGGAAACGCACTAAAACAGTCTGGTAGACTAACAGAAATCAACCCAGAAGCAATCATCTCTAAACGGCGCTAAACAACCTAGATAATTTTATCGTGGTTTTGAAAAGAAATTAATCCTTTTGGAAATTTATGTAACAAACAATTGTTCTGTTTCAACTGGTTCAAATGAAAATGCATCATAGTAAATATACCACATTGGGTCCTTTTTGATGCTTATCCTGTAACAGCCTTTGTCAGAATTAGGACATGAAACAAAAGTTATTGCAGTTATGTCTTCGGAAGTAATTGTTTCAGTCATTTCAACACCCTCAATGGAAACATAAATGAGTTCTGTTCCGATTGCCTTTTGCTTTATTTGCTCCAGGTGTGAAACATAAAATACTGCAAATAAACCAAGTATGATAAGAGCTACAGCAAGTATTGCAAAAAATTTTAATTCTCTTTTTTCCATTTGCTTTTCTTAAGTCAAAAGAAGTATATTATTGTTTCGGAAGCTGTTTTTTAAAGAGAATTTTGTTTGATTAAATTGGAAAAAATTAAAGTGGACCCGGCCGGAATTGAACCGGCGATCTTCGCCATGTGAAGGCGATATCATACCACTAGACCACGAGTCCTGACTAATTAATTTTTCTTTAGGCAAATGTTTAAATATTAAA
>JAFCCG010000084.1 GCA_017610335.1 Chloroflexota bacterium | reverse complement strand
TTCCAAATGACATCGAAGTAGAATTTAAAGTAAATAGCTATGATGTAAACAAATTCCTCGAACAATATCCTGAATTTCAAGAACAATTACTTTCCATAGACTACAATATGCAAATAGTTGAATATGATGAAAACGCCACTGTAGCATTAGATGATAACAATAACTTTGTCAGAATTAATAGTACAGAACACGAGCCAGTGTCTGCTACAATTGGACCAGGTGAAGAGCAAACAATGTTTGTAAAAGCAGAAGTTAAGTTTATACCAGACAAGATAATAAAAACCCCGCAAACGAATAACGGCCAGCTCCTTGTTTCTATAGAACTACAAAGCAACGAAGTTAATGCAAAAGACCTAGCTATAGAGGATGTTCAACTTAATGGACAGGTTTTGCCAATTTTATCTAGACCGATAATTGTTGACCAAGACAGGGACAACAAACCAGAGTTGTTGCTTAGATTTTACAGAAAGGACATTTTGGGTAACTTTAGCGAAAGTGGAGAGAAAACTGTTACAATAACAGGCAGTGCAGGGCAAACATTTTTCTTTGGCGAGGGCAAAATAAACATTGTTGAACCATAAAAAGGGAAAAATAGATAAAAGGCAAAGCAAATTATATTAATTGAAAAAACATGAAAAAAGTAATTTTGATTGTTTGTCTGCTGATTGCAGCACTTTCTTTAAGTGGCTGCCTAACACCAGGCGAAAGCTGTTTTAATGAGACCTATGCAAAGCTTGAGGAGATGAGAACCAAAGTTGAAACAGTTGTTGATGAAAGAAACCCGCAGAAAATAACCTTTATTCTAAACACCTGTTTCGAACCCAAAGACGAAAAGATAAAGATACAGGATTATGAAGAGCCTGCACTTTGTGCAGAATACTGTGGGACAACCAAAAACGTTTGCACCCTTTTGCAATATTATTACACTGGAGTAAATGACACAGGCGAAAGGTCTGAAAGACTTTGTCTTGATATAAGCCCAGGCATTATTTTTCCAAGCCAAGAAGGAAAACAGTGCCCACCAAAAGAGGGATTCAAATTAATTGACTTTAGGAAAGAAATCCCGCAAGGATACTACGAACTCAGCAATAACACCCAAATATCTGATATTTTTCCAACAATTTGCGCCTACTACAAAGAAGAATAATGCTATTATTGAAATCTTGGAAAATGGAATTGGCTCTGGCACAATAAACGTTTTCACAAAACAAATCGGCTGGGCAAAAAACCTGTTTGAATAACTGCTTTATTGGAATGAAAAAGAAAAAGTTAATCCAATACTAAAAACAGCATTAGCTTCTCTTCAAAACAACAGCACAGCACTTGCCCTTACCTTCACATATTCTACAAGCATCCTTAATGCTTGTGCCTTCCCAGCTTCCGTCACCATTTTCAAGATTGTATTCTTCAAGGTCATTATTAAGCTCTTCCAAGTTGACATTGCAGACAACCGCAAGCCTTGCGGACTGGTTGCTGGAACCGTGGTATACAAGCCTTTGATTGTCACTGGCATCCTCACATCCTATGCATTCAAAGCCGTTTACAGGATCTTCTGCAAACTGGCCGATACTCATGCAAATCCGGTCGCTTGTTATTGGCAGTCCTCTTACTAAGTCGTTTGCTGCAATAACACAATTTGGTTCGAATGTCATTTCAGGAGTGTGCTTTAATACACCCGGCGAGCCTACAAGGTCTGTAAGCAAATTCTTTGTTTCACTCCAAGGCCTGGTGCCATCTATAGTCATTACTGACATAATTATTGGATTCAAGATTCCAAAAATCACTATTGCAAGAATTACTATTGCCGCAATCATTATCATAAGCAACTTAACTGAGCGGTGTGCTTTCTCTTTATTATTCAAAAAAATCGCCTAATTAAAAAAAAGTCTTACTTGTATTTAAAGGTTATTTTACTGGGCTACCCACCGATTGCTTACAAGACAACAAAAGAATTGTAAAATTTCCCCACATCTAAATGAAACTTTGTTTTAAAACAAATAAAAAGCAGGTTTTTCTGTTAGAGGAAATTGATGGCAAAAAAATGCCTTGTTGGGGAGGAAATCACAACTTATTTAAATAAGAAACCCCCTTTAGTCCTACAATTAAGTGTGTTGAGAAAATACCGGTGTATTTTTCTAATATAGATAGATTAATATATATAGAAAAAAGAATTAATAGTAGTACTTAAGCAAGTGAATTGTTTATGGCTTTGGGTGACATTTACAGAGGAATTGAAGACAAGTACTATGGTTTTGCCGACTGGCTTGACGGCAAGGGATTAAATCT